>JASHOT010000227.1 GCA_030040965.1 Candidatus Sulfotelmatobacter sp. | reverse complement strand
CCCGCGGTGCTGCAACCGTTTCTCTTCTACCTCTCCCGTTCGATTGTCAAAGATCGCGACCTGCTGAAACCCGGGATGAAAATCGCATCCTATAATCAGCATGACGTTGGCTCCTCTCGGTGAGCCTTGGTCTGTTTTGTCGCAACCAATCTACTCGCTGCGACCAGCCAACGTCGTTATGCAATCAAACGCCCGCGTTTTCACCATGCGGGCGGAGGGATCTCGCGCGTACTTTCGTGGCACCCCTCGCCAGATCCCTCGCTCCGCCTGAAAAACGGCTTCGCTCGGGATGACGCAAACATTTTGCATAGTCAGCCGCGATGCGTCGTGCGGCTCGCCTAGGTCCTTCACGGCGCAAAAAGCGCGCCGCTCAGGATGACAAAGCTTTCTGTTCTGTGCTGAAGTTAGGAACATGCAGATTTATCTGGTTGACGGGACGTATGAGTTGTTCCGGCATTACTACGCGTTGCCGAACGCGCGGGATGCCGAGGGCCGGGAAGTTGCGGCCACGCGCGGCGTGCTGGCGTCGATGCTGGGGATGTTGAAGGGCGGCGTGACGCACCTGGCGGTTGCCACCGACCACGTCATCGAGTCGTTTCGCAACGAGTTGTGGGCCGGATACAAGACGAGCGCGGGAGTTGAGCCGGATTTGCTGGCGCAGTTTCCGCTGCTTGAACAAGTGCTGAGCGCGGCCGGAATTGTCGTCTGGCCGATGGTTGAATTTGAAGCCGACGACGCGCTGGCGGCGGGAGCGGCTGCGGCGACGAAGGATGCGCGAGTGGAGTGCGTGGTGATCTGCACTCCGGACAAAGATCTGGGGCAGTGTGTGAGTAATCAGCGGGTGGTGCAGCTGCATCGGCGAACGAACGTGACGCTGGATGAGTCGGGAGTGGTCGAGAAATTCGGAGTGGGACCGGAATCGATTCCGGATTATCTGGGGCTGGTCGGCGACTCGGCGGATGGGTATCCGGGATTGAAAGGATGGGGAGCGAAGTCGACGGCGGCGGTGCTGGGAAAATTTCGCCATCTGGAGGAGATTCCGAAAGATTGGCGGGAGTGGCACGTGAAAGCGACGAATGCGGCAGCGTTGGCCGCCACCTTGGTGCGCGACTGGGATGATGCGCTGCTGTTTCGAAAATTGGCGACGCTGCGGACGGATATAGATTTGTTTCAGGATGTAGATGAACTGCGATGGAAGGGTCCGAAGCCGGAGTTTGATGCGATTGCGGCGCGGCTGGATAAAGCAAGAACGGAAAAAGGCGGGCAGTCGGGTAACAGATAGTGTTGGTTTGGTACTTAATTCACTACGCGCGAGATTCCTCGCCTCGCTGGCAAAAGCGCGAGGCTCCGGAATGACGCCATTCAGAGAAGTCACCATCTCAACTCACTAGATTCACGCGCTCCGGGTAGTGTCCTAGAACTGCGCACTGTTAGGACACTACCGCGCTCCGATACGGTTTGACCCCGCTTCCCTGCCCCTGCTACCGTCATATGTTTGCCTTCCGATGCCGGCCCATTCTATCTGGCGGCAAACCTGTCTGATCGACTCACGCGGACTGGGGCCACTTTATAGCGACGGAGACCTCGCATGCCTGCCATCAAATTTCGCGGTGTGGACTTCCTGCAGTACGACTCGCTGCTGACCGAAGAAGAAAAACTGGTGCGCGACACCACACGACAGTTTATTGAAGACAATCTGATTCCCATTATTGAAGAGTGCAACCGTGCGGGGCGATTTCCGCGCGAACTGGTCAGGCCGATGGCCGAACTGGGATTTTTTGGCGCGTCGCTGAAAGGCTACGGCTGCGCGGGAATGGGCAATGTCGAGTATGGATTGATGACGCAGGAACTGGAGCGCGGCGACTCGGGCGTGCGCAGTTTCGTGAGCGTGCAGTCGGGCCTGTGCATGTATCCCATTTATGAGTTTGGCAGCGATGAGCAGAAAGAAAAATGGCTGCCGCCGATGCAGAAGGGAGAAAAGCTCGGCTGCTTCGGATTGACCGAGCCGGATTTCGGATCGAATCCGGGCGGCATGCGGACGCGCGCGAAAAAAGTTGGGAATGAGTATGTGATCAACGGCGAAAAGATGTGGATCACGTCGGGCACGATTGCGGATGTGGCGATTATTTGGGCAAAGGTGGAAGACGAGAATGATCGCATTCGCGGATTTCTGGTCGAGACCGACCGGCCGGGATTCAAAGCGGACGATATTCATGGGAAGTGGTCGCTGCGGGCGTCGGTGACGTCGGGATTATCGCTGCAGGACGTGCATGTGCCGGAGTCGAATCTGCTGCCGAAGTCGGGAGGGCTGAAGTCTCCGCTGATGTGCTTGAATCAGGCGCGCTATGGAATTGCGTGGGGCGCAGTGGGCGCAGCAATGGCATGTTACGACTGCGCGCTGCAGTATTCGTTGCTGCGCAAGCAGTGGCGGGATCAGCCGATTGCGTCGCATCAGCTGGTGCAGGACAAGCTGACCTGGATGATCAGCGAAATCACGAAGGCGCAGCTGCTGGTGCTGCAGGTGGGACGATTGAAAGATACGGGCAAGGTGCAGCCACAGCATGTCTCGATGGCCAAGCGGAACAACGTGTGGATGGCGCTGGAGTGCGCGCGACTGTCACGCGACATTCTGGGTGCGAATGGCGTGGCCGATGATTATCCGATCATGCGGCATCTGATGAATCTGGAGTCGGTGAAGACGTATGAGGGCACGCACGATGTGCATTCGTTGATCATCGGGCAGAGCGTGACCGGGATAGATGCGTTCTGAAAAGTGGCGGTCAGCCGTCGAGCTGCGCTCGACCGGACCGCCGAGGGCGGCTGTCCCTACATGCTCTTAGTTCACGCGTACAACTCTTCCAGCAGTTCGTAGGCGCGGCGCAGGTGCGGGATCACGATGCTGCCGCCGACGACCATGGCGACGTTGAGCGATTCTTCCTGCTCGGCGCGCGTGACTCCCAGACGGTACACCTGGATGGCGTGATAGAAGATACAGTCATCGCAGCGCAGACAGGTTGAGGCAACCAATCCCATCAACTCTTTCGTCTTAGCAGGCAGGGCGCCTTCCAGGTAACTGTTGTGGTCGATATTGTAGAAACGTTTGACCAGGAAATTGCCGGCCTTGTCGACGTTGGCGTTGAGACGCGCGCGCGTGTCGAGGAAGCGGCGGGCGATCTCGCTTTTTTCGGAGACAGATTTTTCCGTGAAAAGGTACGTCGGCTCGCGACGTTCTTCTTTTCTGTCTCTCTCCTGAGCAGAACGGTCGGAAGCTCGTTCGGGGCGCTCTGCCGGTGTAAGGTGCTCGGAGGGTTCGGCGATGGGTGTGCTCATGGGCAGATAGTAGCAGAGTACGCGGGCTCAGAGAGACGAATCGCTGTTGACACTCGCGCCACCGCAGTTTCAATATGCTCTCATAACATCCAGCAAAGAACGGGCAGGCAAGGACTCTCGCGGGTCGAGAGTTTTGCCCAAGGCTCGGGTTGGAACGAGCATAAGTTCCTGCTGCAATGCATAGGAGGAGCACATGGCTCATCGCTGGTGGCCACTTCTGCTGCTCGAAATTCTGATTCTTTCTGCTTGCCTCCCCGCCAATGTTTTCGCCAGTGATCGGACGGGAACCATCACGGGAACCGTGACGGATCCTTCAGGCGCGATCGTCCGCAAGGCGCGAATCACAGTGGTGAACGAAGGCACCAATGCAGTTCGAAACGCCGAGACGAATGACGATGGCGACTTCACGGTGGCGTTGCTGACACCAGGAAAGTACCGAGTGACAGCAGAGAGCGCGGGCTTCCGAAAAAGTGTCTTCGGCGAAGTGACCGTGGATGTGGATCAAACGGTGCGCGTGGACTTCGCACTCGAGGTGGGAGCGACGAACGAGGAAGTGCGGGTGAAAGATACTCCACCGGCGATTCAAACCGACACTTCCACGCTCGGGCAGGTGGTGAACAATCGTCTGGTACAGGATCTCCCGCTGAATGAACGGAATTTCCTGGATTTCGCCCTGCTGGTTCCGGGGAGCCAGCTACCGGCCGAGGGATCGGAAAATTCCACCCAAGGAGGCTCGTTGAGCGTGAACGGGGCGCGGGAACAGTCGAACAATTTTTTACTTGACGGAGTGGATAATAACGATCCGTATATTAACCAGTATGTCGATTTGCCTTCGATCGACGCGATTCAGGAGTTCAAGGTGCAGTCGAGCGACTATTCGGCGGAGTACGGACGCACCGGCGGGGCGCAGATCAATGTGGTGCTGAAGAGCGGAACCAATACGTTCCACGGAACGCTGTTCGAGTATTTCCGCAACCGCAACATGGATGCCCGAAATTACTTCGACTGCGCCATCTATCCCCCCGGCCAATGCGGGCCGATTCCCCCTTTCCAGCGCGATCAGTTTGGCGGAACGCTGGGTGGTCCAATTGTGAAGAACAAGACTTTTTTCTTTGTGTCGTATGAGGGGCTGCGGTTACGGCAAGCCGATACGCGGGAAGCGACTGTACCTTCACAGACGCAATGGGCAACAGCCGAGGGTCTCGCGCAACAGATTTTCGGCTGCCCGTTGAATCCGTCATGCCAAGTCGGGCAGAACGTGTTCAACCTTTACCCGGCAGCCAACGTGGGATCAACCGCCGACTTACCCGTTTCAAACGAATTCCTCTCTGCACCGGTCATTCGCGAAACAGAGAACCTCTATTCCGCCAAGTTGGATCAACACTTCAGCGAAACCGATACCGTATCGGGGCATTACGCTTTGATCGACCAGCCGATTTTTAATCCCTTCGATCCGGTTAATGCGTTCACGTCGCTTCCCGGTTATGGAAGTTACACCCTGAACCACGGCCAGAATGCGGGGCTGGATTGGACGAGAGTTTTCCAGTCGAGATTGTTGAACGAATTCCGATTGGGATTCATCCGCATGCGGGCGACGGTGTTGCAGCAGAATCATGGGACGGATTACAACGCGCTGCTTGGATTTCCGGATGTTCTGACGAACCCGGTGGATCTGGGATATCCGGATCTCGAAGTAGCAGGCTTCGACGGCATTGGCGAGCCGGTGAATTATCCGCAGGATCGCCACGACACGACGGTGCAGATTGCCGACAACGTGGCGTGGACGGTGGGACGAAATCAATTCAAGATTGGCGCGGATCTGCATCGTGTTCGCATCGATGACTATCTGGATTTTTTGGCGCGCGGCGAGTGGCTTTTCCTGGGCGATACGATGGCAGGTATTCTTGGTGCATCGGGGTTGCCGCCGTGCGATTCCACTCCTCCTTTCGACCCCGCGACTTGTACCCTGGCGCAGTTGCTTGCGGCCGTCCCCGATGCGGCCACCGGTGTCAGCGGCAATACTTATAACAGCCTGCGCAGCCACGGCATCAGCACGTACGTACAAGATGATATTCACGTGGTGCCGCGCTTGCTGTTGAATGTCGGGCTGAGGTATGAGTACAACAGTCCACCGGTGGAGGCGCTGAACCGGTTCAGCGTGCCCGATCTCAGTTCGAATTCGGCGACGTGTACTCCCACGCCGAATTGCCAGTTTATTCAGGCGGGAACAGACGGAGTTCCGCGCGCGACTTATTCGCCGACCTACGCAGATTTTGGGCCGCGCATTGGCATCGCGTGGCGGCCGCTGAAGACGGAGCGGTGGGTAGTGCGATCGGCGTATGGAATCTTTTACGATTCGTCGATTGGACAGATTAACGTCTTTCCGCGCATCAATCCTCCGTTTTACAACCTGTCGTTCTATGAACAGAATCTGGTGACGTGTCCGGGGGGATTATGCACGGTGGATGACATCCTGCAACAGCCGAGCGGGCTGGTGCAGGACAATATGATCGCGCCGAAATTCCGCGACGGCTACATGCAACAGTGGAACGCCGATCTGCAATATGAAGTGCTGCCGAACTGGATGGTGGATGCGGCCTACGTGGGATCGAAGGGCACGCATCTTTCGGATGTGATCGATTTGAATCAGCAGGATCCGACGACTGGGTTGTTCCCTTATCCGCAGTTTGCCTCGATTCTGTATGTGGAGTCGGAAGCGAACAGCAATTACAACTCGTTGCAGCTGCGCACGGAGAAGCGAACGACGGTGGGGCTATCGCTACTTTTGTCTTACACGTATTCAAAGTCTTTTGACGATATTTCATCGGTTTTCGGCGGCAGCGTGGGGTCGGGACTTCCGCAGAATTCGCAGGATCTGGCGGCGGATCGCGGGCCGTCGGATTTCAACGCGGCACACCGATTCACCGGCAGTTTCGTGTACAACCTGCCGCTGCAGCGTCTCTGGGTGAACGGACCGAGTTGGAGCCGGCATCTGTTGAGCGACTGGCAGGCGGGAGGGATTGCGACGGCGCAAAGCGGATCGCCGTTCACGGTGGTGCTCTCGGGAGGAACAACGTCGGCGGCGGCGGCGTTTGGGAATCCGGCGAGGCCGAATCTGGTGGGCGCTCCTTTCCAGACGGGCGCGATCGACGGATGCGTGGGGCCGAGCCAGGTGAGAGTAGCGGAGAACTGGTTCAATCCGTGCGCATTTGCGGAACCCGCGACGAGCGCGGCAGGACTGACGCTGTTCGGAACGGAAGGGCGAAATATTCTGACCGGACCGGGATATACGAATCTCGATCTCGGGTTGTCGAAGAGTATGGCGCTCGGAAATGAGAGCGCGCGAAAACTGATGCTGCGCGGAGATTTCTTCAATCTGTTCAATCATCCGAACTTCGATATTCCAGAACACGTATTCGATTGCCCTTCGCAGGGGCAGACTTGCTCGCCTTACGGAGGGCCATCGTTTGGACAAGTATTGTCGGCGAATGCGTATGGCAACAAGCCACCGCGGCAGATTCAGCTGAGCGCGAGAGTTGTGTTCTAACGTTCGATCACGCGGTGGGTTTGTCACGCGGAGGCTCGACCGCGAGGAACTCCTGGGCGAAGCGTTGGGCGTAGTGTTCGAGCAACGCAGGAATTTTGTTTGGATCCGGCGAGCGGAGAATCAAGCCGGCATGATGATGTTTTTTGATCCGGAAATAAACCTCAGGATCGTTGTAGGAAGAAGTATCGGGATTTTCTTGCCTCGCTAGCGATAAGATCACGCCTGCGTATTCGGAGCGAGCCGGCGGGAGAGCGTAGCCACCGTTTTCTCCGGCGATTTCGATGCGGGCCCACTCCCGCCAGAGATTGATTCCAGTAGCGGCCTCGACCATCTCGTTAATGTAGGCGCCGCCAACGCGTGCAGCACACTCCAGAAAATAAAACTTTCCGTTGGCGTGGGCGTGAATGAACTCCGCGTGGGCAACTCCGCGAACGAGACCGAGAGCGGCGACCAGCTCGCGATTGATACCGCGCAAGGCGGAGTCCGCATCGCTGCCGCGAGCGATGGTGAACGTGGTAAAGACTCCGCCGTGGGCGACGTTCATGGGCGGCTTGCCATAGCGGCTGACGTTGGCGAAGACGACTTCATTTTCAGAAACGATGGAATCCACGTGATAGACATCGCCGGGGACGAATTTTTCGAGCAGGAATGACGACTGCTTATCGCCGAGTTGATCGAGGATGGGCCACAGATCGTCAGCGGCGTGAATCTTCTTGATGCCGATGGCCGAGGCCTCCTGACGCGGCTTGAGCACCCAAGGTCCAGGAACGTGCTCGAGGTAGTAGCGGATGTCGTCATGATTGACGACCGGCACGAAGTCTGGCACGCGGAGGTGGCGGTCGAGAGCGCGCATGCGCATGGCGAGTTTGTCGCGAAAATAGCGCATGGTCGTGAGCCCCATGCCGGGGATGCGAAGATGCTCGCGCAAAGTGGAGGCCGTCTCCATGTCGTACTCGTCGAGGGCGACGATGCGATCGAGCTTGTGGGTGCGAGCCAGATGGCTAACAGCCTTGACGATATCGGGAATTAAAATTTCGGCAGGCAGGTAGAAAGTATCGTCGAGACTTTCGCGCGGCCAGTCGGCGTCGCGCAGTTTCTCCGCAGTGAGCAGAATGACCCGCCAGCCCTGGCGTTTGCATTCGCGCATGAACTCCTGACCTTTTTCGTAGGTCGTGATGCAGAGGACAGTCATAGGGCGCGATTCGGGCATGAGTGGAAGTGAGTCAGGGTTAGGAGAATATCATGGAGAAGCGCGGGACTTCGTTCGACCGTTTGAGAAATCGTCGGGCTCGACTGAGGTCCATGAGCACGCCGGAAAACGCTGTCGATCCGCACGGCTAAAGTCCCAGCCCGCATCGTCCGATGTTTACGATTTGGAGGACGAGCACTGCACTCAGCGTTCCTCCCGGCGCAAGCCGATCCGGAGTCAAGGTTGCCGTTTCCGTTTGCAAAATGTGTTTGCTCACCGACCGTGATTGGGCTACTCCTTTCCTTAGTATTTGCGGCATCGTCGAGTGCTCAAGAGAGAATCATCCTCGTGGGATCCGGTTCAAATGTCCCCGTGCGCATCTACCAGGCATGGACTCAAGCCTTCAATAACGAAAACCTGCAAGTACCGGTGCGGTATCTCCCGGTGGGTTCGTCTGAGAGCATTAGGCAAATCTCGAGTGGTATTGGAGATTTTGGTGCTGGCGAGGTACCCCTCACCAAAACGCAAATGTATGGGGCGGCGCAATCGTTAATCGCCATTCCGATGGGACTGGTGAGCATCGTTCCTGTGTACAACCTTCCAGGAAATCCCCGGCTGAACTTTACCGGCGCTGTGCTGGCGCGGATTTACATGGGCACTGTCAGGAATTGGAACGATCGTCGGATCGCTGAAATAAACCCAAGTGTGGACCTTCCAAATCTGCCAATCCAGGTTGTGCATCGTGGACCGGGCAAGGGATCAAACTACATCTTCACCAACTTCTTATCCAAGGCCAACCCGGAATTTGGAATCAAGATAGGGAAAAGTCCCTCGCCCAATTGGTCGGTGGGCAAGACTGTGGATCGGGGACAAGACATGGTCGCACAAGTGGCGACTCCGGGTGCCATCGGTTATGTTGAAATCAACTTTGTGACGTCGAACTTGGGCATTGCACGCGTGCAGAATGAGGCGGGGAACTTTATCCTAAGCAGTCGCGCAACGGTTGAAACCGCGTGCAACTCAACGATCGAGTCACTCGGTTGGAGTCCCCAGCTGGATATCACAAACGCGCCGGGAAAAGACTCTTATCCAATCGCCAGCTTCACCTGGGCGTACGTTCCTGGTTCTGCTGTTTCTGGGCGCGCAGACGTGGGCTGAAAGAATTTCTCACGTGGACGCTCCAGCGAGGACAGCAGCTCGAAGAAAAGATGGGATATCCTCCGCTGCCCAACCGTGTAATCAGCGAATCGCTCCAACAGATAAACTCCCTGTAGCCCCGTCCTCCTTAACTCCGTTCTTCTTCGTCCCATCCACGCCGTGCTATATTCTCACCCCGGCGCTATCGCTTGAGGAAGACTAGAATCCTGGATGGAGGTGCGCGTGGCTACACAAACTCGTCCCGATGGCAAGGCTCGCAGCTTCGGGGAAAACATTGAAAGCGATCTGGCGTCACGATTTCTGCGCGTGGTGGAGGTGGCGGCGATTGAATCCGCCCGCACCATGGGGCAGGGCGACCGTAAATTGAGCGACCAGGTCGCGACCGAGGCCATGCGCAAGACGATGGATTCGATCCCGATGCGAGGGACAATCGTGATCGGCGAGGGCGAGCGCGACGAGGCGCCGATGCTTTACATCGGGGAGAAAGTTGGGGCGGAGTTTCCCAACGGCATCGACGTGCCGGAAATCGATATTGCCGTCGATCCGCTGGAAGGAACGAATCTGTGCGCGACGGGAGCTCCGGGATCGATCACAGTGCTGGCCGCTTCCGAGCGCGGAGGATTGCTGAATGCTCCCGATTGCTACATGGACAAAATCGTGGTGGGGCCGTCGTGCAAAGACGCGGTCTATCTGGATGCGCCGGTTTCGCACAATCTGAAGAACATTGCGCGGCGGCTGGATCGCGATGTACAGGACTTGGTGGTGATCGTGCTCGACCGTCCCCGGCACGAGAAGTTGATTGCCGATATACGGGCGTGCGGGGCGCGCATTCGTTTGATTGGTGACGGCGACCTTTCTGCCGGCATTGCCGCTGCCGTGATTGGAACTGGCGTGCACGCGGTGATGGGTTCGGGAGGAGCACCGGAGGGCGTAATTACCGCGGCCGCGGTTCGCTGCCTGAACGGGTACATGCTCGGGCGCCTGGTGGTCAAAGCTGAGCACGAGGAGCGGCTCGACCGAATGGGGATCAAGGATAAGAATCGAATCTATGAGGCTGAGGACTTAGCTCCGGGCAAGCAGCTGATTTTCGCAGCGACCGGAGTTACGGACGGCGCTCTGCTCAAAGGCGTGCGTTTCTTCGGCGAGGGCACGAGGACGTCATCGGTGATCATGACACTGCGCACCGGCAAGGTGCGGTTCGTGGAGAGCATTCATCTGGAAAAGGGACCCGATTTCAAGGTGAGGTTCTCGTGAGCTAGAGGAACGGATTTTCGATACGAAGGCCTTCGACCCGCTGATTGTGTTGCAGATCCTCGCTGTACAACGTGTCGCATTTTCCTTGCAGAGCTCCCGCAAGAATCAGCGCGTCGTACCATGCCAGGCGGTGCCGGTCGGAAAGCCGCAGAGCCTCGACGTAGAGGATGGGTGAAGAGTGCACGGCGAGCAGCGGACGGAACACCGTGGCCAAGTATTGTTCCGCCTCGGCAATCGTCATTGGGCGTGCAAAGCGACGCAGCGCGACGTTCAGGAATTCCTGTACGACCTGGTAGCTGACGATGCCTTCGCCGGTGTCGACCGCCCTGCGGATCAGGCGCACGGCACGCTTGGCCTTCGCGGGTGCTGACCCGTTAAATGCATAGACGAAGATATTTGTGTCGAGGAAGAATCTATCGCTCATTCATCTCGTCTCGCGAGTAAGGACCAGAGGAGCGCACGTGGCGTAGTCGGCGCATTAATGCTTCTACAGCAGCGCCCGCGCCCGATTGCGATGCATACTGCTCCAGCCATTCCCGGAAAGCGGAATTCAAAGTGGTGTGGCGCGCCTGGGCTACAAGTCTTGCCTGCTGGATCGCATTTTCGTCGGCACTGAGAGTGATGTTTTTCATCGAATTAGAACACTATAACAGTGTACACTAATACAGTGTTATTTGCAAGGATCGAGTATCTCGACAAGGCCGCGGCTCATCGCTCCTACTTCACATACACTGAATTCTTTTTCAATTCTTCGGGAATAGTTGGGAAAGGCGGCCACTCCTGGGAGAATCCCTTCAGCAGCGGCGTGGCTACCTCCTCGCGCAGGGTTCCGTCATGGACGACGAACCTGTGCGGATGACCGGCTGCGTATCCTTCCCAGAGGCAGACACTGGCATAGGCGCCATCTTTGCGCAGGATATAGTACGTCATGTCCATGTAGTGCAACTTGGTCATATCACCGTTGTAGTTGCGCACGATGCGCTTGAGCGCGTCCATGCCAGCTTCCTGCGGAGACAGGCCGCGGCGCATGTTCTCGACGATGGTGTGGGCGCCGGCGACCTTGATGTTCTCCTCCCCGGCGCCGGTGGCACCGGCAGAGCCGACGTCCTGATCGGTGTAACAACCGGCGCCGATGATGGGCGAATCGCCGCACCGGCCGGGAAGTTTGAAGGCGAGTCCGCTCGTTGTTGTGATCCCGGACATCTCGCCTTTTTCGTTCAAAACCGAGCAGTGGATAGTGCCGGTAGGTGGAAAGATCACGCGCCGCACGGCGGCGAGTTGGAATTCCGGCTCGATGCCGAGTTCGCCGGCGCGCTGGCAAAGTTGCTGAATCTTTTCCTGCCACAACTCCGCCTGCGGCTTGGAGTCAGGCGCGGGCGGATGCCAGTGCGGATCGGCCATTCCGGGACCCCACCAGTCGCGATCAGAATTGTATTCCTTCCACAAAAGCCAGATCTTGCGAGAACGCTCGGTGAGCAGATTGACGCGCGGGAAACCGACGGCGACGGCAAAGCGCTCGGCACCTTCGCCGACCAGCATCACGTGGCCGGTATGCTCGAAGACAGCTTTCGACACCATTGAAACATTGATGATGTTGCGCACAGCCCCGACTGAACCGGCGCGCCGCGTAGGGCCGTGCATGCAGCAGGCATCGAGTTCCACCACGCCTTCTTCGTTGGGCAAGCCGCCGAGACCGACACTGTCATCATTGGGATCGTCTTCCGGTCCTTTGACGACCTGGATCCCGGCGTCGAGAGTATCGCCTCCATTCTTGAGAAAAGCGTAGGCCGCTTCGACGTAGGCGTGGCCGTTGTGGGCGCAGATAATGACCGAGCGCTTCGGAGTTTCGCTCTGCGAGGCATGCTCGAGATGGCCGGCTTCGGCCGTCGCGGGCTGCGCGCCGTCCATGCCGGCGGCAACGGCTCCCATCACCGACGTTTTGACGAAATCCCGACGCGAAAATGTCACAGAGGCCCCCGTAGATCGAGTTAGCAGACGAAAGCGGAAGGATACCACGGACACGCCGCAGTTATGACCGGAGCAGGCGGAATGAGCAGCGAGCAATGAGCTATGAGCGAATGAACGTTGCTCACAGCTCATCGTTCATATTCAGAGCTACTGGGCTCAAAGCTACCGGCTGGCAAAACGGCGCAGGCGGCCGGGATAGACGGAACCCGCGCGTCTCAGATCCTCAGCTGCGGCGGAACTGATCGGCTGCACATTTTCAGAGCGGAAACGAAGAAGCGCCGCGATATTGCCAACTTTGTCGAACTCAGGATCGTCGTGGACGAAAAACATTTCGATATCGCGGCGAATGACCCAGGGAAGAATAGCCTCACTCACATCCACAATTTCCTCGGTCGCGCGGCCGCAGACAGGACAGAACGCGACCAGGTGTGCATCCATGTGGCCGCAACCCAGGCATTCCACGGCATGCGCTTCGAAGCGATCACCGATCAGAAGAGTCTGCACCTCTCCCAGTTCGAGCGAACGCAGCACGCGCCGCAGTCCGGTAACGCCACGGCCATGACTGCGAGCCTGCGCTAGAACATGGCCGACAAGTTCACGGCGCCGTTCGCCCTGCCAGCGTTCCACGACCTGCTGTGCATGAGCGCGAATCTCTTCGCGGGTAATGTGGGCCATATCCGCGGGAAAACTGCCCACCAAAGCCTGGCTCACATAAGGATGCAACTGGGCTTCGAACTGCGAACGATGGATCTCCTGACAACCGAGAATCCATTTTCCAAACAGATCCTTTTCCAGCCCATCCTTCAACACTCCAGTGACCCGCTTGAAATGCTGCCGGACTTCGTCGTCGACGCGGCGATCCGCATGGCCACCGTCATAGCCGGCGAAACCGTCGCTTCGACCTTTGCGCGAAAGCGGCTGGAAGAAATCCTCCCGCTCGGTCAGTTCGCCGAGTCGAAGATCAAAAACGCGCGCCCGATGGCGATCGATAAGCACGACACCGAGGCGCGGGAAGGCTCCGAGCAAGTGTGCGATGGGCTTGAGATGAAAATGGCGGTTGATAAAAAGCTGCGTGGCGGGCAAATTCGGGGGGAGATCATATTCCTGCCAAAGATCGTGTGCCGCGCAGGCAAAGACAGCCTTGGCATGGGTGCCGTTGTTGCGGAGTTCTGAGGCAAGTCGCAGAATGTGGTCGAGATCGCCGCGAATTCCGTCTTTCCTTGCCTTATTTTCCGGCGCTTTGCTGTCCGGCGTTTTGGTCTCTATCCGGCGCAGGGACTCGCGGACAAGATCTTTGACGAGGATGGTGTCTTCCTTGTGGGCCTTGTTGCGCGGCGTCAAGGGCTGAAAATAAAAAGTCACAGCACTTGAATCTCTATCTTGAAATGCCGCCAGTTCCCGGATTTGTTCGCGCGTAATACTCATAGTGCATCTCCATAAAAAGTTTGTTTTTTTGTCTACGCGGCGCCGGTCGGAGCCAGCCGCTTATCGAACTGCCGGGCGAGGGTTGGAGCTTTGCGCAGGTGCTCGCGCGCGGCAGAAATAAAAGTGACGACCCGATCAGAAGAGTGACCGGTAATCGCCGTGATCTCGTCGACGCTGAAGCCTTCGAGCGCATGCAGGATAAAAGCTTCCCGCGGTCCTGCCTCCAGATCGCGCAATGTCGAGGCTACGATCCGCAGCATTTCATCGGAGGCCATAATCTGCTCGGGGGTGGCGACGCGAGAGTCGGGAATCACGGTTTCACCGGTGATGGATTCATCCGGCTGATGGAATTGCAATTCCGCTTCATCGCTGGCCTTAACGTTGCGACGGCGGGCAGAATCCTCGAGATGAACCGCATTCCCGTTGCTTTCGTCGGCGCGCGAAAGTTCGTCGAGCGCCTCGAGGGCGAGACGGTAAAGCCACGGCTCCAGAGCCAGGCGCTCCGGCTTCTCGCCTCCATTACCGAGGGCAGCAGCGATGGCTTCGTCGATGACCTCTTCCTTGGTAAGGATGTCTGGGGGGACGGCTTCCTGAGATTCGCGAATATAGATTTCCCGTTCCACAAAGCGCTCAAGGCGGGCGAGATTCACGTTGACGTAAGAACGAACGTCATCGGCGGAGACGGCCGGCGGAAAAACCGCTGCCAACGTTTTTTCGAATGGAATTTCGCGCACCGGCGGACCCGGCCGGCTGCTGTTGCCGCGACGATCGCGCTGCCACTTATGCGAGGAGCGCAGCAGATCTTTGTGCTTATTGACCTGCTGCAGAAGATCCTCAAAAGCGCTCTTGACTGCGGCGGATGCGGTGGAAGCCGATTTCTGCACAGCCATTTGCCCCGAGGGCAGACGCAAGTTCAGTGAAACGCTGATGCCTTCGCGAGCGGAACTTTCCTCGACCACTCCTTTCAGATGAACCAGTTCGGGACGGAAGACTTGCAGGCGTTTTTGCAGTTTTTCGATCTGATGCTGAACATCTTTTTCGACGGCAGGAATTTTATGAAGACGGTAGCTGACGTGAACATTCATGAGCGCCTCGGCCTTGCTATACGAAGTTCGCGCAACCAAGTGCTGTTTGTACGGACTCTCTAAGCCGAATTGTACACCCGAAAAAAATTTGTCAAGCGGAGAATTGAAATAAGTTCCTGCGAGGACTGGACATCTTTGGGAATGTGCCGCATTGACAAAATCTTCCGGATGGTGCGGAATTGCACGAGCAAGAATCGGAAAGATATCATCCAGGACGATGACCCTGACCAACTTTGTGATTATTAGTTCCCTTGCCGCTCTCGCGTGGGCACAGGCTGCGCCGAACTCGAAAGAAGTAGACGGCGTTTATACCGACGCCCACACACTCTACGTTGACCTGCACGAGAATCCCGAACTCTCCGGCCACGAAGTGCAGACGTCATCCAAGCTGGCGGAGCGATTGCGCCGAACTGGATACGAGGTCACCGAGCACGTGGGCGGCACGGGAATTGTCGCGATCCTCAAGAACGGAGCCGGCCCGACTGTCATGCTGCGTACGGAACTCGACGCTCTTCCTGTGGAGGAAAAAACTGGACTGGCCTATGCGAGCAAAGTGCAGGCGAAAAATGACGCCGGGCAGGACGTTCCAGTGATGCATGCCTGCGGGCACGACCTGCACATGGCTTCCCTGCTCGGTACGGCGGAAATCATGGCGCACAGCCAGCAGACCTGGCACGGAACGCTGATGCTGATCGGTCAGCCGGCAGAGGAGACGATCAGCGGCGCGGAGGGGATGATCCGCGACGGACTTTTCACTCGCTTTCCCAAGCCGGACGTGGCCGTTGCAATGCATGTGGGCAACGAGCTGCCGGCGGGGATGGCATCGATTACCCCGGGAACGTACAACACAAACGCGGACTCGCTGCGCATCACGATCTATGGCAAGGGAGGGCACGGCGCATCGCCGCATACCACGGTGGATCCGATCATCATTGCGGCGCGGACGATTCTGGCGCTGCAAACGATCGTATCCCGCGAGGTAAAACCGGGAGAGATGGCCGTGGTGACGATCGGTTATGTGCATGCCGGGACCAAGAACAACGTCATTCCCGATCAGGCGGAATTAGGCTTGACTGTGCGTACGTACAAGCAGGATGTGCGCCAACAAGTGCTGGCGGCGATCGAGCGCATCACCAAAGCCGAGGCCGAGGCAGCGGGAGCGCCGCGCGAGCCTTCCATCGATCGCTACGAGGGGACGGATTCGGTGTACAACGATCCGGCGCTCGCGGAGCGCTTGAGAGCGCCGCTGGAAGCCGCATTGGGCAAGGGCAACGTGTCGACGGCGGGTCCGATTACGCCGTCGGAAGATTTTTCGTATTTTGTGAGTCAGGGCATTCCCGGATTTTATTTCAGCCTGGGCGGGGCGGATCCAGAAAAGTTCGCGCAAGCGAAGGCATCGGGGGCAATGCTCCCGTCGAATCATTCTCCATTTTTTGCGCCGGATGTCGACCCGGCGCTACATGCGGGAATTGCGGCGGAAGTTGCGGTGCTGCGGAATCTGCTGCAGGGCTCGGCCGAGGATTTGCGCAAGTCTCTGCAGGCATCCGCTGTTCGGTAGCTTGGGTCTAGGGGTTCGCGACCAAGCGCGGCGAGCTGCATTTTCGGTTATCCGCAAAGAGGCAGGCCTAACTCGGGGTTGTAAAGCTCAGGTACTACACCGCGACCGTCACTGACGTCTCCGTCCTCGTC
Source organism: Candidatus Sulfotelmatobacter sp. (assembly GCA_030040965.1). GTDB lineage: Bacteria > Acidobacteriota > Terriglobia > Terriglobales > Acidobacteriaceae > Sulfotelmatobacter. The sequence goes on along the minus strand of JASHOT010000227.1, from coordinate 3,614 downwards.
ACTGGCCGATACAGCGTGTCGCGCTCGATCGGCTCGCGGCCGGCGGCGCGGATTAGACGTTCCAGCTCTTCGCGACGCATACCCTGCGGGGTAGTTGCTCCGGCGTCGTGATAGATCTTTTCTTCGATTACGGTGCCATCCATATCGTCGGCGCCAAAGCGCAGGGAAATCTGCGCGATCTTGGGGGTCATCATCTGCCAATACGACTTGATGTGCGGGAAATTGTCGAGCACGAGCCGGCTGACGGCGATCTGCTTGATATCGAGCATGCCCGTGGTCTTGGGCAGATGCTGCAGCGGCGTGTTATCGGGATGAAACGCCAGCGGAATGAAAGTCTGAAAGCCGCCGGTCTGATCCTGTAAATCGCGCAGCTTCAGCAGATGGTCGACACGATCTTCATCATTTTCCACATGGCCGTAGAGCATGGTCGCGTTCGATTTCAGGCCGATCTGGTGGGCGAGCTTCGCGGTCTCGAGCCATTGGTCGCCGTCGATTTTGTGATCGCAGATAATGTGGCGCACGCGGTCGGCGAAAATTTCGGCGCCACCGCCGGGCAACGAATCGACGCCGGAGGCTTTCAATTGTTCGAGCGTCTCGCGAATGGAGAGCTTGGCTCGCCGCGCCAGATACGCGACTTCGACCATGGTGAAGGCTTTGAGATGCACCTGGGGAAAACGCTGCTTCAGTCCGGCGCAGAGATCCAGAAAATACTGGAACGGCAGGTCGGGATGCAATCCGCCAACGATGTGGAACTCGGTGACGGCCTCGGAATATCCGGAAGCGGCCGTCTCGAACGCCTCTTCGAGCGCCATGGTGTAGGCGCCGGGCGCATCTTTCTTGCGGCCGAAGGCGCACAGGCGGCAGGCGGCGACGCAAACATTCGTGGGATTGATGTGGCGATTGACGTTGAAATACGTCTTGTCGCCGTGCATGCCTTCGCGAACGTAGTTTGCCATCCAGCCCACGGCGAGAACGTCGCCCGTGCGGTAAAGCGAGAGAGCGTCGGCAGCGTCGAGACGCTGGCCGGCGAGAACTTTCTCATGAATCGTGGCCAGGCGCCGATCGTCGGTTTGAAAGGGATGGACCGATGTTCCGAGAGAAGAAGCCATCCTCTTGATGATATCGCAGGAGTTTCGCCGCCGCCATTGGAGATGCGATTCCCTGCTAGTGGCCGACCACGATCTGATCCTGGACTTTTTCGTACTGTTTGTCGTTCAGCGCACCGCGAGTAACAATCTGGTATTTGTCAGAGTAGGGGCGCTCGGCAATGATGCGGTCGGCGAGATGATCGTTGATTCCGGGAAGCGTCTTCAGGTCGTCTTTTGAAGCCTTGTTGATGTCGACCAATTTGTTGTCGGTGAGCCCCTGCTTGATGCCTTCGGCAACGGCTTGCGTGTCCTTCTTCAGAGTGGCCGTGTCTTTTGCCGTTTCCTGGCGAATCTGATCAGGGCTCTGATTGGAGTTGCAAGCAACCGCGAAAGTCAGTGAGACGAGTACAGTGCAGACGAGTTGAATGCGCATGGCAGTCCGATGCGGCGGGCTGGTGGACGGTTGCATTTTCACAGGACCTCGTACTCATCGGCCCAGCTTGATCTTTCATTTTGGGCGTCGTCCCGAACGGCCCGCGTTTTCACGCGCGGGACGGAGGGACCTCCGATGCAAAGTTCTTGCCCGGGGAGATCCCTCGCTCCGCCTGAAAAACGGCTACTCTCGGGATGACGCAGCCGAAAGCGATATAACTTGCAAACTTTAGATTGGGCCATCGCGAAAAATTTTCTTCATCAGCAGCGTGCAGGCCCTCACGCGCCCTCGCCAAGTTTCTTGCGAGCCAACGGCCGGGCGAACGCGTTCGTAGGGTTGTGAATGTTGATTTGCAGAACCTTGCTGTAATAGTTCCTGGCTTGGGCGGCGTCGCCGGATTTTTCAAATGCCTGGCCGAGCAGAACAAGAATGAAGGGATCGTGCTGATCGGCTTTTTGCAGGTCCGCAATGGCGGTTTTGTAGTCGCCGGTGTAAAACGCGACATACCCGGTCAGATAGGGATAAAAGAGCAACTGATCTGGATTATTGGCTTTATCGAGCGCGGCTTTGGCGGCCGCGACGTGCTGCTGCGCCTCCTGCGCATTGCCCCGACGGGCCGCGATACGCGCCTGCGCATTTTCCCAGCGAAAGAGCCAGAGATTCTTGTCGGCATCGCTCATGTCTTTTGTGCGAAGGATCGTTTCGTAGCCCTTCTTGTACCACTTGTAAGCGTTACTGGGATCGCCGAGTTCCAGATAAATCCGCGCCAGTTCGTTGCAGATGGTTGCAGCGGCGAGCCACTCGGTATGTGCGATGCGATCGTCGAAAACCTGCTTCTCATATTTCGCGGCCTGACCCGCGTTCCCCTCGAACGCGTGGGACAGCGCCATCGAGCGCAGGGCCTGTGCCATCGTGTCAGGACCGGCGTGGTCAATTGCCTTTTGCAGTTCCTTGTGGGCTTCGGTGTAGTCGCCTTTAAGATCGAGGGCCATGCCCGCGCCCAGGTACGCATCGTAGAGATCGGGCGCCTTCTCGATTGCCTGGCGATAAAGTGCGAGAGCGTCGTCTTGCTTCCCTTCGCGACTGAGTTTCTGGCCCTTTTGCACCAGATCCAGTGGGCTGCCGGGAGGATACGAATGTTCGGGTGCTGGTTGTTGAGCCAAGGAAAACGTGCAGAAGAGAATGCCGGCTAGAATTGTGCGGAGCATGTGTTCTCCGGAAACGGAAAGCGATTATCCCACGGAGGCGTGGAAATTGTGTCACAACTGCGTTTTTCGCAAGAGCAAATCTGCCGCGACGAAGAAAAAGAACAATACCGAGATGATGCCATTCATGGTGAAAAAAGCGGCGTTGAGTTTCGAAAGATCGTCTGACTTAACGAGTGAGTGTTCGTAGAGCAGCAGCAAAACCACAAGACCAACACCGCAGAGTGCCAACTTGCCCATTCCGAAAACGATCAGCAGAGCCACCAGCAAGACAACCATAAGGGCGTGGAAGGCACGGGCGATCCATAGGGCGCCGCGGATTCCGAAGTAGCGCGGGACCGAATGCAGTCCGGCTTCGCGGTCGAAATCTAAATCCTGGCAGGCATAAAGAACATCGAAGCCGCCAACCCAGAATGTGACCGCAACAGTCAGCAGAAGAATGCGGACGTCGAGTGAACCGCGCACGGCGATCCATGCGGCGGCGGGCGCGATTCCGAGAGCGAATCCGAGCACGAGATGCGACCAGCGGGTGAAGCGCTTGGTGTAGGAATAGAGAAGAAGAACGGCGAGCGCCAGGGGCGAAAGCCAGAGCGAAAGACGATTCAGTTGCGCGGCCGCGATCATGAAAACTGCGCTCGTTATCACGACGAAGGTAGCGACAAATACCGGCGAAAGATGCCCTGCCGGCAGAGCGCGAGTACGGGTGCGCGGATTGGCGGCGTCGAGCGAGGCGTCGGCGAGGCGGTTGAAGGCCATCGCGGCAGAGCGCGCGGCAACCATGGCGATGACGATCCATATTAGTTGATGGGCGGTGGGAAGGCCTCCGGCGGCGAGCATCGCTCCGCAGAGTGCAAATGGGAGAGCGAAGATCGAGTGCTCCCACTTGAT
>JASHOT010000226.1 GCA_030040965.1 Candidatus Sulfotelmatobacter sp. | reverse complement strand
TCCAGAGTTCACCCGTCATTGTTTCACCTCGGCGCCCGGCGAAAAGAGGCCAATTCCAGGCCTTTCCAATTCAAATCGTTCCTGCTTCGGCTATTGCGTTATCTGTTTATCTTCAATAAGTTACGCCGATCGCCCGAGATTTAGCCGGACAGTAGTGTTCAATGGTATACCGCCAATGCGAGACTACTCAGCCGGAGTAAGTCTCGGAGACGGAGTAGCCTGCGAGACTCCCTCGCTCGACCGTGGGCAAAGGGTCTTTTTCAGTGGGCCATTACGATAACAAACGAGCGCGAGTGCCCTGCGACTGCAATACAGAGACGGTTTTGGAGTCGAAGGAAACAAATTCGTCCGCGCCCAACCAGTCCCCTTCATAGGCGATTACACCGTCGGCAAAATCGCCGCCAGCATCAAGCACCGACAATCCCAATTCTGTCGCTGGTCGATTCATTACGACATTAACGCTGCTCATTAACCTGCGAATGGCATCGGGAATGTCTGAGGGAAATCTCCTATACCCTCGACGAAGTACCCACACAAATTCGCAGAGAACCGGAATAGGCACAGCGACTAAATCAGCCGCTTGCAAGAGCTTTGCCGCCTGCCGGGCTTGCTGTGGCTCATCTTGAACAGCAGCTCTGACCAGCACATTGGTGTCGGCTGTAATTTTCATTTTGCTTTTGCCCATCCCCGCCCTGCAATCTTATTCATTTCATCGATTGTGAGTTTCGGCCCGCCCCGCTGTGACAGCCAGCCAACGAAGTCAGCAATCGTGCCATCCCGTACCGCCGCCCGCACAACGATTCGGCCGTCAGGCAGCTTGTCAGCCTCAATTTTCTCGCCGGGACCCACGCCAAGATACCTGAGCAGGTCTTGTTTCAGCGTAATCTGGCCCTTCGCGGTTACAGTGAGCGTGATCATGAATCCCAAGCCTGCAAAAATATTGTAAGGCATAACTGCCTTACTGTCTGGGTTAAAAACTGGCTTTGGATGTTCGGCGCACTCACCACGCAAGTGGAAGTTTTCGGAGAGGCACCAGTCATTAACACGGAAAACGCGAGCATGGGCATCGCCTTTGTCGAGGACCAGTCATGGAAGTGCTGCTGGAAGGAAAGTCCTCAAGCACCTAACTTGTCAGTACGGCCTCCCAACATGTCGATCGGAGCGGGTTTATGGTGCCTGCAAGCGCACCGATCGGAATACCATGCTGCTCTCCGTTACGTCGCGGTAGGTAGCGGCACCCAACATCAGGCCGTAGTTCTCCTGGTACTGACGATGGCCGCGATAGCCGGAAGCCTTCTGTTGGCCGTCAATCCACAAGCTTGCCGTCTGAGTCACGTGATCGTAGCGTAATTCGTAGGTGTGCGGATGATCGACGTCGGCGACGCCGGGGAACTCGATCTTCCGCGCAAACTCATAATGCGGCGAAATCTGTGTGGTTAACACGACGAAATACTTGCTGCCCTCCTGCAGGTAGGCCATGTCGAAGCGCGGCCCGAGGCCGGGGCCGAGATCGATGTCCGATGCGCCGCCGCCTTTCTCGAGGGCGCAGACACAGGTGAGTTTCCAATCGTGTTGCAGAAGGAACCGCTTCTCAGCATCGCTCAGGGCGCGATAGTAGAAGTTCTGGTCGCGCGTCATCAGACGCCACCGGTCGAAGCCGGTGTTCGCCGTATTGCGCATGATGTGAGTGTAACCGCCGTCGGGCCGGCCCAGCTTGAATCCTTCGTTTAGCGGATCGAGCCCGCCCTCTTTTTCGATCAGCATCGAATGAATCGGAGTGAGGTTTGCGGAGGCGTTGGCAGCAGAATGATGAGCGTTGGCTGTGTTGATCACGAAAAAGCGAATGCCGATAAACCAGGTGAATAAAACTACGGCGGCCGTAGAGACAAATACGACGCCGCGCCTAAACCACGGGCGTGTTGGCATAAGAGGAGGAGCAGCGGAGACTTCCGGGGCAGGCACCGGGCTCAACGCCGAGACCGGCAAGGCAATGCGGTACCCGCGGCCGCGATGGGTTTCGATGACCTCTTCCCCAAGCGCTTTGCGCAGGACGGAAATATTCTTGGCCAAGCTGCCGTCGCCGACATAAGTGTCGGGCCAGACGCGTGCGACCAGATCGTCTTTGTCAACGACCCTGCCTTCTGCTTCCACGAGCACAAGCAACGTGTCGAATTCCTTCGGTTTCAGAATAATGGCGCGGCCGTCGCGGTTGAGTAGTCGGCGAGACGGATCCATGCGAAACGGAAGAAAAACGTACGCGGTGGCGTCTACGTGGTTCATGTGGCGCTCATGAAACGCGCGTAAGAAAGATTTCAGGCCGCGGTAAGACTGTGGTAAAGACAGGAAACCCGGAAGACTGCTATATCCACCGTGCGCGCAGCAGCGAGCCGGTCCCCCAGCCGTGAAAGCTCAGTTACGGAACATGATTTTAGCCTCGGCGCCTGCCTGCGGCAATGGCCCGCCGACAAACTCGGGGGCCCCCTAAAGTTCGTTCGAATCTTGTCCCAGGAGGGTAATGCAATGTCTTGCACACGCAGCACGGTGATCTTTGCAGCAATCCTGAGTTTAGCGTTCGTCCTGGTGGCGACCGACATCTCCGCACCAGCCCAGACGTTCACTAGCTTGTTGAGCTTCGATCAAGCCAACGGCGCGAATCCCTACTACGTGTATCTCGTGCAAGGCGCCAACGGGCAACTTTACGGCACGACATCCGCGGGCGGAGCCAATTCAGCCGGAACGTTCTTCGAAATGACGACCGGAGGCACATTGAAAACGCTCTATAGTTTCTGCTCTGTGTCGGGGTGCACGGATGGATCGGGACCCACGGCTGGCCTGTTGCTGGCGAGCGACGGCAACTTCTACGGAACCACCACCACGGGCGGAGCGACTGGCCAGGGCGTTGTCTACAGAATGACTCCAACGGGGACACTGACGACCCTCTACAGTTTCTGCGCACAGCAAGGGTGTACGGATGGCTACCTGCCTTATGTCGGATTGATCCAGGCCTCGAATGGAATTCTCTACGGCACGACCTCTGCTGGCGGAGCCGGGGGCGACGGCACGGTCTTCGAGATCACCACCGCAGGTAAGTTCACTTCACTGCACGCGTTCACCGGCGGCGATGGCGAGTTTCCCGACTCGCGGCTGGTGCAAGGCACCAACGGAAATTTTTATGGAACAACGTATGGAGCCGGGGGCACTGTGTATGAAATCACGGGCGCTGGGAAGCTGACGACTTTGGATGCCTTCAACGGCGCAGACGGCTCCGGCCCCACTGGCGCGCTGTTTCTGGCCAGCAACGGAACTTTTTACGGCACGACATCGAGTGGAGGAGCGAACGGAGGCGGCGCGATTTACTCAATGACCGCGGCGGGCAAGCTGACGACCCTCTACAGCTTTTGCGCGCTGGCAGGCTGCGCCGATGGCGGGACGCCCTGGGGTGGATTGATCCAGGCGACCGACGGCAATCTCTACGGGACAACCTCGGGCGGAGGGACGAACGGCTACGGAACGATCTTTGAGTACTCGCCGACGAGCAAAACCCTGACCACGCTCTACGATTTCTGCTCGCAATCCGATTGCACGGATGGAGCCAACCCCTATGAGGGACTTCTCGAGGACACGAACGGCACGTTCTACGGGACGACCTATTCAGGCGGCGCCGCAGACTATGGCACTGTGTTCAGCGTGGCCACAGGTCTCGGGCCGTTCGTGGCCGCGACCACGCGTGCGGGTAAGGTGGCAGCGAGGGTCACGATCCTGGGAACGAGCCTAACAGACTCAACTGCGGTGACTTTTGGCGGAGTATCTGCAACGTTCAAGGTCGGAACAGGAGGGACGAGCATCAGCACAACGGTGCCAACCGGAGCCGAGACTGGCAGTATCAAGGTGACGACGCCCGGCGGAACGCTGACCAGCAATGTGACGTTCATGGTGACGCCTCAGTTGCAGGCGTTCACGCCGTCGAGCGGCGCCGCGGGCACGCAGGTGACGATCACGGGTGTGAGCCTGACGCAGGCGGCTGCAGTCACCTTCGGTGGAGTGAAGGCCGCCTTTACAGTGAACTCCGACACGCAGGTGACCGCAACCGTGCCTTCGGATGCAAAGACGGGGAAGATCGTGATCACGACACCGGGAGGGACGGCCTCGAGCGCCACAAGTTTCACGGTGAACTAAACGCTCCTCGTCTCGAAGCCGAGGTGGTCGACCCGTGCAATCCTAATGCCCGCCAAGTCTATTTCCGTCGGCAAGCGCTGTCCGTGCTCGCACCAGCCCCGCTCGCGCCCGGATCACCGTCAGGTCCGCCTGCGCCTTCCGACTGCGATGCTTCACCGGACACAACAACTCCGGATCGATCCGCGCCAACCGCGCCAGCGTCTGCGCGTCCAGCCGATCGTCTTTCTTTCGACTCTACCCGATCAGCCGCAGCTTGCGCGCATGCGCCCCGATCACCTCGTGTCCGAAGTTCACTGAGCTGCCGGCTCACCCATGGTGAATGCAGCCCGGTCTCCAATGCGATCCGGCTGCGCGGCATTTGGGCAAATGCCTCGCCCAGCGCTCTCGCCGTTGTGCTCACGCGCTGCTCCTGGACGACTTGTCCGTTTTCCTCCAGTACGCAGTAGTACTCGTGCGGTCGCCCAGATCCAATCCGACGGTCAATTTCTGCTGAGAAAAATTTCTGCGCTGCTCTGTCGCTACGGCCTTTGAGCACGTCGATAACTTGGGAACGTACACCGCATCCCGTTCGGAGACCGGCCTTCTCATCCCATCTGCTTACAACAGTTGACTTTTGGTCTGACTCTCATTCGCCCCATTCTTGACGGGCGCGATACGATAGTCGTTGAGAATTTCAGGCGCGGGATAATCCTAATGACTTCCTATCGTCACCTGCTAGCCTTATTTGCCATGAGCGCGGTCCAGACCTTGGCGCTCGGACAGAGCGCGAACCACGTTATAGACATGCCATCATTTTGCGTAGCTGGTGAGCCGTTCTTCGCAAGCGAAACACTTGACTATGAGCCTACGGAGGGCGCTTCCGATCCGGGTGGCGGTGCATAGGGAAGGTTAGTTGCAAGGCTTAACGACTGGTGGAATGTCAGTCACTGTTTGCGTCCGTCATGAAGCTCACTTCTGGCAGCAATTCATCGTTCATGTTGGATCCTTGGCGTGCCCAGTTTCGGCCGAGAGCAAGGATCAAGCCATGTGCTCATGCGCGCAAAAAACGGAAGGCCGTCGCGGTTCGATGGCCTTCGAATCACGCCCTTTCTGACTTTCACTTCACTACCGACTACCGTACTGCCGGCAGGGTTGTGGGCAGCAAGGGCATCGGCAAACGATGCGTGTTGACGCCCGCCCAACCCGCCAGCGGCGCCTGCACTGGAACCGCATGGCTCGTTCCCGTCCAATTGTCCACGTGGTGTGCCAGATCCGACCGCATTCCACTCCGCTCCGTCATCACCGGCATCTGCGCTACCGTCACCGCTTTCACGTGATCCCACGACGGCGTCGCCGGGATGTGCTCCCAGATGCGTGGCCGGTTCTCGTTGCCAGCCTCCGCCAACGCCACGTGGCCACTGATCGTGCCCGCCATTTCCACGCGCTTTCCCACTCCCGAGCCGAAGATCGCATGCCGCAGATTGTTATTCGCTGCAACCGCCGTGCTCTTCCCCGCCCCCTGCTTCGGATCGGCAACTGCCAGCATGTCCGCCGATTGCGACTTGTTCGAGTTCGACGGTGACGTCGACACCACCGTCAGCACCACGCCCGTCGACGTGTACGAGATGTCGAACTGCTCGCTCGAGTTGATTGCAATCGTCGTGTTGGTGAACGTGCCCGTGATGCTCTTCGCCGTCAGAATCGTGAACGTCTGCCCGATCGTCGGCGTGAAGCTGTTAATCAGAGTCACCGCCAGCGTCCCGCCCAGGCTCGCCGTGCCCGTGATCTTCAGCTGGCTGTACTCGGTGCCCACCGTTGTTCCGCCAATGTTCACGTTCAGCGTGGCGCTCGACAACTGCGTGTACGTCCCGGTGATCGTCAGCAGCCCCGCTTTGCCGCTGTCTCCGGCACTGATCGTCGCGCCATTCGATACGTTCGCTTTCACCGATCCCGCGCCCAGCAGCGTGCCGCCCGTCACGCTCACTCCCGTCGTGCCGCCGGCAGCCAGCGTCCCGTCTACCGTCGTCGTCCCGCCCGTCTGGCTGTACTCCTCCTTCGCTCCCGTGCCCGCCTCCAGCGTCGTTCCCTTCTCCACATCCACCGTGCCCGAGTTGGTGAACGTGCTGTTGGCCGTCACCAGCGTCGCAGC
>JASHOT010000026.1 GCA_030040965.1 Candidatus Sulfotelmatobacter sp. | reverse complement strand
ATACGGCGGCCGTCACCGCCATGCTCGATCGATTGCTGCATCATGGACATGTGCTCAAATGCGGGCCCCGCAGTTGGCGCACAAAAACTAACTTGCCGCCAAAGGATCCGGCGGAGTAAAACAAATCTGTCCCGGCCTCTCTCGTTGGCCGGTTTTGACCCGATCGCCGTTGGCCGGTTTTGAGGTGATCACTGAGGCCAATAAACAGATCTAGATCGAGTCGTCCCGACTCACCGTCTCGCACGCAGTCCCACAAAGTGTTCCAACTTCTGTGTTGCCGACTCCGCGGAAATTGAGCGATAGTTAACACGCTGGAAGAGTGTCTGAATTGGGGAATGGGGCGCATGAGAAACTTAATCTACGCGATCAACGTAACCCTGGATGGCTGCTGCGACCACACCAAACAGTTTGCCAGTGACGAAATACTTGAGCATTATACGCAGCTCCTGCGAGATGTTGATCTGCAAGTTTTTGGGCGAAAAACCTATCAATTGATGGTTCCTTATTGGCCTGAAGTCGCCAAAAATCCGGCGGGGACAAAAGCATCGATCGAATTCGCCCGGACTTTTGTCTCCCTCAAGAAGATTGTTTTTTCACGATCATTGGACAGCGCTGAAGACAAGAATACGCAAATTGTTCGTGGGAACCTTCGCGACGAAATACTTAAACTGAAACAAGAAGACGGCAAAAATATTTTGGTTGGCGGCGTGGATATTCCTTCACAACTTGTCGAGCTTGGTCTCGTGGATGAATATCGTATTGTCGTTGGACCCGTCGTGGCAGGAGAAGGGAGGCGGTTGTTCGACCATGTTAGCCTGCGGGAGAGATTGAAATTGAAGCTTGCCGAGTCGAAGATCCTTAAATCGGGATGTGTTGCGCTTCGATACCTTAAGCAGTGAAGGCAGGAGATAACTCCTGGTCAACGGGCGATCCGTAAGTTTGAGATCGCTTATACTTTGTCGCCGGCGCTTTATTCCGGAGTTCGTTCATCGAGGAACATTATCGTGCGACTTTGTCCGATTTTTTTCTGCACTGCAATCATTAGCGCTGCCTGCGTGACCTCGGTTGCACAGGCACAGCAACCCCCCGCTCCTGCACAGGATGAAAAGCAGCAGGCCGCCGACGGTAACGCAGCACTGAAAGAATTGTTCGAAGCAAAGATCAAGGCGGAGTGGGATGCTCTGAAGAACAAAGACAGAAAAACTTATGGCGACCTTCTGGCTGACGAATACCAGGGGGTCGAGACCGACGGCCAGGGCGAACGTAACAAACTGCAGGCCATAGCAGAAGTATCGGCCACCAACGTGGCCAATTACACTCTCTGGGGCCTTAAGGTGACTCCTTTAGATCCAAACGCCACCTTCGTCGTCTATGAAGTCACCATACAGTTCCCGCCCGGGTCGGCACTGCATTTCTCGCGGCTCTACATCGGCGCGCTGTGGATCAAGCAGGGCGGGGCGTGGAAGGAACTGCATTACCAGGAAACTCACGTGAAGTAAGGCCCTCAATAAGGCCCGTTCTCTCCGCGAGCCAGGCATCCGTCCTATTTTCCAGCGAAACCTTGCGGCTTTGTTTGTCATCCATCTAAGGTGATAGGGACGCTTTGCAAAGGAGGCCGCTGTGAAGTATCTGATTCTCTCTCTGCTGCTTTGCTCAACACTTGCCTTAACGCAAGACACGAAATCTGCAGATAATCCCAACCACGATAGCCACAACTTCGTGACGGTTCGAGGCTGCGTTTCGAGATCAAGCGGCGACTATGTCCTGATGAAAGAAGAGCCGGGCACCTCCTATGAGTTGCAGGCATCGGGCAAAATTCGTCTGCACGATTATCTTGGGCAGCGCGTAGAAGTGAGCGGTCCGCAATCGGCGACACTCAGTTCCAGTTCCGATGCAATGAACAAGACAGGCTCGGCCGCTCCGGTGACGATTACGGTGAAATCGATCAAGACCATCGACAAAGAGTGCCCGTCACGCTAGAGAACGGACTGGGCACTTAGCGATTCCGCGGCAACCTAATCGCAGTCTGGAGGCATGGCGGCGATCTCGGATTCGGAATCGCAGGGTGGCTTCTTCTTCGCCGGTTCCAGACGTGGCGGACGATTGTAGCGCAGGACCCAAAGGCCTTCGTCGTTAGTCAGATAGATAAGCCCGTGTCCGCCATCGGGAAGAATGCTGGTAACTTTGTTGAAGGTCTCCAAAGTCTTGGGATTCTTGGGATCGCTCAAGTCGAGAAGACGGACCGTCTCTGTGGGGCGCTCGTTGCTAACCAAGGTAGTGGGGTTTCTTTCGGGACTCTCGGCGATCGCCACGTCCGGGCTGACCATTTCCAGGTTTCCGGCGGTGTTCTGGTTGGCCTGCGCCGAGCGCTTCAGTAAGGTCGGCGCTTCAGGCTTGGTCACTTCCACAATCATGAAACCCTGTTTTGAGGCCTGCTGAATGTAGAGGTAGCGCTTCCCTTCTTCGCGCTGCAGCAGCATTTGAGATCCCGTCGCCTGCGGCAAAGCAAGATGAGCAATGACCGTAGCCGGCACATCGGTGGCTTTCGGTGCCGATGGCCCACTGGCGACTGCCATCCCCGACAACCCTATCATTATCGTTAAAGATGACAGCAGCAGACGAGCACGCAGTCCCTGGCAAGTCCTCATTTCTCTACCCCCCACCGATGTGATGGTAACTCAAACCGCTCGTGTGATTCACGCTCTTTCCGCGCCGTTCTCCTTTCGACTTACTCCCGTACACACGATTCGTTCCTATTGTGTTGTAACCACAGCCACGCATCCGTTAGCGCTCTGCGTGGTGCAGATGGTGCCGGCCTGCATGGGCACGAAAGCGTGGTTCGTGCTGGGATCCACCGAGATGCTGTGTGAGTTCGTGTTCGTCGGGAAATTCACCAGCCACTGATTCGTCGCGGCATCGATAACGCCCATAGCCGGCCCGTTGGGCAGGTCGCGTGCCGCGAGATAGTACTTGTTGTCGCCGGGGTTGTACCAGATTTCATCCACGCCTCCGGTGTTGTAAATCTGTATGCAGTTCACCATCGGCGTTGAGGTGCAATTCACGTTGTAGCCGGTGGTGGGATTGAATCCGCCGGAGAGATTAATCACGTACTCATTCGGCGGAAAGGCTTCGCCATCGTGGTCGGCGCAGCCAATGAGGAAATTCTCCCCGGGGCCCTGGACGATGCTCCCGCCCATGCAATCTGGAGTAACGATGCTGCCTATAACTACCGGTCCACAAGGCTGACCCGTAATTGTGCCCGCGACATTGGTACAGGTGTTCACGCCGAGCTGCAGATTGATGACATCCACGCTACCGATAGTAGTGGTGGTGCCAAGAGAGTTTGCATTGGTGAGCAACACATAGCCGGTGGCGGGATCAAACGCCATTTGGCCCAAACCGGCAGGTGCCACAGCGCCGGAGCAAGTCGGACCGGGTGCAGCTTGGTTACAAAAAATCCCTAGTGATTGATCGACGATTGGTCCATGGTGGCAGGGAATTACGTAATTGCCGCCAGTTGGGAGAACACCAAAACCAGGATCGCCAGCAGGGCCGTCATCTACCGAACCAGACACGCCGCTGAACACATGCACGCTGCTCGGATCAGGGCAGGCGAACGTACCGCCGGGGGTCAGTGGTGTGGGGACGGTATCGACTGAGAAGGTAGGGTTAAGACCGAACCCTGCGCCCGAACCGCCCGAAGCCTGGCCACCCGCTCCGTCGTAATAAATCTGCCCGATAATGCAACTGGGCGGATTGAAGGATCCACCAACGGTGGGATCAAGAACGGGCGACGGAAGCGGCGTCCCGGCTCCGCTAACTCCCGTTCCTGGTATGCCCGTCCCAGTTGCCTGCAGAGGATAGCCGAATGGACCGCCCGGGACGGAAGGATAGGGATAAGTCTGCGTAGCGGGATCGTAACCAGCAGGATATGGACCATACGCCAAGTATGGGACCAGCGGTAAGCAGTGTTGTTGCTGCGGCGTTCCGGTCTTGCCGATGACGTCAGTCAGGTCCATGAAAGTGACGAAGGGAAGTCCGGGGTCGCCATTGATGACGGCAAGAATCTGATGAGCATTTCCGCTGGAGTCGGTGACGGTGCCGATTGCCTGTTCGTCGGCGCGATCGTCGCCGCAATCAAACGCCGATCCCGCTTCGCCCTGCCAGGAAGCAATGCATCCTGAAATTCCCTGTGGGCCGTCCCAATCCCCAGCCACTCCGGTCGGAATATTTGCAATCAAAGTCGGCGCAGTTGGGGGGGTCGTGGCGAGGCTCATCGTGGTGAGATCGAAAACCTCTTCCGTGGAGCTACCGTTGCCGACGAGGAGGAAGTTGCCGTCTACTGTGGTTGTGTTGCCGTCGGGCCCGGACATCGGGTTGACGCCATTGGCGCGCGAGGCGCAGCACTGTGCGCCGGGGAATCCGCCGAACAAGTGGTTGGGACCAAACCCGGTGTTCAGGTGGAAAGTAGGTCCCGGAGGAGTGTTCGTCGACATGTCGGTGCGGCAACCGTACCGCGTGAAGTTGCCAAATACATCTGCCGTGGGCGGAATGACGTCAAGGCCGGCAGTCTGAAAGCACATGCTAGCACCGTCTCCGTTGTCCGCCACCGAATTGGCCCCCTGAATGTTGAACACGGCGATGTCTTGAGACGTATCGATCACCACCATCGCCAGGCCGATGCGATCGGAGATGTAATCCAGATAGGGTCCGCCCGTGCCCGTGGGGTTCGGGGCAATGGTGCTGATGTCGAACGAGTTGAATGGACCGCCGGGCTCGCCCGTGGGGTTGTGCTCAGGCACCGGAATGACGTTGATCACAGCGTAGGCGCCGTTCACCGTCGTGCCGCACACCGGACAATTCGAGGTCGTCCCGCAGCTGCTCGCCAGAACAAACAACGCGGTAAGAAGAAAACCAAGCAGAACTCTGGATTTCATTGCATATCCTCCCTGACTGGCTGAACCGCCCTCGTTCGATGCGATTTGACGAATACCCCAAGCTTGCTCGTTACCAAGAATGTTTAGAACCTGAACTGCAGCCGCTGCAAAACAACATAGTAGTTTTGCGGAACCGCGCCGATCGTGCTCGGCTCCTTGAGCTGATCAACTGCGACGTTGACCATGTACTTGACCCAATAATTCGGGTACCAGTTGATGCCCGCCGTGTATTCGAACGTGTGGTAATCAAACGACGGCACATATCCCGGCGTGTAGTAGTTCAAGTAGTTTGCCCCCGGCTCGTTGGCCTGAATGCCGGTAAAGCGGAACGCCAGTTCCCAGGCGCCCAACCCGCGTCCCTTGCCGCCCGGAGTATCAGGCCCGAATAGCGGATGTTTGACGCGCGGAGTGCCGTTCTCTGGCCGTTTTTCGCCGGTGAGCAGGTAAGTCGTGCTGATATCCCACGCCTTGGCTGTGATTCCCGGCAAACTCAGGAAGCCGAGGCCTCCCTCCTGCTCAGATCCCACGTTGCGCCGGAACATATTCAACTGGTCATACTCGCCGCGCAGCGCGAAACGAGATTTCAAGTAGGTGAACTCGCCGTTGTAGCGTTCAATCGGACCGTTGATGGCAAACTGAGGGAAGAACGAATACGCTCCATCGGGAATCGCCGAGGCGAAACTCAGATCGCCGGAGAGTCCGCGGGAACGGGCGAAGTCCGCCGACCCGCCGAAGGCGAGATCTTTGAGCCACGTGCTGTTCGATTTGCGCCACGGATAGAGGCGAAGCCGACCGATGACCTCGGGCTGATTGGTGGTATTGGCCGTGGCATATCCCTTGCCGTTGAAACCGCCGACCCAATACTGCAAAACACCGCCATCGATGTCGCCGTGAATCGCCGCGCCTGGACTGCGGAACGCAGAGGCAGCTGACGGATATAGCATTGACTGAAATCCGCGCTCTACGAAGTCCAGGTTGGTGGCGCCGATGCCGGTTTCCTGAGCAAAGGGGACCTTGAACTGCCCGGCCTGGAATTGGAATTCTGGCCGCAACCTTACATTGAGGTAAACATCGCGCACAACCGATCCCGTGGTCGACGCGGCGTCTGTAAGCAGCGCGAAATCAAAGTGCGATCCGTAGTTGCCCTGAAATCCAAAACGCGCGCGGCGCACCAGGAAAGTGTCGGCCGGAGCTCCGTCGCCCTGATAGGCCCGGTAGTCGTTGTCGACGTAGCCGTACGGGCTGATGCTGAATTGACCATCGGGACTGCGGATGAAAAAGTGCTCGCCATTCCATCCCGCGGTGAGCGGCGGTTCCTTCTTCGCGCCGGCCTCGGCTGCCTGCTCCGCCATCAGATCGGGAGTAACGACGACATCGCGCATCACCGCGTTCGTCAGATGCGCATCGGTAGCCGTCGTTGCCGCAGCCGGTTGAACCTGCGCCTCTGCGGGATGACCCTGCGCCTCCACCGCGTGATCCGCGACGGGCTTGATCTCAGGTGACTCCTTGGTTAATTCCTTCGCGACCGATGCAGTCTTTTCCTGCGCCTCGGCCAGCTTCTGCACCAGGGCTTTCAGTTCCTCAATGGTCTGGTGCTGCGCGGCGACCTCGCTTCGCAACTGGTCAACCTCCGCCTTGCTCGCGGCGGCAGATGCACCCGAGGTTGCAGCGGGTTCCGAGCTCTGAGCGAAGATGAACGAACTCGCTGCCACGAACATGGCCAGCAGCATGAGAAGCTTGGTGAGCGAGCGCATGGTTTTCCTCTCCCCGTTGATTTGCAAAAAAGAACCTGACTCTTCGACGGCGTACACTTTTACCCTCGGTCAGGTTCAGGCTGACGGTAGCTTCCGAAGTAAGCGAAGAAATCTGATCCGGTATGAAAAGCGGACCAGTGTCCGACTGCGCGGTTTACCATAGAGAATCGGATACTGTCAAGAATTTTTACGTGTTATCCGCTGCAGCAATTAACCTGCTGGGTAATTCTGGATCACCGCGAGTTACATCGGAAGTAACCAATCTTGTTCGTCAACTTACGCGTCATGGTAGATCTCTTCAGGTGTGATTCAGAGTTTTGTAATCTTTTGTGTAAGACGCGGGCATTTTGATAAACACGAGTTTGCATCTCACGCAAGCCATCGTTCTCTTCCTGGCCGGCGCGATCGCCGGCACGCTCAACGCCATAGCAGGCGGAGGAAGTTTTGTTTCGTTTCCCGCGTTGCTGTTCACCGGCGTTCCCGCGGTCGAAGCCAATGCCACCAATACGGTGGCTTTATGGCCGGGCCTTGCGGCCAGTGCCGTGGCTTATTTGAAGAGACTCAACACACCCATGCGGTTGCTGCTTCCGCTGCTGGTGACGAGTGTGGCGGGAGGATGGGCGGGGGCGGAACTGCTGCTCAAGACTCCCCAACATACGTTTCTGCACCTTGTTCCCTGGTTGCTTCTCGGGGGCACGCTGCTGTTCGCGTTTGGAAATCAGATTCGCGCTCTGGCCGGCAGGCGAGCCACAGTGGACGATCTGCGCGGGATCTCGTGGAGTTCCATCATGGTCATGTCGTTCCTGGAGCTTCTGGTTTCCGTCTATGGCGGCTACTTCGGGGCAGGCATCGGATTCATGACTCTGGCGATGCTGGCGGCGCTCGGAATGCATGACATTCACGCCATGGGAGCGATCCGTACCCTGCTCGCCGTCGCCATCAATGCCGCGGCAGTTATAACCTTCATCGTGGCGGGTGCGGTTCTGTGGCCTCAATGCACTGTCATGACGGCGGGCGCGCTGACCGGCGGCTGGTTTGGAGCGCGTTACGCGCAGAAGGCCGACCCACAGAAAATGCGCTATGCCGTGATCGCCATCGGCCTCGTCATGACCGGATATTTCTTCTGGACGCTTAGGTGATTCGATCGCCGCCTGCGGCTGAAGTTCCTGTAATTTGATTCTCGTCCCATACCGGCACTGCAGGCCTAGGAACAGGGACACGAAATCAGTTAAACTGATTGTTTCCTTGATAGACTTTTCCGGAGCAAGGTCGCACCGACTCGAAGATTTTTGCAGAATCCTCCGAAAAGTTTCATCATTCTATTGAGACCGCGAAAACCTTTGTGAATTCGAACTCATACTGAAACGAGGCCACTGATGAGCACTTCCACACTCCCCGAAACCCGCGAAGAGCGGGCTACTTCAAGCGCTACTAAATACGTTTATTCGTTTGGCGGCGGCAAGGCCGACGGCAACGGCAAGATGAAAGATGTGCTGGGCGGCAAGGGCGCCGGGCTGGCTGAAATGACAAATGCCGGACTGCCGGTCCCTCCCGGATTCACGATTCAGACCGAGGCTTGCCGCGAATACATGCGCGATGGCTTGTCCCCGGAAGTTGATCGCCAGATGAACGACGCGCTCACCAAGCTTGAGGCGTTGCAGGGACAGAAACTGGGAGCAGGCGACAATCCGCTGCTGGTCAGCGTGCGTTCGGGCGCGAAGTTTTCCATGCCGGGCATGATGGACACGATTTTGAATCTCGGCCTGAACGACAAGAGTGTCGAAGCGCTGGCGAAACGCTCGAACAATCCACGGTTCGCGGCCGACTCCTACCGACGACTGATTCAGATGTTCGGCAACGTCGTCCTCGATATTGAGAAGGCGGCGTTCGACGAAGTTTTCGAGGCCAAGAAGAAACAGAAAAAGGCGAAGCTCGACACCGACCTCGACGCCAAGGCATTGCACGAAGTAATCGCCGAATACAAGAAAGTCGTGAAGAAGCACGCCAGGCGCGACTTCCCGCAGGATCCCCATGAACAGCTGGTCATGGCGCGCGATGCCGTTTTCCGCTCCTGGCAGAACGAGCGGGCGAAACACTATCGCCGCATCAACAACATCGACGATATGCTCGGCACTGCCGTGAACGTGCAGGCCATGGTGTTCGGCAACCTGGGCGACACCAGCGGCACCGGCGTTGGCTTTACGCGCAATCCCGCGACGGGTGTGAATGAGTTTTACGGCGAGTTCCTGATGAACGCGCAGGGCGAAGACGTGGTTGCAGGCATTCGCACGCCGGTGCACATTTCTGAGCTGCACAAAATCATGCCTCATGTCTACGATCAGCTGCGCGATATCACCACGCGCCTCGAAAAACACTACAAAGACATGCAGGACTTCGAATTCACCATCCAGGATGGCAAGCTCTACATGCTGCAAACGCGCAACGGGAAGCGCACGGGGTTGGCAGCCGTCAAAGTTGCGATCGAAATGGTGAACGAAGGGTTGATCACGAAAGAAGAAGCGATTTTCCGTGTCGATCCCAATCAGCTGTATGACTTCCTGGTTCCCCGGCTCGATGAGAAGAGCACTAAGGTTGAAGTGCTGGCCACGGGCTTGCCGGCGTCGCCGGGAGCGGCGGTCGGACAGATCGTATTCACCGCGGATGAAGCCGTCGAGAAGGCCGGCCATGGAAGCAAGAAAAATCCTGTGATCCTGGTGCGGGCCGAGACAACGCCGGAAGACATTCACGGCATGGAAGTCGCGGCCGGCATTCTGACGTCGCGCGGCGGCATGACGAGCCACGCGGCAGTGGTGACTCGGGGCATGGGAAAGTGCTGCGTTGCGGGCGCGGGAGACATCGAAGTCAACGAACGTACCAAGGAAATGCGGGTAAAGGGCCAAGTCTTCCACGAAGGCGATTGGATCTCACTCGACGGAACGACCGGCCGCGTCATCAAGGGCAAGCTCAACACAATGCCGCCGTCGGCTGAAAACGAAGAACTGCAAACGCTGCTCAGCTGGGCCGAGCCGTTCCGCAAGATCGGTGTGCGCGCTAATGCTGACATTCCAAGAGACGCCATCCAGGCCAAGGCATTCGGCGCCGAAGGCATCGGACTCTGCCGCACGGAGCACATGTTCTTCGCCCCGGATCGAATTCCGCACATGCGCGCCATGATTCTCGCCGACAACGAGAAAGACCGCCGCAAGGCGCTGGCGAAGTTGCTGCCGTATCAGCGCAAGGATTTCGAAGGACTGCTGGAGGCGATGGCAGGATTGCCGGTAACGATTCGTTTGCTCGATCCCCCACTGCATGAATTTCTGCCCAAGCGGGAAAAGTTGATGGTCGACATCGCTACGCTTCCTCATGCCGGGGCGAAGCAGAAAAAAGCGTTGCTCGAGGAATACAAGGAGTACGGCGCCAAGGGTGTGAATGATCTCAAGAAGCTGCTGCCGGAGTTGTTGCGACGCGTCGAAGAGCTGCACGAGTTCAATCCCATGCTCGGGCATCGTGGCTGCCGGCTGGGCATCACGTATCCCGAAATCACCGAGATGCAGGCCCGCGCCATTTTCGAGGCGGCGGTCGCGGTGGAAAAGAAAGGCATCAAGACACACGCCGAAGTCATGATCCCGCTGATTGGCATAGTGAAGGAAATGTCGAATCAGGGCGCGATCGTGAAGCGGGTGGCCGACGAAGTATTCAAAGAAAAGGGCAAGAAGGTTCACTATCTTGTCGGCACGATGATCGAGCTGCCGCGCGCGGCGCTGGTGGCGGACGAGATCGCAAAAGAAGCCGAATTCTTTTCGTTTGGCACCAACGATCTGACGCAAACCACATTCGGCTTTTCGCGCGACGATATCAACAAAGTCCTGCCGACATACCTGGCGGAAGGAATCCTCAAGCAGGATCCCTTCGCTGTGATCGATCGCGATGGCGTCGGCGAGTTGGTGCGCATCGGCATTGAACGTGGACGGCGCACTCGTCCGAACCTCGAGGTCGGAATCTGCGGCGAACATGGAGGAGATCCGTCCTCGGTGGAATTCTGCCATCAGGTCGGCATGGACTACGTGGCCTGCTCGCCTTTCCGCGTTTTGACCGCTCGTCTGGCAGCGGCTCAGGCCGGGGCCAGCGACAAGTTGAGAGTCGAAGGCGGACGGACAAAGTAATTTCGACAAGCGGCAGTTCACCTGCTGCTTGCCTTTCCAAAAAATGCATCTCGCGGATCCGACAGCGGAGCATCCCCCTCCGACCGTCCGCTTCGCCTCTTTCCCAAAATTCGGCAAGAGTCCGAAAATCCGGCAAGAGCCGGCTATTAGCATTACTAATCAATCTTACAAACAGAATTAACTTGACTTAAAGTTGCGAGGCGTTATTCACTGCCAGACTATTCCTTATGGCAGTGATTTGACGCCTTGCCCGGCGAGCGGACGGAATCTAATCTGACGTAGAAGTGAGAAAGGCCTTTATGAGTACTACATCGGAACATGTCGCAACCCAGGATCTGCTGCAACCTTTGCAACCGCCCAAGCGGTATTTGTTCGGACCGGGACCAACCATGGTCGATCCGCGCGTCTATCGGGCGCTGTCCAAGCCCATTGTTGGACACCTCGATCCGTACTTCATTCAAGTTATGCAGGACGTGCAGGAGCTGTTAAAGCCGGTCTACGGCATCCAGAACGGCTCGAC
This sequence comes from Candidatus Sulfotelmatobacter sp., assembly GCA_030040965.1. Taxonomy (GTDB): domain Bacteria; phylum Acidobacteriota; class Terriglobia; order Terriglobales; family Acidobacteriaceae; genus Sulfotelmatobacter. The sequence goes on along the minus strand of JASHOT010000026.1, from coordinate 4,376 downwards.
GCTGGTGATTTCCGGCACCGGCAGCGCTGGCATGGAGGCGGCGGTCGCCAACTTCGTTGAGCCCGGCTCGAAGTTTGCCGTCTTTGCCAATGGATATTTTTCTGATCGCCTCAGCGAAATGGCCAAACGCAATGGCGCAAATATCGGACGCTTCGAAAAAGCTTGGGGCGAGACGTTCAGCGACGCGGAGGCAGCGGATTTCATTCGCCGGGAAAAGCCGAGCGTTGTCGGCTACGTGCACGCTGAAACATCGACGGGAGCCTTGCAGCCGGGGCACGCGATCTGCGCGGCGGCTCACGATGCCGGAGCGCTGGTGATCGGGGATTGCGTCACTTCGCTCGGCGGATTGCCGGTGGAATTCGACAAGACGGGCATCGACATTGCCTACAGCTGCACGCAAAAAGGACTAAGCTGCCCTCCGGGCTTGTCGCCTCTCGCACTTTCGCAACGCGCCATGGACTGGCTGCGTGCGCGAACTACACTTTCGCGCAGCTGGTATCTCGATCTGAAGCTGATTCACGATTACTCGACGGTCTCGCATCGCTATCACCACACCGCGCCCATTTCCATGTTCCATGCGCTGCGCGAGGCTTTGATGGTGATCGCGGAAGAAGGCATTGAAAAGCGGTTCGAGCGTCACCGCCGCGCGCACCGCTTCTTCGTCAAGGAAATTGAATCGATGAGCCTGAGCATGCATGTTCCCGAGGCGCACCGCATTCCGACTCTGAATACGGTTTCCGTTCCGAAGGGCGTCGACGACGCCAAAGTTCGCAAACGCCTGTTGGAAGGGCCGGGGATCGAAATCGCGGGCGGATTCGGGCCGCTCGCGGGCAAGGTTTTCCGCATTGGCCTGATGGGACCGCTGGCCACCGAAGAGAATGTGCGCTTCTTCCTGCAAGAGTTCAGCAAGGCCCTGAAGGCGGAGGGCTATCAAAGTTAGCGGCATACAGAACCGATGACGCGGACGCGCAATGCGCCGCGCGCATCTACATGTATCCGTCGCCCGAGACCCTGTTCACGCGTCGGGCTGAGGACTGCACCCATGGCTACGAGACTCACCCTGAAGTCAGTAGCAACGCTGCTTGATGTACTACATTTTGCGGACAGTCACGCCGCCATTGCCGTACCTGACCTGGAGATTGTCGTCACCTACGATTCCCTTCGCCAGCAAGTGCTGGCGATGGCGGATGCGTTGGCTTCGGCTGGAGTTCGCCGCGGCGACCGTGTCGCCATCGCGATGCCCAATGGACTGCCGACGATTGTCAGCTTCCTTGCGGCCTCGATCGCGGGAACAGCGGCACCGTTAAATCCCGCCTATCCCTATGAGGAGTTCCTCTTTTTTTTGCGCGATACCGACGCCCGCGTGCTGCTTTGTCCGCCAGTCTGTCCGCCATTTGCCTTAAGCGCCGCCACCGATCTCAAAATTCCGGTCTTGCCGGTCGGCATGACCGAGAAAGGAGTCGCTCATCTTATTGACGCTCCTTCGGGCGCAAAAGTCACCGAGCCGACCCCGGATGATATTGCGCTCGTGCTGCACACCAGCGGCAGCACCGGACGCCCCAAACGCGTGCCGCTGCGGCATTTCAATCTGGCCGTCTCGGCCGCCAACATTGCCAGCACATATGCGTTGACTGAGGCAGACGTATCGCTCTGTATCATGCCGCTGTTTCACATTCATGGGCTGATCGGCTCGGCCATGTCGACGCTGCTCTCTGGCGGCACGCTGGTGGTCCCGACGAAATTCAACGCTCTTACTTTCTGGCGCACGGTGCACGATCATCGCGTGACATGGTATTCGGGAGTGCCGACCATGCATCAGGTTCTGCTTGCGCGCTCTCACCACAAATTGCCGGAAGCGGAGACGCTACGCTTTATCCGTTCCTGCAGCGCGCCACTGTCGGCCGAACTCATTCACAAAATCGAAGGAATTTTTGGCGTGCCCTTTGTCGAAGCCTATGGCATGACTGAGGCCTCGCACCAGATGACTTCCAATCCGTTGCCTCCACGCTATCGCAAGGCCGGGTCGGTGGGAGTCGGAACGGGCATTCGCATCAGTGTCATGGATAAGAAAGGCAACGAACTGGGCACGAACCAGCGCGGCGAAATCGTAATTCAGGGCGCAAGTGTATTTCGCGGATACGAAAATAATCCGGAGGCCAATGCGAAAGCTCTGGTGAAAGGATGGTTTCGCACCGGCGACGAGGGATTACTTGACGACGACTGCTATCTCCATCTCACCGGCCGTATAAAAGACATCATCATTCGTGGAGGGGAAAACGTCGCTCCGCATGAAGTTGACGAAGTGCTTTTGAAGCATTCGGCGGTTTCGGCTGCAGTGACATTCGGCTTCGCCCATCCCAGGCTGGGAGAAGAAGTGGCCGCAGCTGTGGTCCTGCATGATCCGCATGGAGCCACGGAAGCGGAACTGTTGAAGCATTGTCGCGAATATCTCGCAGAATACAAATGTCCGAAGAAACTTTATCTCGTGACCAGCATTCCCACGACCGCCACCGGCAAGATTCGTCGCCGCGCGGTTGCAGCCGCATTGCTCGACAGCAACATGTGAAACTTCCATGAAATTCCTGATCGCTGGAGCAGGCGCCATTGGCGCATACATTGGCGCACGGCTGGCCCACGCCGGTTTCGACACAACTCTTTTTGCGCGCGGCCCTCATCTGAAGGCCATGCAGGAACATGGCGTTCGCGTGAAGAGTGTGGAAGAAGATTTTTATGCTCATCCCAGAGTCGTAGGCTCTCTCGAAGAAGCCGGTGTTGTAGACGTTGTGTTTCTGGGTGTGAAAGCTCACAGTCTTCCGCAGCTTGTCCCGCATCTAAGGCCCGTGCTCGGACCGGAAACGACCGTGGTCAGCACGCAGAACGGTATCCCGTGGTGGTATTTTCAGAATTTCGGCGGCGAGTGGGATAACCTTCGGCTCGAGCGCATCGATCCCGGGGGCGTGATCTCGAGTGCGATTGAGGCTCGCCGCGTGGTGGGCTCGGTCGTTTATCTTGCGACGGAAATTGTCTCGCCGGGAGTCATTCAGCACATCGAGGGAAATAGGATTTCGCTTGGCGAACCCGACGGCGCGCGATCCGAACGTTGCCGCCAAATTGCCGAGGCGCTGGTCGCCTCTGGCCTGCGCTGCCCCATCACGACGCACATCCGCGAAGAGATTTGGGTCAAGATTCTCGGCAATGCTTCTGTGAATCCGGTGAGCGCGCTGACCCGCACCACCGTCGTACAAATCGTGCGTGATCCCGGAGCCAGAGAAGTGATTCGCAAGATCATGGAAGAAGTAGAAGCGGTATCCAACAAACTTGGCATGGAATTGCCCATCTCCATCGAGCAAAGATTGGCGGGCGCAGAAAAAGTTGGCGAGCACAAAACCTCGATGCTGCAGGATCTCGAAGCGGGCCGGCCAATGGAACTGGAAGCGCTGGTTGGTTCGGTCGCTGAACTGGGGGAAAAGGTGGGTGTGCCTATGCCACACACCCGCATGGTCTATCATTGCGCGAAGCTGCTGGGCCGCAATAGTGCCGGTCCCAACTCGAAACCATGAGGGAAAATAGACGTTTTTCTTGCACTTTTTTCTGTAAAGCGCGAATATTGCCGGGCACTTGACAGTGGAGGTATACTCCATGTGGTCCACTTATCGGACCACTTGGAGTTCCCTGTGGCCTCTCCTCTCACATCCGGCCTGGAAGCGGTTCGCCGCAACAAAGTCTATGAAGATGTTGCGCGGCAGATCGAGCGTCTGATCCTCAAAAAGCTCAAGCCTGGCGACAAACTGCCCTCCGAGCGCGAACTCGCTGAAATTCTTTCGGTCAGCCGCAGCTCCATTCGCGACGCGATACGCAGCCTGGAACTGGCCGGGATGGTGGAACCGCGGCAGGGCGCGGGCACGATTGTTCGCGAAATTTCAGCCAGTTCGCTGGTAAATCCGCTAGCTAACGCTTTGAAGCACAAGGAAGCGTTGATGAGCGAGCTTCTGGATTTTCGCCGGATTCTGGAACCGCCGCTGGCCAGCCGCGCCGCGACTCACGCCTCGGCGGATGAAATCGAAGAAATGGAAGACATTCTTGCTCGACAGGAGCGCAAGCTGCGCAAGGGCGAAAGCACGATTGGCGAGGATTCCGAATTTCACTACGCGGTCGCCATGGCATCCGGAAACAGCGTCGTACTCAAGGTGCTGGATATCCTGATGGACCTGCTGCGCGACACGCGCGAACGCAGCCTGCAGGTGGAAGGTCGTCCGCAGAAATCGCTGGCGGGCCATCGCCGGATATTGTCCGCTATCAAGCGCCACGACGCCGAAGCGGCGAAGGCGGCCATGCGGCGTCACATTGAAGATGTCGAAGAGATTGTATTGCACGAA
>JASHOT010000225.1 GCA_030040965.1 Candidatus Sulfotelmatobacter sp. | reverse complement strand
ACGGCCTCATGGAGTAATATTGTCCTGCAACCCTTGGGCGGGGGTTAGTTCAGCGGTAGAACGCGAGCTTCCCAGTTGAGCCGTTTTGCGGGCGTCGAGCCCGCAGGCGAAATCCCGAGCGCAGGTTGCGAGCGACCTCATGATGAACCAGGCGGGGTTAGTTCAGCGGTAGAACGCGAGCTTCCCAAGCTCGATGTCACGGGTTCGATCCCCGTACCCCGCTCCAGTTTCTTGTTCCTTGACCTCTCCACAGGTCAGCCACACATTGCGTACCATCGGCAACCCACTACGCGATGTTTGCTTCTTCTTCGCATCGGCTGCCGTGGCGCTGACGCGCCTCTGACCACCCACAAGTACCGACATATCTCGTGATTACTTCAGTTTGCACCCCAACCCCTATTCCGTGATCGGGATCACAAATGTCGGTGATGTCCGCCATTTGCCCGGCCGATAGCTTGAATGAAGATGTCCTTGGACAAAGCGGAGATGCGGCCCAAGTTGGCCACATCCCCTGGCGCGCCGAACGGCGAGTGGTTTCGGCGGGACATCAGGGAGGGCTCCGATGAGCACCATTGAGATTCACGAACCCGGGGTTCATGAGGTTGGCGTTGTCGAGGAAGTCAAACCATCCAGGTCGGCCAGCCGTGCCGCTGTGCTGCCGCGTGCCGAGATCGTTTGGGGTCCTCCGACCGCCCCGCGAGCACTTTTTTCCGATAGCGTGCTGGAATTTGGTCAGCGCAAGCGCCGCTTCTTTGCGACCTCCACGTCTTTTGTTTTGAATATTTTGATCGTGGGCGTAATGCTGATCATCCCGCTCGCGTTTACCGAGGAGTTGCCCAAAGCGCAACTGCTGACATTTCTGGTTGCGCCTCCGCCGCCACCACCGCCTCCCCCGCCCGCGGCGGCAGCGGTGCAGAAGATCATGAAGCCGATCTCGACTGATGTGCTTTCGACGGGCGAGTTGCGCACGCCGACCAGAATTCCTGCCAAGGTCCAGATGATCAAGGAAGAAGAACCTCCACCGCCGATGCCAGCCGCTGGAGGAGTGGTCGGGGGTGTTCCGGGCGGGATTCCGGGTGGCCAGCTTGGAGGGGTGATCGGGGGGATTGTGAGCGCGACCTCCAGTCTTGCCGCGGTACCAAAGCTTAGCGCTGCCACGCCGCAACGAATTCGAATTTCGCAGGGCGTGACCAGGGGATTGCTGATTCATCGGGTGGAACCGCCATATCCGACGCTGGCCCGGTCGGCCAGAGTGCAGGGCGAAGTCGTGTTGAGCGCGATCATCGACACCAACGGCACCATCACCAATCTGCAACTGGTGAGCGGGCACCCGATGCTGGTGCCAGCGGCGCTGGCTGCGGTCCAAGAGTGGCGCTACAAGCCTTACCTCTTGAACGGGCAACCGGTCGAGGTAGAGACGACGATTACCGTTATATTCTCCCTGAGCCAGTGAATTGATCGGCCGGCGAAGGGCGTTTTTGGGAGCGTGAAATATGGCCTCTGAATATACCTTCCGCGTTTCGGCCTGGTGGACTTCAGGCCGCACTGGACTCGCCAAGTGCGAGTCCTCTCCGAACACGATCCATTTCTCCGAGGCGGCCGAGTTAGGGGGCCTGCAGGGCCGCTGGACGCCGGAGCAGCTCCTGCTGTGCTCGCTGGCCGGTTCCTTCACAACGACTTTTCACGAGGTCGCCCGCGCGGTGAAGTTCGAGTTTACCGATCTGGAGGTGGAGATCGAAGGCTCGGTGCGCCGCAGCCGCAACGCGGGATGCAATTTTACCGAGATACTGATCCGGCCGCGGTTGACGGTTCAGTCCGAAGAGCAGCGCGAAGCGGGCATGGCCCTGCTGCGCCGGGCGAAATCGATTTGCTTGATTTCGCGCGTCATCACCACCCCGCAGACTTTTGAGCCATGGGTCGAAACCGGCAAAGTCCCGATCGAGGGCTGGGCGACCGATAGCGAGGCCGCGAAGGTGGGAGTCTAAAACGGGGCGCGCGAACAGGGGGTGGCTATGATGTTCTCTTACCGGATGGTGCGCCTGATTGAAACCCACGCCGACGCGCTGGCGGCGGGACTGGAAGAGAAAGTCCAGAGTGATCCGCGGGTCCATCGTCTCCGTTCGATCCCCGTGCATGAGTTGCGCGAGCGCGTCTACGAGATTTACCGCCACCTTGGCGAGTGGCTTCTGGGAAAAAATGAAACCGACATCGAGCGGCGTTACCGCGAGATTGGAGCGCGGCGCGCGCAGCAGAACGTTCCCTTGAGCGAAGTAGTCCAGGCCATCGTGCTGACCAAGGAAAATCTGTGGGAGTTCCTCAAGAATGAAGCGCTGGCAGACCGCGCCATCGAAATCATGGGCGAGCTGGAACTGTTGCAGATGCTGGAGATGTTCTTTGACCGGGCAATCTATTATGCTGCCGTGGGGTATGAAGTTGAATGTGCCTGTGAAGCGAAGCAAGAGATGGCACGGGTAGTTTAGGGGGCTGGGGGCATGTCCATGTCGTGGGAAATGGAATACAAGCGAAGGCTGAAAACCGCCGACCAGGCGCTCCAATGTGTGCAATCGGGAATGCGCGTTTATATTCAGCCCGGCTGCGCCGAACCGGAGACGCTGGTCGAGGCGCTGATGCGGCGGGGTCCGGAGTTGCGCGAGGTTGAAATCGTGCACATGATGACGATGGGCTGTGCGCCGTATGTCGCGCCCGAGATGGCAGGCCACTTCCGGCACAACGCCATGTTCATCGGCGGCAACGTCCGCGAAGCGATCAATGACGGCCGCGCGGATTACACGCCAATCTACCTGAGCGAGATCGAACAGTTATTCGAGAGCGGGGAGATGCCGATCGATGTGGCGCTGATCGAAGTCTCACCGCCCGATTCACACGGTTTCTGCAGCTTTGGCATTGGAGTCGATACCACGCTCACCGCGGCGCAGTGCGCCAAACACACCGTGGCGCAGATTAACGACAACATGCCGCGCACCTACGGGGACAGCTTCATTCACGTCAGCGACATCGACGCCTTCGTCGAGTCCTCGCGGCCGCTGTGCGCGCTGAAACGGCCCCAGGTCACCGATCTGCAAGTCGCTATCGCCCGGCATGTCGCCAGCCTGATTGACGATGGATCCGTTTTACAGACCGGCATCGGCGGCATTCCCGACGCGGTTCTTCCCATGCTGATGGACCGCAAAGATCTGGGCGTGCATAGTGAACTGGTCACCGACGGCGTGATTCCGCTGATTGAAGCCGGAGTCATCACGGGGGCGCGCAAGAATTTCAAGCCGCGCAAAATCATCCTGGGATTTGCGCTCGGCACCAAGCACTTGTTCGAGTTCGTCGATAACAATCCCATCTTCGAATTTCATCCCACCGCCTACTCCAACGATCCCGGACTGATTGCCCGCAACGACAACATGGTGGCGATCAACTCCGCGCTGCAGGTGGATCTGACGGGGCAGGTTTGCTCGGATTCCATCGGCAACCAGTTCTACAGCGGAATTGGCGGGCAAGTAGATTTTCTGCGTGGGGCGTCACGCTCAAAGGGCGGCAAACCCATCATTGCCATCTCCTCGACGGCGAAGCACGACACCATCTCGCGCATTGTGCCCGTGCTCGATCCTGGGGCGGGAGTGGTGACCTCGCGCGGCCTGGTGCGCTACGTCGTCACTGAGTATGGAGTTGCGTATCTGCACGGGAAGTCCATCCGCGAGCGGGCCAAGGCGCTGATCGAGATCGCGCATCCCAAGTTCCGTGCAGGACTTTACGAGTATTGCGAGAAAACCAAGTGGCTGCAAAGTCCGAAAGCTGCATCCGCGGCTGCCTCGAGGTCAGCCGAATATGTCTAGCGAGAAAATTTCAAAGCCGGCCCGCGGCAAGGTGACGATCGACGTTGAAGAATGCAAGGGATGCGGGCTGTGCATCGAGTCGTGCCCGCCGAAGTGCCTGGAGCTGGCGCCGGAGCTGAGTCACTACGGCGTGCATCCCGCACGGTACACGGGAGAAGACTGCACCGGATGCGGGATCTGTTTCTATTGTTGTCCGGAGCCGGGCGCGATCCGCGTCTACCGGCTGGCGCACGCGACCGTTCCGCCAACCGCGGCTACAGGAGGCGAACATGCGGCAGCTGTGTAAGGGCAACGTGGCAGTCATTAAAGGGGCGGTGCTGGCCGGATGCCGCGCCTATTACGGCTATCCCATCACGCCCGCCAGCGAAATCACAGAAGCGGCGGCGCTCTATCTGCCGGAGGTCGGCGGATCGTTCGTGCAGGCCGAGAGCGAAACCGCGTCCATCAATATGGTTTATGGCGCGGCTGCGGCGGGAGTGCGCGTGATGACAGCCTCGTCCGGTCCCGGACTAAGCCTGATGCAGGAAGGAATCTCTTACCTGGCGGGAGCCGAGCTGCCATGCGTCATCGTCGACGTCATGCGCGGCGGGCCCGGCCTGGGCAACATTGCGCCCGAACAGAGCGATTATTTCGCCATGGTCAAAGGCGGAGGCCATGGCAACTATCGCAATCTCGTGGTCGCGCCGGCTTCGGTGCAGGAGATGGCCGACCTTACGATCCTTGCCTTCGAACTTGCTGACAAGTACCGCAACCCGGCCATCGTCCTCACCGACGGTTTTGTGGGCCAGATGATGGAGCCCCTCGATCTGGCATACCGCGAGATCGTTGCGCCGGCGAAACCTTGGGCGGTGCAGGGAACAGCCGAAACCCGGAAGAACATGGTCAGTTCGATCGTGCTCGAGACCGACGACCTCGAAAATCATCAGCGCATGATGGAGGCCAAGTACATCCGGGCGCAGCAGCTGGAAACGCGCTGGGAGGAGTATCACACCGAGGATGCCGACCTAATCGTCGTCGGCTTCGGCATTGTGTCGCGCGTGTTGCGTTCGGCGGTCGATGAGGCGCGCAAGATGGGCGTCAAGGTTGGACTGTTTCGTCCAATTACGCTGTGGCCTTTCCCGTCAAAGGAACTGAAGAAAGCTGCGCTCAAGGCCGGTGGAGTTCTGGTGGTCGAGCTCAGCAACGGGCAGATGGTAGAAGATGTGCGGCTGGCACTCGAGGGCGCTCGTCCGGTCGAGTTTTATGGACGCGTGGGCGGAAATGTGCCGGCAGTCGAGGAACTGGTGGCGAAGATTGTTGAGCATGCTGCGGTAGCGGTATAGGACGCTAGCGGAGACATCTATGGCAACACACGACGTGATTCCAGACCAGACGCAGGTTACAGCCGACAACTATGAACTGGTGCATGCGAAGCCGGAGACCTTCTACCGTGAATTTGAGCGCAAATCCGATCTGCGGCACCAGACGCACTATTGTCCGGGATGCGGCCACGGCGTGGCCCACAAGCTGATCGCTGAGGCGCTGGAAGATCTGGGCGTACAGAATGAAACCATCCTGGTCAGCCCGGTCGGCTGCTCGGTCTTCGCTTACTACTATTTCGACGTGGGCAACGTGCAGGTGGCGCACGGGCGCGCTCCTGCGGCGGCAACAGGATTAAAGCGTGCGTGTCCGGACAAAATCGTCATCGCCTATCAGGGCGATGGAGACCTGGCGGCGATCGGAACTGCCGAGATCGTTCATGCCGCGAACCGCGGAGAAAAGATTACCGTCTTCTTTGTGAACAATGCCATCTATGGCATGACCGGCGGCCAGATGGCGCCCACCACTTTGGTCGGCCAGCGGAGCACGACTTCGCCGTGGGGCAGGCGTCCAGTGAATGAAGGCTTCCCGCTACACATGTGCGAACTGCTGGCCTCGCTGGAAACGCCGGTATATATCGAACGGGTTGCGCTCTCCGACAACAAGAACATCATGAAGGCGCGGCGCGCCGTGCGCCGGGCGCTCGAGCTGCAGAAAGCGGGCGCGGGCTTTACCTTCGTCGAGATTCTTTCGCCCTGTCCTACGATTTGGGGGAAAGATCCTGTCGAGGCGCGGAAGTGGGTGGCGGAGACGATGATTCCAAACTTTCCGCTGAATGTGTTTCGCGACCGCAAGGTTGAAATTCCCAACAATAACGTGCCGCCTCACAAGACTGTCGAAGAACTGGTCACGGGCGAACGAAAAGTTGCCGCGGAAGGAGTCGTCGCTGGACGGAATCATCATTTGCGCGAAATGGGAATCAAAATCGCCGGCTTCGGCGGTCAGGGCGTGTTGCTGCTCGGCCAACTCCTGGCCGAAATGGGCATGCGCGAGGGATTGGAAGTCAGCTGGCTGCCCTCCTACGGGCCGGAGATGCGTTCGGGAAGCGCGCATTGCCACGTGTGCCTGTCCAAAGAACGTATCGGCTCTCCGCTGCTTTCGCGGCCGGACGTGCTCGTGGCCATGAATGAAATCTCACTGCGCAAGTTCGCAGCCCAGGTAAAGCCCGGCGGCATGATTCTTTACGGGCGCGACAGTCTTCCCAGCGATTTCGAAATCCCGCAGGCGCAGGTCGTCTGCATCCCGGCCTCGGAAATTGCCGACAAGCTGGGCGCGGCCAAAGTGGCCAACGTGGTCATCATGGGCGCGTTGCTCGAAGAGACCGAGTGCCTTTCGTCGGCAACGGCGATAAAGGTGCTCGAAGCGAAAGTAAAGAATCCGGCGTTGCTCGAACTGGATCGCAAGGCGCTCGACGCCGGGCGCGTCTTCATCGACCATACGGTCGCGGTCGGCGCGGTCACGCAGGCTGACGGCTTCGCCCAATAAGCCTCGCAAACTAAAGTCCGCAAGAAAAAAATCACTCCGCAAACGTCTGCTCTTTTTGATCTTCCTAAGGCTCAGACGCTACGACTTTCCCTCAGCCACAATCTCGGAAAAGTCGGCGATTGTCGAAAATTCATGCAGCAGTGTCCGCAGCAGCGCCAGACGATTGGCGCGAATTTTCGCATCGTCGACCATGACCATGACTTTGTCGAAGAAGGCGTCGACGGGTTCGCGGGAAGTTGCCAGAAGCGTGAGCGCATCGAAATACTCTTTTTTCCGGCGGTGCGCTTCTATGCGTGACCCCGTCTGCTCGAGATAAGCCATCAACATTTTTTCTTCATGCGCCGCATCCGGTAAATATTCAAACTTCGCCGTAGGTTCAATCCGCTTCTCCGCGGCCTGCCTCAGAATGTTGCGAATGCGCTTGCAGGCTGCGCCGATGGCCTGGAATTCCGGCATGTGCAGAACCTGCTTCACGGCCTCTGCGCGCTCCAGCGCATCGACAACGTCATCGGCATTGGCCCCGAGAACGGCCTTGACGACGTCATAGGAATAGCCCCGAAGGTCGCGCAGGTAAAACTCCAGCCGCTCGCGGAAAAACGCGCTTATCGACTGTGAGAATTGTTCATCCGAAACGAATTTTCTTTCGGCTTCCGATCCGCGGTAGCCGGCGTGCGCATCCCGCATCATTTCCGTCAGGCGCAGCGGGAGCTTTTTTTCGGCCACAATTTTCACAATACCATTGGCCTGACGGCGTAGCGCAAACGGATCTTTCGATCCGCTTGGAACCAGGCCCAGCGCAAACATGCCGGCGATGGTATCGGCTTTGTCGCCGATGGAGAGAACCGCGCCCTCCATCGAGCGCGGGACATCGTCATCGGTCGATTCGGGCTTGTAATGGTCGTAAATCGCGTCGGCGATGGCCAGGCGTGTGGCCTCGGGCAGGCTCGGGTCAAGCTGCTGCACCCGCGCATAGAGTCCCCCGACCACGCCCTGCAGTTCCGTGAATTCTTTCACCAGTTCGGTGGTGAGGTCGGTCTTCGAAAGACACGCGGCCTTGTGGATAACTCCTGGGCGAACTGGAATCTCATGCTGTTTCAAAATTTCGCTCAGCCAGCTGCAGAGGCGTTGCACACGCTGCGTCTTATCGTAGTAGCTGCCGAGATCTTTTTGAAACGTGACGTGCCGCAGAAGCTCGTGCCGTTCGAGCAGAGATTTCTTCTGATCAGTTTCCCAGAAAAAGCGCGCATCGTTGAAGCGGGCTCGCAGAACGCGCTCATTCCCGTGTCGGATCAGGCTCTGCGGATCACTTTCGGTGTTGAGCACCGCGAGAAAGTGCGGCGCAAGTTTTCCGTGTGTGTCTTCGATCGCGAAATATTTCTGGTGGTCGCGCATGACCGTGACCAGAACTTCTTCCGGCAGCGCGAGAAATTGCGGATCGAAGCTGCCCAGGATCGCCGAGGGAAATTCAGTGAGATTCACTACCGTGTCGAGCAGCGGCTTATCTTCGCGCCAGCGCGCGCCGGGAATCGTGCGGGTGGCAGAGTCGAGTGCCTTTCGAATCTGCTGCTCGCGCTCGGCTCGACCGAGGACCTTCGCCGCACGCAGCGCATCAACGTACGCCGAGCCCGCGCGGGGAATCGCGACACTGTCGTCCGAAAGAATGCGGTGGCCGCGTGAATTGTTGCCAGCGCGGATGCCGTCGAACTCGAGCGGAATCGTCTGGTCATCGAGCATGGCGACAAGCCAGCGCACCGGACGCACGAAGCGCTCGCTGGGTTTGCGCCAGTACATATTCTTCGGCCAGTAGATGGTCGCCAGTTCCTTCGGAAGATGGTCGGCGAAAACTTCGGCTGCTGTGCGTCCTTTTTTCGTGACTTTCGCTGCGATGTATTCGCCTTTCGGCGTCGTGATTTTGTCGAGTTGCGAGACGTCGACTCCGGCCTTTTTTGCGAAGGCGTGAGCCGCAGGCGTGGGCTGGCCATCTTTGTAAGCGACGTTGACCGAGGGTCCGGTCAGTTGCTCTACGACATCAGCCTGCGCCGTCGCGACATTGGACGCGAGAACGGAGAGGCGGCGGGGGGTGTCGAAGCTGGTGACTTCACCGCCGGCGAGGCGTTCGCGATTCAGCAACGCGACGACGCGCTCGCGCAGTTCCGCGGAGGCCGCATCGATCATGCGCGCGGGAATTTCTTCGCAACCGAGTTCGAGTAGAAGGTCTGGCATCTATAAATCCATTGTCATCCTGAGCGCAGCATCACGATTGCTTTGCGAATCGTGATGCGGAGTCGAAGGACCCCTTTAAATCATCATCGCACTCCTGGCCCCTCCAGGCGTTTACTCCGCGCTGGCTGAACCGAGAGAATTCCCTACAACGACCTTGCCGCGCCAAATCTAATAGAGATCCTTCGACTGTGTGGAAATCGCGTTGTACGCGACTTCCACTTCGCTCAGGATGACAACGCTTTTTACCCTACCGGAGTCAACTTTTCCCTCCCCAACTTCTTCTCGTGAGCAGGTTCGGGCTCATCGGACTTTGCCGTCTCTGCACTTTCATTCTTTTGTTGATCGACCCATGCCCTCGCGATCCCGACGGCCAGAGCGCGCACCCGCGCGATGACTCCGACTCGCTCGGTCACGGAGATCGCTCCTCGTGCATCGAGAATGTTGAACAAGTGCGAACACTTCAGGCAAAGATCGTAAGCGGCCAGAAGAGGGAAGCGACGCTTCTCCGCAACAAGATCGCGGGCGGGTTCGTCTTTATCTTCGTTTTTGTCTTCGTCGCGGTCTTTTTTCGACAGCATGACATACTGCTCGATCAGCGCCTTGCACTCAGCCTCATACAAATCGAAATGCTTCCAGGTTTTTTCGACGTCGGCCGCTTCGAAGTTGTAGACGGAGAATTGCAACTCGTCAGCAAGCCGCACATTACCGTACTTTACGACGCTGCCCGTATCCGGATCGCGCGCCCACACGATGTCGTAGATCGAATCCACATCCTGCAGGAACGCGGCGATGCGCTCCAGGCCGTAGGTCAGCTCGGCGCAGATCGGGAACAGATCGACGCCGCCGCACTGCTGGAAATAGGTGAATTGCGTGATTTCCAGTCCATCAAGTATCACCTGCCAGCCCACGCCCCACGCGCTGAGCGTAGGCGCTTCCCAGTTGTCCTCTTCGAACTTGATGTCGTGCTGGTGCAGGTCGATGCCGATGGCGCCGAGCGATTCGAGGTAAAGTTCCTGCACATTTTCCGGCGGCGGCTTCAAGATCACCTGCAGTTGCATGTGCTTGAACAGACGATTCGGATTTTCCCCGTAGCGGCCATCGGCCGGACGCCGCGAAGGCTGCACGTAGGCAACTTTGTAGGGTTGCGGCCCGAGCACGCGCAGAAACGTTTCGGGCGCCATGGTACCCGCGCCGACCTCAACGTCATAAGGCTGCTGCAGGACGCATCCGCGCTCGGCCCAGAAAGTCTGCAAGCGCAGGATGAGTTCCTGAAACGTCAACGGGTTGGGATGAGTGGATGCACGGTGTTCGGAGGTCCGAGGGTTAATCAGTGATTGTAAAGGAAGCAGCGGGCAGTCGTCAGCCCATGGAGGCTTCCGCGCGAAAGCACATTTCCCCCAGTTTCCGCTTCACCATGCAAGACTAGTCGCCAATCTTTTCCAGCATTCCCGCCGTGACCAGCTTCTTCTCCAAATGGCGCTGCAGAATTTGAATGAGAAACTTGCGCAGGTCCGCAGCCCGGGACTTTGCCCACGGCGTTCCCGCAAAAGTCTCGACCGGCGCGCGGAACATTTGCGCGGCTAATGCTCGCGATTCGCTGGAGATTTCAGACGATGCCAACCGCTTGTCGTCGGCGCACATCAGGCCATCCGCCAGGGCGTGAAAATATGCACGGCTTCCGTTCAGACCGCGACCGCAGACGACGCATGCGTTGAGTTCGGGCAGAAAACCGACCAGACGGGTGAGCCAAAGTTCGAAATAGGTGAGCGGCATCCAGATTTCAGGCCCGCTCAGCGCGTGCAAAACGGAAATGGTCAGGCGAAAGATGGAGTCGTTCGATTCGTGGTCGGGCAGGAGTTCGTCGAGCAACTCGGCGATGTGGCCGAGCGCAACCACGCGCGGATAGCTGACTTCTGTGGCCAGAGGAGATTCGAGAACTTCGCAGGCATCGAGGCGGGCCAGCTCCTGACGTTCGCGCACGTCATAAAAGGCGCGTACGTAGGTCAGCGGTTCGAGTGCTCCTCCGAAGCGCCGCTTCGATTTTTTCGCCGAGCGGGCTACGCCTCGAACTTTGCCTTCCGCGCGCGTGAACAGGGTGACCAGCAAGTCGGCTTCGCGCAGAGGATAAGTCCGCAACACGAGCGCTTCCGATTCTCTGTGAGCCATCTCTGAGGGTGATTCTAGTTGAAGGGCGCGCAGCCGTCAGCTTCCAGGCCGGTTGCGGGAGATGGTCCCCTAAGCGAGATCAGCACGGCATCAACTCGACACGGCACCAACTCAACACAGCATCAGGATGAGCCGACCCATCATTGGAATGCATTGGAATGAACCAGCATCATAATGACCCGGCATGCGCAGGGTTACCGCGGTAACCATCCGTCAAGACACTTTGGGACCCTTTCTTCAGGCCTTGAGAGATGCGAAAGTACAAGTCCTAAAGGACGATGCTCGCCTAATACCAAGGTCACATGGCCAAATTTACCTCAACCTTGTTCTTACTTGTGCTCGCGGCAGCGGGAGCGATATCGCTTCCGTCCGAGAAGCTTGCCGCACAGGATTCTTACAGCCCAGGCATTCGGCCCGTGATGCAGGCGGGGCCTGCTTCCACGGCCGCGTTTCCCGACGCACCGGACGTATCCGTTACGGAAAATGAAGTGGAAACCGCAGTAGCATCTCCGGCGCCATTTGTCGAAGCGGCGGCTCCGCGGGCTGAAATCGAAGCCCATCCCTTTTGGGATCGTCAGAATCGTTTGCTCTTCGCATTTGCCGGTGGACTGGCCGCAGCAGACTTTTGCGTTACCCGCGCGAACCTGGCCAGCGGAGGCAGGGAACTCAATCCCATCACGCGCGTTTTGAGCGGCAGCACTCCAGGACTAGCCACGAATTTCGTTTTGGAAGCGGGCAGCGTCATCGGAGTCAGCTATATGTTTCACCGGCTGGGACATCACAGACTGGAACACGTGACTTCCTACCTGAATATCGCGGGATCGGCGGGTGCCGTAGCCTACGGCTTGACCCACCGATAAACACGCAAGCTGCGTAGGCGTGCACCCGCGCGGCAGCGATATTGAGCGGGAGATTCATTGGAGTGATTTCATTGTGCGCAACAGCTTAGGATTTTCCATGATTGCGGTCTTTGAGAGTAAGTTGCGCCCGGAACTTTGTGCACTGATCTAATGTGTCGGCGGCAAATCCTGGATCGTGCAGAACGGAATTAGAAGCGGTAGGTAATGGTTCAGTCTGAATTATTCCAGCCCAAACCAAGAAACACGAAGGCCACAAAGTTACGCGAAGGATCACGCGTGCGGGTTTTGCTTTGTGCACCTTCGTGCCCTTTGCGCTTCACGGTTTTGCAGTTTGAACCGCTACCGGTCAGTAGCCAACTTTGACATGACAGTCACGGCGCTGCTACGATCAACAACTTGCGAGACCATCCTGCCTCAAGAATCGTCCCCGTCGTCTAGCCCGGCCTAGGACATCGCCCTTTCACGGCGGTAACACGGGTTCAAATCCCGTCGGGGACGCCAACGATACTTTCGGGAGTTCCGTCGATCAAATTCGTCTCCAACCATCTGAGTTGCATATCCCTTAGCGCGGTATTGCTTGGTTCAAAGAAACCTCTTTCGTTGCTAAACGGCAAACCATCTGGAAAGAAGCCGCGCACCAGCTCTTGCTTCTGATTGGTGTTGCCATTGCGCCAAGCCGCGATCAGATCGAACATTTGCGTACGGGCCTGCGAGATCAGGTCTTCCATCGTAGAACGCTCTGAATCCAAAGTAGTTATCTGTTTTTGAATTCTGTCTTTCTCAGCGATTATCGAATTCCGCATAACTTGAAACGCTTCCGAGTCGATTTCCCCTTCGATCTTCGCGCGGATCGTTCTTTGGTTCAAAGTGTCTTGATCTGCTAGTCGCTTCGAGAGGGTCTCTGCGTCCTTCGAGATACGTGCTTTGCGAGCTTCCCACTCGCGTGCGGCAATGACCGGCAGCATTGCCAGAGCCTCCCCTGCCGGTTCCATCAGCTTCAGCAGATTGACGAAATGCTGCTCAAGCTCATCCCGGCCCACACCCACTTTTCCGCATCCTTTCTGCCAACACCAGTACCGAGCATATTTTTCGGTGCGCCCCTTGGCCCAGCCCCCGGTAAGATTCTTTCCACAGAACACACACCGTACGAGACCACGCAAAGGGAAGTCATCGTTCTGCTGTTTGTGAGGAGCGCTCTTTTCTCCAATACGTTCCTGCACCTTCTGAAAAACTTCATCTAAAATGAGCGCTTCGTGTTTTCCCCGGATACGGTTTTCGCCGGACACGACCCAACCGCAATAGAACGGGTTGGTCAGCATTCGTCCCCAAGTTTGCTTTGTCAGCACCTTGCCTTGGCGTGTTCTTAAGCCCAGACCGGTAACGAGTTTCAGCACGGCGTCTGTCGTTGAGTAGTTCCCAGTGGCGAGCAGCTCAAACGCTTGCCGGACCAAAGGGCCGCGCTCTGGGTCTATTTGAATGGTTTTGGTTTCTTTAGCGTTCAAGTATCCGATGGGCGCAATCCAGAGCCAACGACCTTCCTTAACCCCAGACTCCATGCGGAATTTTGTTTTCTCGCTCAACGAGTCGGAAAAGTACTGATTCATCGCCCCTAACATGTTGCGAGCAAGTTTGCCCGCAGCGGTATCGTCCGTGACCGGCTCATCCACTGAAACGACTTTAATACCGATCTGCTGCAATTCCATCAGAGCGTTCGCTTGGTCACGCACATTACGTGCAAAACGGCTCTCGGAGTTCAACCGCCACTTACAGGCGGTAGCAGAAGCAGGGACCCAGCGTGGATTTGAGGACCATCACAAATGGTTTGAAAGAATGCGCAAGGACGCGCACGACTCAGGGCTGACAAGTTTGGCAGCGGTTATGGAAGCGCTTTTGAAGTCGCCTACAACCACTGGTAGCGTCTTGCTGAAGGCGCGTTACTTCACTTATGTTTACGCGCAAGCCAGCGGACATTTTTCCTAGTCGTATGCGTGCAAGCCGTGGTCATGAAACTAACTGATAGGTCGAACACCAAAACCGTGCTATACTCGGCTTGAAAATGACTATAAAGACCAAATCCATTATGAGACGGCGCGTCAATCGCGCTCGGCCCTCGGGATTGGTCTGATCATTTAGCTAGATTTCCAAGTTCAGATTCGATTTCCGAGGCTCCGACAAAAGTTGGGGCCTTTTGCATTTTGCGAATGTTTCTTGGCCGGTAGCCAAGCTGGAAAGGCACGTGACTGTTAATCACGCCATGCGCAGGTTCGAATCCTGCCCGGCCAGCCAAATTTAGAACACGGCTCGCTAGTTCAGTAGGAAGAACGCGGCTCTCATAAAGCCGTCGTGGATGGTTCGAATCCATCGCGAGCCACCA
>JASHOT010000025.1 GCA_030040965.1 Candidatus Sulfotelmatobacter sp. | reverse complement strand
TTTTAGATGTTGTCATCCTGAGCGGCGCTCTTTGCCGCGTAGGATCTATGCACTCGTTGGCAGCACCACTCGCTGACAAAATGCAAAGGTCCTCCCCTTCGACAAGCTCAGGGTCAGGATGACAACGCCTACTTCCCTTTGATTCTGCTGATGAAAAGTTGCAGAAACCGATCCGCGTCAGACGCGAGCGCGACACGCGCATTCGGCTTCAATTCAATCACGCCTTCGATTTCGTAGTGATCCCCGTGCAGCACGTTGTTTTCGTTCGAGCCCATGCGGTTGGCAACGGTCTCGCCACGCGTGAAATCGCCTCGAGTTTCGACGTCTACGTGCATTTCTTTCACCGTGATAAGCGTAGGATCGATGGCCGTGCCAACCGCAAGCGGATCGTACATAGCCGCGCCGGAATATCCGCTCTTCTCCGAACGCGTGAGATAAAAATCGGCCAGTTTGTAGACAAAATCGCTTTCCGGACCGTGCAACTGAGAAAGCTGATTGAGATACGGGCGCGTGATCAGCGTGCGCTCGCCGACATCAGACCCAACCATGGTGACCATCCATCCGGCATTGAACACGATCGAGGCGGCTTCGGGATCGTTGTAGATGTTGGCCTCGGCGGCGCCGTTGACATTGCCGCCTGAGATCGATCCGCCCATGATGACGATGTTTTTCACCAGCGGAACGATGGATGGATCTTTGGAAACAGCGAGTGCGATGTTGGTGAGTGGGCCGACCGGAATCAGCGTGACCTCGTGGGGATATTTATGCACAAGCTCGATGATGAGATCGGGACCGAAGCGCGCATCGGCATGGCATTTGGGCGCAGGCAGTTCGACGCCAGCGAGTCCGTTGGGGCCGTGCCAGAACTTTGCGGTGATGAGTTTTTGATTCAGCGGATGCTGCGCTCCGCCGGCGACGGGAATATCGCAGCGCTTGGCGAGCGAAACGATTTTGAGGGCGTTCTCGAGTCCAAGCGGGGCCTCCACATTGCCGGGAACAACCGTGATCGCCTCGATTTTCAGCTCCGGCGAATTAAGCGCAAGCAGAATGGCCATAGCATCGTCGACGCCGGGATCGGTATCGATGATTGCGCGGGATTGGGCATAGGCAGCGGCGAGAAAGCTGAGTATCGAAAGCGCGATGGCGAAGAGTCGTTTCACGATAGATTCCTTGGAGACGAAAAACAGCGAACGAAGTGTACCAGCCTTGTTATCCCGAGCGGCGTTCTTTGCCGCGAAGGACCTATGCAGTCCCCCGGCTGTGACGGCGCTACGGGCGGAATCCATCGATTCTTCGCCGCAAAAAACGCCGTGCGGAATGACAAAGCTCTTGTGGTAGCTACAACGCGGCCGCTACAACAGCATCCCCGCGATCGACGCCGACATCAGGTTCGCCATGGTTCCGGCGAGCATGGCCCGGATGCCCAACTTTGCCAGATCGCCGCGCCGGTTAGGTGCGAGCGCGCCAATGCCCCCGATCTGAATTCCAATCGAACTCAGATTGGCGAATCCGCAGAGCGCAAACGTGGCAATGGTGAACGAGCGCGGATCGAGCGTGGCTCTCTGCGGTCCGAGCATGGAGAAGGCGACCAGTTCGTTGAGCACCATGCGCGTGCCGAGAAGATTGCCGATGGCGGGACAATCGCGCCAGGGAATTCCGATCAGCCAGGCGAGAGGCGAGAGCAAAACGCCGAGCGGGCCCTCGACAGTCGATGGAAACCAGCCGATGTGGTTATGGATGCCGCCCATAAGTCCGTCGAGCAGGTGGATCAGCGCGATGAATGCGATCAACATTGCTCCGATGTTGAGGGCCATGTGGAGTCCGTCGCTGGTTCCGCGGGCAATCGCGCCAAGCAGATTTTCTTCCTTCTCCTTCTCCGCCTCTTTTTCCGGCATCACGACCTTACCGGCCGTGCGCGGCTCCTGGGTTTCGGGAACAAGCATTTTGGAAACAAGAATAGTACCCGGTGCGGTCATGATGACCGCGCTGAGCACGTGCCGGGGCTCGGCCCCAAAAGCGAAGTATGCGGCCATGATTGAGCCAGATACGTGCGCCATGCCGCTGGTCATCACGGTCATTAGTTCGGAGCGGGTGAGGTCAGGAAGAAACGGACGGATCGTGACCGGTGCTTCGGTCTGCCCCATGAAGATGCTGGCGGCAACGTTGAGGGACTCCGCTCCGCTGGCTCCCATGATGCGCGTCATGAGCCAGGCGGCGATGCGGATGACGATTTGCATAATGCCGATGTGATAAAGGATGGCAAACAGTGCGCAGATGAAAATGACCACTGGTAAAACCTGAAAGGCAAAAATGAAACCGATGTTGGAATTCTGCTTACCGATCGGCCCGAAGACGAATTCCGAACCGAAAAACGAATAGCTGAGGACTTTGTTCGCGGCGTCGCCGATCCTCTGAAACATGTCACGGCCAAACTGGACTTTCAGCACGAAGATGGCGAAGACGATTTGCAATCCGAGTCCCCAGGCGACGGTCTTGATGCGGATGGCGCGTCGGTTAGTAGAAAACGCGAAGGCGAGCGCGAGCATGGTGAACAGGCCCAGAATGCCGGTGTAATGTCCCATTCAGTGCACCTCAGCGGCTAAAGCCGTCTTGTGTGTCGACTGCAGCGGCGCAGCTCAAGGCCGCACCCTTTCAAATAGAGCGCCCAATGACTTTGTGGATCAGCGGCCGCTTGGTCGCGGGCGGCGTCGCTGCGATTTCGATACTTTGCTCGATCAACTGGCGCGCACGCTGCGCCTTCGCGTCGGAATTGTAATGGATGGTAGCGATGGAATCGCCAGCGCCGACGCCAGCGCCCACTTTTTTGTGCAACACGATGCCGACCGCAGGATCGACTGCATCTTCTTTCTTCTCGCGCCCTCCGCCGAGGATCACGCAGGCCGTACCGATCTGCTCGCATTGCATCGACGCGATATATCCCGCTTGTGCGCTTTTGATTTCGAGCCTATGTTGTGCCTGCGGCAAGCGCCTGTAGTCATCCACAATACCCGGGTCTCCGCCTTGCAGTTCGATCATCTGTCGAAATTTTTCGAGCGCCGCACCAGAGGAGATCAGATCGGCGCTCTTCTTCCTTCCTTCTGCGACCGTCTTAGTCGCGCGACCGAGATGGAGCATCCATCCCGCAAGTTCGAGGCAAAGTTCGCGCAAATCGCCAGGGCCGCCCCCACGCATGATCTCCACGCACTCGATCACTTCGAGCGCGTTGCCGATCATCAAGCCCAGCGGCTGATCCATGTCGGTAATAAGCGCGACCATCTGCTTGCCCATGCGCTCGCCGGTTTCGACCATCAGTTCGGCGAGAAACGCGGCGTCTTTTTCACTCTTCATGAACGCGCCCGAACCGGTTTTCACGTCGAGCACGAGCGCGTCGATTCCCTCAGCGAGTTTCTTGCTCATGATCGAGGCGCAAATCAGGTAGGGGCTTTCAACAGTTCCGGTGACGTCGCGCAGGGCATAGAGTTTACGGTCCGCGGGCGCGATTTCTGCCGTCTGGCCGATCATCGAGCAACCGCAAGTTTCGAGCATGCTGCGGAATTGCGCGACAGGAAGATTGACATTGAAGCCGGGGATGGCTTCGAGTTTGTCGAGCGTACCTCCGGTATGGCCGAGGCCGCGGCCGCTGATCATAGGAACAGCCACGCCAGCGGCAGCGACCAGCGGTGCAATTACGAGCGAAGTCTTGTCGCCCACGCCCCCGGTCGAGTGCTTATCGACTTTGCGCGCCGGAAGTGATGAAAGATCGAGCACTTCGCCCGAGCGCAGCATCGCGTCGGTAAGGGATGCAGTCTCCGCGCGGGTCATGCCGCGCAAAACCACCGCCATGAGCCAAGCAGAAACCTGATAATCGGGAATCTCTCCGGCTGTGTAGGCGCTGACCAGGCCCTCGATTTCCTCGCGCGAGAGTTCGATGTTGTCACGCTTTTTGCAGATGACATCGATGGCACGAAAAGCGAGCGGAGTGGCGAGGGCGGTCACGCGAGCCGGAATCCTTCCGGAAGAAGTTCCGTAATGTGGGCTTGTTTTGGGCCGTTCGCGCTCTGAAAGAAGATGATCGCGTCGGGGCCGAATTCGTATATGACCTGCCGGCAGGCCCCGCAGGGTGAGCAAGCGCCGCCATGATCGTTGACGACGGCCACGGCGCGTATTTCGATCTTCGGTCCGAATGCGGCGACGGCGGAGAAAATCGCGGTGCGCTCAGCGCAGTTGGTCATGCCATAGGAGGCGTTTTCGACGTTGCAGCCGGAAAAGATTTTTCCGTGCTTCAGCAGGATAGCCGCGCCAACGTGGAAATTGGAATACGGCGCATGGGCGTGCTGCATGACTTTGCGCGCGGCACGTTCTAGCTTCTTGCGGATGCCATTGGGAATCGGCTTTTTCATGGGACGCGGAAGCGAGCGCCATTGTAAACCGTTTCTCGCGATGAGCAATGGGCAGAAATCAAAAATCCGGCCAGGCGTTTCCATCATCCAATGGGTGCCGTACAATACACGGCGGGCAAAATGTCGGCAAATCCATCCAACCTGGTGCATGATTCTCAGTTCCCTGGCGCAATTGCAACGCTGGGCGGACGTCCGCTGCTTCCGAACCGGGGCACTCCTCTCGATTTGAACTGGATTCAGGAAGTGCGCGTCAACACGAGCGCGGTGGAACGGCGCGCCGCCACCGAAGTCGCCCGGCGCACGGTGAAAAAGGAATGGCAGGCGGCGTGGCTGCTGCGCGCGATCACATGCATGGATTTGACCACGCTTTCCGGCGACGACACCGATGAGCGCGTGCGCCGGCTCTGTGCCAAGGGGCGGAATCCGATTCAGTCGGAAATCGTTCAAAAGCTCGGGATCGAACAGCTCGGAATCAAAGTCGCGGCGATTTGCGTGTATCACACCTTCGTCGAGACAGCGCTCGAGGCGCTGGAAGGCAGTGGAATTCATGTGGCCGCGGTTTCCACAGGCTTTCCGGCAGGCTTGTCGCCGCTGGCCGAGCGCGTGGCGGAGATTCGGCGCTCCGTGGAGGCCGGGGCGCATGAGATTGATGTTGTGATTACGCGGGCCCATGTTTTTGGCGGACGCTGGCAGGCGCTCTACGACGAAATTGCCGCGTTCAAGCAGGCCTGCGGCGCTGCGCATATGAAAGTGATTTTGGGCACGGGCGATCTGATGACATTGCGCAACGTGGCGCGGGCAAGCGTAGTGGCAATGATGGCTGGCGCGGATTTCATCAAGACGTCGACGGGAAAAGAGACGGTGAATGCGACCTTGCCGGTGAGTTTGGTGATGGTGCGGGCGATCCGCGAATATGCGCAGCAAACGGGCATGGCGGTGGGATTCAAGCCAGCAGGCGGGATTCGCACCGCGAAGCAGTCCCTCGACTGGCTCGGCTTGATGAAAGAAGAGCTGGGCGATTCTTGGTTGCGGGGGGAAATGTTTCGCTTTGGCGCGAGCGGACTGCTGGGGGATATCGAACGGCAATTGGATCACTACGCGACGGGAAGGTATTCTGCCGAGTACCGACATCCGGTGGCGTGAGTTTGATTGCTTGTGTGGAGCGGGCACTCTTGCCCGCTTATTCTGTAAAACAAAATGAGCATTGCAGAAAAATTTGTGACCATGGAGTACGGGCCGGCGCCGGAGGATCCGAAGGAAGCTTCTTCGTGGCTCGATCGGAATGGGCGCAAGTTTGGATTGTTCATTGGCGGAGCGTGGGGGGCACCGGCGGCGGGACAGTACTTCGACACATTCGATCCTTCGAACGGACAGAAACTAGCCTCTGTCTCGCAAGGTAGCGCCGCCGATATTGACGCCGCAGTTCACGCCGCGCGTGAGGCCTCACCCAAATGGCGCGGGCTGACTCCTCATGCTCGCGCGCGATATCTCTACGCTCTCGCGCGGCTGGTGCAGAAGCATTCGCGGCTGCTTGCCGTTCTTGAGACGATGGACAACGGCAAGCCCATTCGCGAGAGCCGCGACATCGATATTCCGCTGGTGGCGCGGCATTTCTACCATCACGCCGGATGGGCGCAACTGATCGACCGCGAATTTCCCGAGCATGAGCCCTGCGGCGTGGTCGGGCAAGTCATTCCGTGGAATTTTCCGCTGCTGATGCTCGCCTGGAAGATCGCTCCAGCGCTGGCGGCGGGAAATACTGTCGTTCTGAAGCCGGCGGAATTTACACCGCTGACTGCACTGGCGTTTGCTGAACTGTGCCTGGAGGCCGGACTGCCCGCCGGCGTCGTCAACATCGTCACGGGCGACGGGTCGACGGGCGAAGCGCTGGTCAGACATCCGGATATTGACAAAATTGCATTTACAGGCTCGACCGAGGTTGGGCGCGCGATTCGAGCCGCTACGGCGGCGAGTCACAAGAAACTTTCGCTCGAACTCGGCGGGAAGTCTCCCTTCATTATTTTCGACGACGCCGATCTCGACGGCGCGGTCGAGGGACTGGTCGACGGAATCTGGTTCAACCAGGGGCAGGTTTGCTGTGCGGGATCGCGACTGCTGATGCAGGAGAGCATCGCAGAAACTCTGCTCAGTAAGATTCGCGATCGCATGAGCACCCTGCGGATCGGGCCGCCGCTCGACAAAGCGATCGATATTGGCGCGATTGTGGCTCGCGTGCAACTGGAGCGCATCGACCGCATGGTGAAGCAGGGCGTGGCCGAGGGCGCCGTGTGCTGGCAGCCGAAGACGACCTTGCCTGCGCGGGGATTCTATTTTCCGCCAACGCTGCTCAGCAATGTGCATCCCACTTCGATCGTGGCGCAACAGGAGATTTTCGGCCCGGTGTTGGCGGCGATGACATTCCGCACACCGGCGGAAGCTGTGGAACTGGCGAACAACACGGTGTACGGCCTAGCCTCCTGCGTGTGGAGCGAGAACATCAACGTGGCGCTGCATTTGGCCGCGCAGATCAAGGCCGGCGTGGTGTGGGTGAACTGCACCAACATGTTTGACGCGGCTTGCGGATTCGGCGGATATCGCGAGAGCGGCTACGGGCGCGAGGGCGGACGCGAAGGGATGCTCGAGTATCTGGAACCGAAGTGGTTCAAGCATGCGCCGAAGCTGGTCACATCGATTGTTCAACCACCGGCCGAGATGGAAGCAAAACCCGCCACGACCTCTCCGGCGATTGATCGCACCGTCAAACTTTATATCGGGGGAAAGCAGGCCCGGCCGGATTCCGGCTACAGCATGAAAGTGTGTGCCGCCGATGGGCGATTGCTGGGCGAGGCGCCGCTGGGCAATCGAAAAGATATTCGTAACGCAGTCGAAGCTGCCCGAAAGGCGGGCGCGTGGGCGAAGGCGACGGCGCATAATCGCGCCCAGGTGCTGTATTACTGCGCTGAGAATCTGGATCAGCGGCGCAGCGAAGTGGCTCACCGACTCGCGACAACGGTGGGCGAGAAGCAGGCTGCAGCGGAAGTTGACCTTGGCATTCAGCGCATTTTTTCCTACGCGGCGTGGGCCGACAAGTTCGACGGCGCGGTACACAATCCGCCGTTTCGCAATATCGCCATCGCGATGAATGAGGCGATCGGTACAGTAGGCGTGATCTCGCCGCAGGAGGCGCCGCTGCTGGGATTTTTGTCGCTGGTGCTTCCGCTGATTGCCATGGGAAATACCGTGATTGCGGTTCCGTCCGAAAAATATCCGCTCATTACTGGAGATCTGTATCAGTTATTCGACACCAGCGACTTGCCGGGCGGCGCGGTAAATATCGTGACAGGATATGTTTCGCAGTTGCTGAAGACGCTGGCTGAGCACGATGACGTGGATGCGATCTGGTGCTGTGGCGACGACGAAACCGTCGCATCTGCGAAAGCCATGTCGGTGGGAAATCTGAAACAAGTCTGGACGAACGAGGGCCGCGCCATCGACTGGTTCGACCCGAAACAGGGCGAGGGACGCTGGTTCCTCGAGCACGCCACGCAGGTGAAAAATATCTGGGTCCCGTACGGAGAGTAGTCGGAGCCAACGCGGCGCATAGTCAGCGCAAAGCCCTGTCATGCTGAGCGAAGCCGTGAGGAACGCGAAGCGTTGCTCACGCGAGTCGAAGCACCCCTACCTCAGCCAAATTCCGGCGGTGGGAAACCACACTCGAAATCCCGCGGTTTGAGAGTCCCTTACCAAATGAAAAGCGCGACACTAAGGTTATGCCACGGGAGCAACGGTATTACTGCGTCTATATCATGGGCAGTCTTTCTGGCACGCTCTAGTCGGATTCACGGGCAACCTGCATAAGCGTGTATTCCAACATAAGTTTCACCACTTCGAAGGATTTTCGGACAAGTACGATGTAACTCGTCTCTTGTACTGGGAGTCGTACGATGACGTGCACAAGGCACTCGCGCGGGAGACACGCCTCAAGGGTTGGAGCAGGGCAAAGAAGATCGCGCTGATCGTCCAGAAGAATCCCCATTGGCTCGATCTGGCATCGGAGTGGTATCCCTGGATGAAATCCGCTGTGGGTAGGGATGCTTCGACTAAGCCGTGAAGCTCGCTTCGCTCCCTTCCCGGCTTCGCTCAGCATGACAGGCCAGACGTTCGTCGACGGGTGGGGAAGGGCGGCATCCGCTACATCCTGAGCCGGTTTGCAATTGTTCCCGCGCGAGACTAGCATTCTCCCAGTCCAGTTCTTTCATCCGGAATTTTCTCTCTTCAGTCCACGTTGACCTAAGGAGGACCTTATGGGTATCGCAGTTTCCCCGCAAATTCATCCACAAGTGGCAGAGTTCATCGACAAGCCAAGAAAAATGCTGATTAACGGACAGTGGGTCGCCGCCGTCTCAGGCAAAACGTTCCCTACCTACAATCCCGCGACCGGCGAAGTGCTGGCGCAGATTGCAGAAGGCGATCGGCAGGATATCGAACTCGCTGTAGCCGCCGCGCGCAAGGCATTTGACAACGGCCCATGGCGCAAGATCACAGCAGCTGAGCGCAGCCGTCTGATCTGGAAGCTCTCGGACCTGCTCGAAAAGCACACCGAAGAGTTTGGATATCTGGAAAGCCTCGACAACGGCAAGCCACTCAATATCGCCAAAGCAGCCGACGTCCCTCTGGCCGTCGACCTCTTCCGATACATGGCGGGCTGGGCGACAAAAATTGAGGGCAACACCATTCCGCTGTCGGTTCCCTACACGCCGGGCGCAAAGTATTTGGCCTACACGCTGCGCGAGCCAATCGGCGTGGTCGGACAGATTATTCCGTGGAATTTCCCCCTGCTGATGGCTGCGTGGAAGCTAGGTCCGGCGCTGGCCACCGGTTGCACCATCGTGCTGAAGCCGGCCGAGCAAACGCCGCTTTCGGCGCTGCGTTTGGGAGAACTGATTCAGGAGGCCGGATTCCCCGAGGGCGTGGTCAATATCGTCCCGGGCTATGGCGAGACGGCAGGCGCGGCGCTGGCAGCACATCCCGACGTGGATAAGGTTGCGTTCACCGGATCGACCGAAGTCGGCAAACTGATTCTGCACGCCGCGGCCGGCAATCTGAAAAAAGTCTCGCTGGAACT
>JASHOT010000224.1 GCA_030040965.1 Candidatus Sulfotelmatobacter sp. | reverse complement strand
ATGATCGAGACCGACTTTGCCGTTAACCCGATTCCCTTCGGTTTGACTGGCGGCCTCGCTATCGCGCAAACTGCAGGCAGTGCAAACAACTTCGCGAGCAGTTCCTTGTCCGGACCGTACGTGTTCGACCTTACCGGGACTGACCTGTCTCCCAACAACTCCCAATTTAGCCCGACTACTTTCACCTCCGTCGGCGTGTTTACTTCAGACGGCAACGTCAACCTGAGCAATGGGTTCACGGACACGTTCCTCTTGTTTGACACTCACCAGAACGCGCAAAGCGGCCAACAAGGAGCACAGATTAGCGCTGGATTCGATGGAACTTTTGCCGTGGATTCGACCGGCCGCGCTACTTTAAGCTTTACCAACATCAGTCCGCCGGTTAACCCTGCGTATACGCCTAGCCTCATTTTCTATCTCACCGACAATCAGAATCCGGCCCAAGCGTTGGTCCTCGCGGAGGGACCGGCGAATTATCGGTCGGTTGCGACGGGAGTCGCATCTCCACAGTCAAGCGGAATCTCTGTCTTGAGCGGAGAATTTGGGATGAGCCTCACGCAAGTTGGTCCCTCAGGGGAAAATGACGCCACTGGCCAGATGACTGCCAACAGCGCAAATAATCCTGCGTTGTCGGGCCTTGCCGATAGCTTTCTGTCTCCTCCGCCTCCGATCGATCCGAATGTGTCTGACCACTCCTTTACCGGCAGCTTCACTTCACCACAAACAGACGGAACTTTTACCGGCAGCTTTGCAAATGCCACTCCTGGCTTTCCCTTCGATCTCGGTAACTATCCCAACTATTTTTCGGTGGACTATTACCCCATCGACCAGGACCATGGAGTCTTCATCGAGACGGATCTTGTGAATTCCGTGCCACCGGTGAACCCACCAAATCCCTCAGGCCAGGTATCCATCGGACGCTACTTCGTGCGCGTCCCTTTGTGCAGTGGCTGCCCATAGTTTAATAACGTCAGTCGCTGGGAACATGCGAAATTCTGCGATCTGCATCATTATTCTGGCGCTTGCCACCGCGCTGTATTACCCCGCGATCGGTCATCCTTTTGTGGATTACGACGACGGCCTGTATGTAACGGTGAATCCGCACATCCGAGCGGGAATTACATCGAGCACTGTACACTGGGCTTTCGTCGCAACTGAAACTGGCAACTGGCACCCACTTACCTGGATGTCCCATGCGCTCGATGCCGAATTCTTCGGCTTAGAACCGCCCGGGCACCATTTCACCAGTGTCGCCATTCATGCGCTGAACTCTGCCATCCTCTTCCTGATCGCATTTTACGCGACGAAACGCGAAGGACCAAGCCTTGTTCTCGCTCTCCTTTTCGCTCTTCATCCCATGAACGTGGAGTCGGTGGCTTGGATCGCGGAACTTAAGAACGTGTTGAGTACGCTTTTTTTTCTTCTGGCCGTGGCCGCCTATGGGTGGTACGTACGCAAACCTCAGTGGATCCGCTACCTGGCTGTGGTAATTTTTTTTGCTTGCAGCTTGATGTCGAAGCCGATGTTGGTCACCTTCCCGTTTATTCTTCTGCTTCTTGATTACTGGCCTCTCCAGCGCTTCGATGGGACAAACACCCCTGCGCTGACCCTGGAAAAATTTCCGCTTTTCCTGCTTTCGGGCGTCAGTTGCTTGATCACGTTGCACGCGCAGCTGCTGGGTCACGCTTTTCGGTCGACATCGGCGCATTTGCCGATGGCATTGCGTGTAAGCAATGCGATTCTGTCTTATGCGCTCTATCTCTGGAAGACCGTCTGGCCGGTCCGACTGGCGGTTTTCTATCCTCATCCGGGGTCATCGATTAGTCCCGGGAGAGTCGCCTTTGCCGGTTTCGTGCTGGCTGCCATCACCGGCGTTTGTTTTGTGCTTCGCCGGCGCAAATATTTGGTGACGGGCTGGCTATGGTTCCTTGGCACGCTTGTTCCTGTCATCGGGATCGTACAAGTCGGAGACCAGGGGATGGCGGATCGCTATGGATATATCCCTCTGATCGGGTTGTTTCTGATCATCACCTGGTCTGCGGCCGATTTCTTCGACTCGAAACAGACTCCTGCGCCAGTGCGTGCCACACTCGCCACGGCGGTGCTCCTGGCTCTGTCGATCACCACGTTTCGCCAAATCGGATATTGGTCAAGCACAACCGAACTCTGGTCGCACACCCTGGCCGTTACCACGAACAACCCCTTCGCCCATCGGCATCTCGGTTGGGCTTTCATGACTGCCGGCCAGAACGACGAGGCGCTGTCCCATTTTCGTGAGGCCGTTGCCATCAGCCCCACCGACGCGGCCAACTACATTAATCTGGGATTGTGCCTGCAACAAAGTTATCAGCCACGCGCGGCATTGGAACAGTACCAGGAGGCGGTGAGCCTCAGCTCAGATCCGCAAGAGCTGGCGGCCGCATACACCAACGCTGGCGCGATTTACGATGGTGCAGGAGATTATCCCGATGCGTACGAGAGTTACAGCCGCGCGGTGCGACTGGATCCGGAACTTTTCAATGCTTATCTTAATCGGGGTCTCGTGCTGGAACGGGAGGGCAATGTCGAAGCTGCAGTCACTGACTTTCAGCGATCCGTCGAGGTTCAGCCCACCGTCAGAGGATATTTAGAGCTCGGTCGGGCGTTGCACTTACTCAATCGCAGCAGAGAGGCGGAAGTCGCTGAAGAGAAGGCCGGACAACTCCAATCTGCGTCTGACGTAGGTCGATAATGATTGAAGCCGGGACGCCTGTACTGCAGGATGAGCGACATGTCTTCCACAAGCTGGAGATTCGCCTCAACGACGATGGACACGCGGGTTCGGTTGCGATGGGGATCCTGAGCAAACTGCCGATCGGATAAACGGTTGAAACTGCAATGGTCTCCGTTTGGCTCACCATTCAGTGCAGATTTTGCCATGAGCCGAAAACTTAAAAGACATATCGCTGGAGAGATGACAACGCATAAGACGCTGAGGCCCTCGTCAGGCCGTGGCGACTCGCGTTCGCCCGACGAACCGGTTCGAAGCGGCCGTTTCGACTCCTGGACGACGCGCGATGCAATCTCCTGCGTTGTACTGGCGGTTGCCACCATCGCACTTTATAGCCCAGTCATCGGACATCCGTTTTTGATCCTGGACGACAACCAATACGTGGTCGCAAATCCTCGTGTCCACGAGGGCCTGAGTTGGTCGACAATCAAGTGGGCCTTGACGTCTACAACGGCGTCGAACTGGCATCCGCTCACTTGGCTTTCGCACGCCTTCGATTGCCAATTCTTTGGCTTGAACCCGGCGGGCCATCACGCGGATGGCATAATGATTCACGCGTTGAATGTGGTGCTGCTCTTCCTTCTGCTCCGGTGGCTCACGGCGCGCGCCCGGCCGAGCCTTCTCGTAGCGGCTTTGTTCGCCTGGCATCCGCTCAATGTCGAGTCGGTGGCGTGGGTTGCGGAGCGCAAGAATGTGTTGAGCACATTCTTCTTTCTTGCGGCTATCGGTGCTTACGCGTGGTACGCGCAAAAACCGCGCTGGGATCGGTACCTGGCGGTAATAATCCTGTTTGCCTTCGGATTAATGGCCAAGCCGATGGTGATTACACTGCCGTTTGTACTCCTGCTGTTGGATTACTGGCCGCTGCATCGGGTTCCCGGAAGTCCGCCGTCAGCATGTGGCGCAACGCCAGTGCCAGTTGCTCGCCTCTTTCTTGAGAAGCTTCCGCTGCTGTTGCTTTCCGCGGCGAGTTCCGTGATCACTCTCAAGGCACAACAGGCCGACAATGCGGTGCGAACCCTGCACCAATTTCCGATCATGATGCGCATCGAGAATGCCGTCGTTGCCTACAGCCTTTACCTTTGGAAAATGCTTTGGCCCGCGCGGCTGGCAGTACTCTATCCGTATCCGGCCACAGGTCTGCCTACTGGGCGATGGATTTCTTGCGGGCTCGTTCTTTTGTCCATTTCCGCAGTTGACGTCGTCTTTCGCTCCCGCCGCTATCTGCTCGTAGGATGGTTGTGGTACCTGGGCATCCTGGTTCCTGTCGCCGGCCTGGTGCAGGTAGGTGATCAGGCGTTAGCCGATCGCTACGCCTATGTCCCGCTGATCGGCATGTTTATTATCGTCGCTTGGGGGCTTGCAGAGCTCTCGCACGCTTATCGAGTCGACCGCCGATGGCAAATCGCTTCTGCGGCCTGTGCCTTACTCGCGCTCGGCATCGTGACGTATCGGCAGCTAAGTTGTTGGGATTCGGAATACGATCTATGGGTACACACGGTCGCAGTGACCGGGGAAAACCCCATCGCTCAGGACGCGCTGGCCGCAGCCCTCATGCAACCCGACGTGGCCATGTCCGCGATTGATCTTCAGGAATTCGACACCGATCAAAAGCGCGTAGACGAGGCGCGGGGCCACTACCGGCAAGCCTTGGCTTCGCAGCGCGAACTGGCTCCAACAAATCCGGGCGCTTACCTGCCCGACCTCGCTTATACGCTTATCAATTTCGGGAATTTGGAACAGACCGAAAACAATCTCGAGCAGGCTCGCCAATACTACGAGGAGGCCGTACAGATCCATACTCGCATCGCGCAGCAGAGCCCTGATCCTTATCCCGAGGACGCGGCCGCTGCGCTTACGAATCTGGGGGCTCTTGAGAAGACCAGGCTCGAGAACGACAAAGGTCTCCACCACTTTGAGGCCGCGCTGGCAATCTACCGTGGCCTCGTCAAGCAGGACCCTGTCCAATACCTGCCGAACGTCGCCGAGCTTCTGAATAATCTGGCGATTACGGAGAGAGACATGAAACACATGGATGAAGCGCGTCAGTATTACGAGGACATGTTGCCCATTCGCCGCCAATTGGTGGAGCAGAATCGCAAAGCCTACCTGCCCTCCCTGGCAATCACGCTGAACGACCTTGGTATTCTCGACGGACTCGCGAATCGCAATGACGACGCTCGAAAGCGCTACGAGGAGGCGGCCGGTATCTACCGGCAACTGGCCCGGGAAGATTCGAGCGCTTACACGCGCTATCTGGCGGGAACCTTGAGCAACCTGGCATCGCTGTATGGAAACCAGAACCGGATGCAGGAAGCCAGAGCTGTCTACCACGAGTCGCTCACCCTCTACCAAGAACTCGCGCGCGACGATCCCGCCAAATACGCCGGTGACGTCGCAAGGGTCGAAGCAAGCCTTACGGATCTGGACAAAAAATCCGACCCCAAATAGCGCCTGCCCTCAATTCACAGTCACACAGCTGTAACATCCATTTTGTAGACTCGCCCCGGCCTGGCGAAGAACTTTAAGACAGCCTCGATACGAGCCGCCTTTAACGTAGCGCGGCGTGGCAACGCCGGTGGAGCCCAGTCAAAGATGCGAGATCGGACAATCCGCAGGCAAGCGGAACGCGCCAGAAAGGCAAGTGGCCAGAACAAACCCTCGACGTATCGCCCAGGTATTTGGGCTCTCTGTCTGCTTCTGGCCATCGGTACGCTGATTCTTTACAGTCCGGTGCGTGGGCACGATTTCATCAATTTCGACGACGCGGAATATGTTACTGAGAATTCACACGTAACCGCGGGTCTCAGCTTGCAGACCGTCCGCTGGTCTTTTGCCTCGAACGAGCAATGTAACTGGCATCCCCTGACCTGGCTCTCCCACGCTCTGGACTATCAGCTGTTCGGTTCCGATGCCGGGTATCATCACTTCAGCAGCGTCATCATTCATGTTCTGAACGTGTTGCTCCTGTTTCTTCTGCTACAACACGCTACCGGAAATCGGATGCCCAGCTTCCTGGTTGCGGCGCTATTTGCCTGGCACCCTTTCAATGTGGAATCGGTGGCGTGGGTTGCTGAGCGTAAAAATGTTTTGAGCACCCTGTGGTTTCTGCTGGCCCTGATCGCCTACTACCGCTATGCGCAGCACCCCAGAATTAAATCCCTTGCGCTGGTCGCTGGAATTTTCGTACTGGCTTTGATGTCGAAGCCGATGGCAGTCACGTTCCCGTTTGTCCTGGTCTTACTCGACTACTGGCCGCTGCGGCGCGTCAGAGGCTGGACGGAACCGAGACCAGAAACCACTATTCCACAGCACTCCGTTTCGCGCCTGCTGCTTGAAAAATCGCCGCTCTTTGCGCTCTCCGTTGCCAGTTCTGTCGTCACTGTCTGGGCGCAAAGATCTTGTGGCGCATTGCGCACGTTCAAGGCGATCCCGTTCGCTGCGCGGCTCGAGAATGCTGTGTACTCTTACCTCCTTTATGTCTGGAAGACTCTCTGGCCCATGAGGTTTGCCCTCTTTTACCCACGCGCACCAGTTCCCGTCTGGAAGCTGGCCATCGCCGCAGCGCTGTTGGGCGCGATCAGCGTGGCGGTCTGGAAGCAGCGCGCGTCTCGCCCCTATTTGATTGTGGGATGGCTCTGGTTCGTCGGCACTCTCATCCCGGTCATTGGTGTAGTGCAGGTTGGCGACCAGGCGATGGCCGATCGTTATGCTTATCTCCCCACCATCGGGCTCTTCATCATGATCGTATGGGGAGCACTTGATCTGTTTGATTCGCTGCATCTCCCGAACGCCGCCAGCTGGACATCTGCGTCCGTACTGCTCGTCGTACTTTGGTATTTGACTTTCGTGCAAGTCGGATATTGGCAAGACAGCGCGACGGTTTGGACCCACACCCTGCGCGTGACAAGCGGGAATTCCCAGGCAGAAAACAAGTTAGCCTTTACCCTCAGCGACCGGGGCGATACCGAGCAAGCGCTGCCCCACTTCATCAACGGCGTGAATATCGACCCAACCGACATCGGCGCCCGTGTCAATCTCGGAGTCGCCTATGCAAAAGAAGGGCGCCTGCCAGACGCAATTGACCAACTTGAGTTCGCCATAAAGCTGACTGATGGAAAAACTTTGAGTGCCAACGAATTTCACCACCGCTGTTCGGCCTTTATCGATCTGGGTTTTACCTACACGCTGTCCAGGAATTATCCCAAGGCGCTGCTGAACTTTGAAAGCGCAAATCAGTCAGACCCGTTAAACCTCGAGCGTACGGCGGAAAGCATTCAGCATGTCGTTGCAGCGAGGCCCTCCGAGGTGAATTATCTGAATCTTTCATTGCTTTTACGGGCAGAGGGAAAGAATAAAGAAGCATTGTCGGTTCTAGAAGATGCGATTCAGGCAAATCCCGGATACGCCGAAGCTATCGAGCTGTTGAATTTTCTGAACGCCAACCAAACCTGAAGACGGAATGTTCGATTCGAGAAGCTGACTTTACCGCATGAGGCCATCACAGCGGGCGACGAACAAACGCGGCCGGCGTCAATCACGCCCCGCCGAGAAGAGAAGTAGAACCGCCTCGCCACCAACGGCTTTCAAGATGCCTTTAGGGTGGGAGATACCCGCCATCTGCGCGCTGCTGACACTCGTTACTGCCGCCGTCTATTTCTCCCTTGCGAGCTACCCCTTCATAAATCTGGACGACACAATTTATGTCTCCGAGAACCCGCATGTTCAGGCCGGCGTAAGCTGGCAAACCATCACGTGGGCAATGACCACAGGAGATACCGGCAACTGGCATCCGCTGACCTGGCTTTCACATGCCCTTGACTGTCAACTGTATGGACTCGACGCCGGCGCCCACCATGTGACCAGCCTCGTGATCCATGTTGTCAATGTCCTTCTCCTTTTCCTGCTGCTGGCGCGAGCGACGGGAATGACCGGACGGAGCGCCTTGGTCGCCGCTTTATTTGCGCTTCACCCGCTCAACGTGGAGTCGGTCGCGTGGATCGCCGAACGGAAGAATGTGCTGAGCATGCTTTTCTTCCTGTTGGCTCTGGGAGCTTACGGATGGTATGTCCAACGGCCCACGTGGAAGCGTTACTGCCTGGTGGCACTGTTGTTTGCCATGGGGCTTGCGTCAAAGCCAATGATCATAACGCTGCCCTGCAATCTATTCCTCCTGGATTACTGGCCGCTGGGCCGCATTCGTGGCTGGACGACGCCTTCATCCGTACTCCCGGTTACGCAGCTGCAATGGCCACGCTTGGCCGTGGAGAAACTCCCGTTACTGCTGTTATCAGCAGGTAGCGCGGTGGTCACGGTTATCGTCCAGAGGGCCGGGACGTTCATTGGACCGCTCGGCATTTTGCCGCTTCACATTCGCGCAGAGAACGCGGTCTATTCCTATGCGCTGTACCTGGCAAAAATCTTTTGGCCGTCAGAGTTAGCGCTCTACTACCCGCATCCGCTAGACACATTGACAATTTGGCAGATCACCCTAGCGCTGGTTTTGCTAGCCGCCGTCACCGTGTTCGGGTGGAAGCAGCACGCGAGACACGGATATCTGTTATCCGGTTGGCTCTGGTTCCTGGGAACGCTGGTGCCAGTCATTGGAATCATTCAGGTTGGCGGACAAGGTATGGCGGACCGCTACGCCTACCTTCCAGGGATCGGGGTATTTTTGATGCTAGTGTGGGGAGGCGCTGATTTCATCGAAGCCAAATCTCTGAACTCCCGCGCGGCCGTGGCCGTCGCGATCGCCGCCCTGGCCGGGTTGTTATTCGTTACCCTGCGTCAAGTCGGATATTGGGAAAGCAGCGATCGTTTGTGGACGCACACCCTCGAAGACACCCATAATAATTTCATCGCCGACGACATCTACGGCCATCTTCTCCTGAAGGAAGGACGGCCGGAAGCGGTTGATTACATCGAGCACGTGACGGAGCTCGCGCCCACGGTACCCTACCGTGCCCATGCTCACGCCGTATTGAGTTTCGCCTATAGCAGGATGGAAGATTATGCGCACGCACGCGAGCAGCTGCGCATTGCTCTCAGCCTCGATCCCTATGAAGTCCACAAAATGCTGCGTGAACTTTCCGCGACGATCGCGCAAAGCGGGGATCCGCTCCTCTTCTGGCGCCTGGGATTACTCTACGAAGAAGCAGATCAGTTTCCTGAAGCGCGAGCGGCATATCAAAAGGCGCTCGAATTGAACCCCCAGTTCAGCCCTGCACGTACCGCTTTGGAAGCACTCAATACAAACCAGCACTAGAGCCAGGTTCTCGTGATTTGGTCCTCGCAGATCTTCGTGCCAATCCCCGCCATTCACCAGAATTTCACTTGCTTGTAACAGTCCTGTAATACTGTGCCGATAAAACGATAGGCATCGATCCGAAGGAGGAATTTTCCTGCAATGCGCGAAATCGTGTCGCGCTTGGTCTGTGCAATTGCGGCTCTTTTATTGGTTGGGCAGACCACGGTGATCAGAGCAGGCTCGATATCTCCGGACGCGATGTACGCGAACTGCTTCAGCGATTCTGGCAAAATTCAGTCCGACTTTCCCACCAACGATCGGGCAATCGTCACCTCTACGGTAAACCATCGAGCTGGTGAACTGGGCTACCGCGACATCAGACTTTTCTATTCCTAAGGAAAAAAGGAGAGGATGCATGAGTGCAGCATGGAAGGTGTGTGCAATTATTTTATTGGCAACAGCCGTAGCCGCCCAGACCCCCGAATCGTCTAAAATAAAGAAGACAAAATCTGCTGTCACGGCAGCGGACGTGGAGGCGTTGCGCCAGGCGATCGCGGCACAGCAGGCAGCATTGCAGCAGCAACAACAGGAAATTGATCAACTCCGCGCGGAGCTGCACCATAGAGATCAAGCCGTGCAGCAGGCGCAAGCTGCAGCCGGCGACGCAGCCGGAAAAGCGGATGCGGCCCAAGCGGCGAGCATGCAGGACCAGCAGACAGTTACCGCGCTCAAGAGCGACGTGTCGGACCTTAAGCTGGGGATAGCAAATACCGTGCAGACCCTGCAGGAGACGCAGAAGACCGCTTCCCAGCCGGCGACAGAGATTCACTTCAAAGGCGTCACCATTACACCGGGTGGTTTCCTGGCGGCCGAAGCGGTTCGCCGGCAGAGAGCCTTGGGCGCCGACATCAACACTCCATTTAACTCGCTTACCATGCCCGGTGCTTCGCAGACCACATTGGCGGAGTTCTTCGGCTCCGGGCGGCAGTCCCGCGTCTCGCTGCTGGCCGAAGGAAGGCTCAGCATGGTCAAGTTGTCGGGCTATGTGGAGACCGACTTCCTCTCCTCGGGCACCACCTCCAATAACAACCAGAGCAACAGCTATACGCTTCGTCAACGGCAGGCGTGGGGCCAAGCCTATTTCGATAATGGCTGGAGCTTCACCGGCGGGCAGATGTGGAGCCTAGTGACCGAAACCAAACATGGTATGGACAACCGCACGGAAGCGACTCCCTTGACCATCGACCCACAGTACACCGTTGGGTTCAGTTGGGCGCGGCAATTCGGAGTGCGCCTGGTCAAGAACTTCGACAATAAACTGTGGTTTGGAGTGTCGGCGGAGAATGCGCAGGCTACTCTTACCTCGCACAACAACGCCGCCAACTTCCTGGTGGGTTCGGCCGGGACCGGCGGCGGACTTTACAATGCTCTGCTCAGCGCTTGCACGACCAATACCACGACTCTTGTCACCACCTGTGCTCCCGCTGCTCCCTATTCCTTCAACCCGTCGGCGGACCTCATCGCAAAGGTCGTATTCGAACCGGGCTTCGGCCATTACGAAGTCTTCGGCATTTACAGCCGTTTCCGCGACCGCGTTTTTCCCTGCGAAGAGATCGCTATTGGAGCCACTTGCGAAGGTTCGTCGAGCCTCAGCGTGTTGGGCGCTTACAACAGCTCGCGAAACGGCGGCGGGATCGGCGCAAACGTCCGCTGGTCATTTCTCAGCAAGCACCTCGACTTCGGATTACATGGTCTTACTGGTCGCGGAATAGGCCGCTACGGCACTGGTGGTCTGCCTGACACTGCAGTCTACGGCGACCTGGCCCATGGTGACGGCACTCTCGATCTGATTCGCAGCTATCAGGGATTGGCCACGCTCGAGTGGCATGGCCCCAAGCTCGACGTTTACCTCAATGCGGGCACCGAATACGCCGGACGCGCCTCTAGCTTCGACCCCATTTCCGGCAAGTATGTGGGTTATGGATCGCCGCAATTCAGCAATAGCGGTTGCTACACCGAGACTCTCCCGGGCAGCGGTGGGTTCCTTCCCGGCTCGCTTGGCAGTTGCACCGCCGACACTCGCGCCCTCACCGAAGGAACCATCGGCTTCTGGTATCGCTTCTACAACGGTCCCCGGGGCCGTGTGCAGTGGGGTCCGCAGTTCTCTTACGTAAACCGAGCCACTTGGGCCGACGAAGTCCACGGGCTCGAACCGCATGGCATCGACGGCATGGCCTTCATGTCATTCCGTTATTACCTGCCATAGAAACGTGGAAATGGGGAGCGGTCATTAATCGGGATAGGGGGGACGATCGCTCGTCCTCCCCTCCCACACCACCGTACATGCGGGTCCGCATACGGCGGTTCGGCGGGTTGAGCTAGGTGTGAAGTAGCCAGGTTTTCTGCATAGTGCGTCGCCAGGAGGCGATTCGGTCCCTTCCGGGATGCCCCTCGGGGTTTCACCCCTACGTGCTTCCGCAAGGCCAAGCAATATTGGTTTTTCTGCCGTCTGTCGTCCCTGAGATCGCGCCGCTTACTTGCCCTTCCCTTTATTCCCCTTGTGGGTACCGTTTGGGCCTTCGATCATCGTTCCCGGCTTGGCCTATCTGTTTCTCCGCCTTTCGGCTTTGGAGTGCCTCAATAGCCTCGCCGACTGCATGACCTACTATGCCCGCTGCTGACTTCTGCGACGCCGTCAGAATGAATCTCTTCATCCTCAGTCACGATTTCCGTGACACGCCGCAGATCTCCCGAGGTAAGTTCGACCGCCTTCGACGCGCAACCGCCGGATTTACCACCAGTGAGCTTGATGGATATGGGCTTCGCAGTCATTGGCCCGCTCGCCCGCCACCGTAGGCCTCGTATCCGGTTCTTGTTCATCGGCTCGCATCTTTGCTCCGCGCTTCTTTCCGGCCCCGCCTCGCGGCGAGTGTGATTTCACCCTTGCGCTTCGCTATGACTTCACCTCCATCAGGTTGTCAAAGGGACTTTCACCCTCGAGCTGTCGAACATGCTCGGCACACCAACAAAAAGCGCCGGAAATCTCCGGCGCTCGGCTGCAAAACCAGAAATTCGTTAATCGCCCATTCTTAATCAGTACATCGATGATCCTTTCGCCGCAGGAACATCCTTCGAAGTCATGTCGAACGTGAGCATGAATCCATTCGTCCCCTTGAATTCATATGTATTCGGC
>JASHOT010000223.1 GCA_030040965.1 Candidatus Sulfotelmatobacter sp. | reverse complement strand
CTGGCGCTGGGCATCGGCGCGAATACCGCTGTCTTTAGCGTGGTCAACTCCGTTCTAGTTAACGATCTCCCCTACCAGAACCCAGAGAATCTGGTTTTGATCTGGAGCGATGATCGCGATGCCGGAAACAACCGTTCTCAGCTTTCGTTCACCGACATTGACGACTATCGGGCACAGAATCACGTGTTTAAGAATGTCGCCGCGTTCGGCGATTGGAGCGCCGTATTCTCCGATGCTGGAACCCCGGAGCGCATTCTCGGAATGAAGATTGGAGATGGTTATTTCTCGGTGATGGGCGGACGTCCGCTGCTCGGGCGGGCGTTTCTGCCGGAAGAGCAAATCGAGGGCAAAGATCAAGTCGTCATTCTCGGGTACGGATTATGGCAGCGGCGTTTTGCCGGAGATCCCGGAATTGTTGGCCGACACATCACACTCAGCGCGCGATCCTACACTGTAGTCGGCGTCATGCCGAAGGATTTTCCGATGTTGCCCCCCAGCCTGGTAACGGGAGGAGCGCAGTTCTACCGGCCAGTAGCAGAAAAACACGATAATAAGGACCGGACCTCACGCCACCTGCGAGCCGTCGCGCGACTTAAACCAGGAGTCACTTTGCAGCAAGCCCAGGCCGATCTTGACGTGATCAACCGGAGTCTGGCGCAACAGTTTCCGAATTACTACGCAACCACCGGTGTTCGCGTCGTCAGGCTGCAAGATGACATCGTGGGAAACCTGCGTCTGACGTTGCTGGTGTTACTAGGGGCCGTCGGATTTCTGCTAGTGATTGCGTGCGCCAACGTCGCGAATCTATTGCTCGCCCGCGCTATCGGACGGCAGAAGGAAATCGCTGTGCGATCAGCGTTGGGCGCGAGCCGTGCCCGGTTGGCCCGCCAGACTCTGACCGAAAGCGTGTTGCTTGCCCTGAGCGGAGGATTTCTTGGCATCCTTATGGCCGCTTGGAGCACCCGCTTGATTTCTGCCGTGGGCGCGAAAGTGATCTCCCAACTCGTCGGCATCAGAATCGATTTTCGAGTGCTGAGCTTCGCCGTGGCGGTCAGCCTGTTGACAGGTGTTCTTTTCGGAATGATTTCCGCACTGCAATTGCTCGCGCTGAACGTAAATGACGTGGTGAAGCAAGGCGGAAGGAGTTCTCGCGGGGCGGGACACCATACTTTCCGCAAGGTGCTAGCCGTTTCAGAAATTGCTCTTGCCCTCGCAATGCTGACCGGTGCCGGCTTAATGCTGCGTACCTACGGCAAGTTACGCGGCGTAGACCCCGGTTTCAATCCTAAGAACATTCTGACCATGAGCATAGGGTTGCCCTCGTCGAAGTATCCCTTCGCAACCGAGAAACCGGTGGCCTTCTACCGGGAGCTGCTGGGTCGCATCAGTGCTGTCCCCGGAGTTCAGTCTGCGGGTGCAGTGCAGGTGCTACCGCTCGGCAACGATTTCGACACGGTAGAGGCCCGTGTTGAAGGGCAAGTGTATGCCCCAGGGGCAGAACCTTCCCCCGAACGTTATGTCGTCACTCCCGACTATCTCCGGGCAATGCAAATCGGCCTGGTGCGCGGCCGGTCCTTTACCGACGGGGATAGTGCCAACGCTCCGCTCGTAGTGATGGTCTCGGAAACCGCAGCCGAACGTTGGTGGCCCGATCGAGATGCGATTGGAAAGCGCCTGCGCGTCTCGGGAAATTCGGAGAAACAGAGCGAGCTATTGCGCACCGTCGTCGGTGTGGTCAAGGACGTGAAGCAAAACGGACTCGATGCGCCTCGCACTATGCAGGTGTACATACCCCACGCTCAGTACATGAATGACAACATGGTGCTGGTTGTGCGAACCGGCTCCGATCCGCTGAGTTACGCCAAGGAAGTGCTCCGGCAGGTTTCGGCCACGGATAAGGAGTTGGCGGTCTCCGACATTGCAAGCATGGATCAAGTACTGTCAGGGTCAATGGCCTCGCGCCGTTTCTCCACAGTGTTGCTGGGTACATTCGCAGGCTTCGGCCTGCTGCTGGCCTCGGTCGGAGTGTACGGAATCTTTTCCTACTCGGTAGCGCAGCGCATACCGGAGATTGGAATTCGCATGGCGCTGGGGGCAGCCGAGAGGGACGTGTTGGCCTTGATCGTGGGTCAGGGTCTCAAGCTCGGCTTGCTGGGCGTGGCAGCCGGCGCAGTCACCGCATTGGCAGTAACGCGGTTTATGTCGAGTTTGCTGTTTGGAGTGAGCGCCGCAGACCCAGCGACGTTCTTTTGTGTGGCTTTGCTTTTGACCATGGTGGCTTTCGTAGCCAGCTACATTCCCGCGCGGCGCGCGGCTAAAGTCGATCCCATTGTTGCCTTGAGGTATGAGTAGGTTCCTCACAAATACGTGAGTAGGATTGGCATGCAACCGAGACATGCCATGCCAAAGAAATTCTCTACGTGGAACTCCCAGCGGATTACGAGGCGGAGGAAATGATGTAGCCAAGAGAAGAGCCGTTCTACTGCCCAGCGTTTACGGTAACGCCGCAAGGAACGACCGTCTGGGTCGGTTCGCAACGTTCCCCGCGATGAGGTGCGAACATCTTGATTCGGTAACGATCAGACATCTCCTCATCGAGGTGGTCGTTCTCATAGGCTTTGTCGCCTATTATTATAGCGTTCGGGGAGGAGATCCAAAAAAACTGTGCTCGAGGACTCCCTCGACGAGCAGACTTTCATAGGGCGAAGCACTTTCGACGCTGACGGCGAGAGGAAGACTGTGATCATCGGCGACGACGATGGTCTTAGTGCCTTTGCCACGGCGGGTTGGCCCGACCGCGAGCCCCTTTTTTGGCCCCAGTAAAGGATGCGTCGATAAAAGCTTCCTCCAGTTGCAGCCTTCCCCGGATGTGCAATTCCTCCGCCAGCAAGTCGAGCAGATCCTGCCGCCGTAGGCTGGCCACGGCCCTAGCGTGATTGACTCCAGTTCCTTGCGGCCGGCGGCGCGCCACAACGCCTTTTTGTGTCGCAGGCCTTGTTCAGCGGCACGACATGCAGCTGATTCATCACCCGGGTACGCATCTGCACCAGGCGATGCCGATGCCACAATAATTGCCGCAGATCACGATTCTCCGCGTCCGGCACCCAAATCCGCGGAAACCGGTTTTCTAGCATCAGTTGCAGTACCAACTGCGCATCCTGCCGATCCGTTTTCTGCTTCCGTACCCGCTTCGTACGAGTCTCGGCGGGATCTCCAATCCACAATTCAAACCCCAACTCGTACAGCATTCGCTCGAACCAGCGCGAGTGCCCGTTGGATTCCATGCCCACACGCGCGGCTGAGTTTAGTTGCTTCAGTTCGCGGTAAAGTGCTCCGCCGCTGCGCGGTGCTCCAAGCGGCGTTCGCTCACTTCACCGGTTTCCGTGTCTACGTCCGCAATTTGCTGAAAGCCCGGATGGTAATCACAACCTATAATCAACATGTTCG
This sequence comes from Candidatus Sulfotelmatobacter sp., assembly GCA_030040965.1. Taxonomy (GTDB): domain Bacteria; phylum Acidobacteriota; class Terriglobia; order Terriglobales; family Acidobacteriaceae; genus Sulfotelmatobacter. Next base: position 2,147 of record JASHOT010000223.1, on the reverse strand, counting down.
GCTCTCCAGAAACTACGCTGCGGGAGCTTCGATGATCTGGAACCCGAGATTGGCGGCTTTGCGCTTGAGATAGCTAATTTGCAGTTTCCGGTGCTGGCTCTCATAAAACGCTTCACCTCGATCGGTGAATGGCATCCCATAGCGCAGCATGCGGTAAACCAATCGAGCCAGCTTGGCCGCCATAGCCTTAATGGCGACGGGAGCCCCGAGCTTACTTCTCAGTCGGCGAAACTGCGCTCCAAGATAGCTATGGCTGAGACGTAGGGTACTAGCTGCCATCCTCAGCGCAGTCGTGACTCGGTTGTTGGTGGGCAATCGCCCTTTCCCAATAATTTTGCCTCCGCTGATTCGATTGTCTGGGCACAGCCGTAGCCAGGAAACAAAATGGTGTTCCGTCCTCCACTTGCTCATATCCCATCCTGCTTCACTGAGAATGGTCATGGTCGTCGTGACGTCAATGCCATCGATTTGGGTAAGGTCGGTTCCAGTCATGCGAAATAGTTCTGCCCGCAGGTCGAACTGTGGCGTATTGCCATTCTTTTTCTTCCTGAGCCGTTCCCTCCGCTTCTCTTCCGGCAGACTAGCTCCTTGGCTTCGGTCCTCCTGCTGCAGAAGATATTGCTGCAGCCGCTGATCGCATTCAGCCATCTGCTTCAAGCAAAACTGGTAGCCATCCTGCTCCTGCTGCAGGACAAACAGATGTTCTTCTTGCCAGTTGCCTTCTAGACTGCGCGCGATTTCTTCTTCGCTCGCCTTCACCCGCCAGTTTCGGAGCGCCGCCAGCTGATAGGGATCGCGTTCGCCGGCTAGAATGGCTTTGACGATCGCCTGCCCGGTCATTCCACCCACGTCACTTAACACGTTGGCTAGTTGGATATTCATTTGCGTGAGTGCCTTCTGCATGCGCTGAATATGCCGCCCTGCTGCGCGCACCAGATCGTTGCGCTGCCGCCAATAAGTTCGCATCGTACGGATTTCCTGAGAGGGCCGAAACGAGTTCCGCAACAGACCATAGGTGTGCAGCTTCATCAGCCATTGACTCTCCTGCACGTCACTTTTGCGGCCTGGTAAGTTTTTCGTCGCGTTAGCGTTGACCAGATACACCTCGAACCCAGCTTCTTCGAGAATGTCGTAAACCGACACCCAATACACCCCAGTATGGCTATGGTCTGAATCTTGCATTGCTTCAGCCAATCAGCCATCGCCTTCAGCTCGGCCGTGGTGCAACCGAAGCGCCGTACGGGTTGGCTGTCTCGTGTGGAAGGCACAGCCACGTAGTGCGATTCGTTGCCGATATCAATCCCTGCAGCGTCGGGATGCACAACTTCCAAACTGAGATCTTCGCTTTGGATTCTCCGCAGCATCTCCCGCCGTTGCTTGTGGTTCATTTTGTAGCTGCAAAAGCGCAGCCAGGGTGATCGGGGGGATCATGGCCGACCCTCCCATCGATGCTCGAGCCGGCGCATCGCTTCTCGCATCAGCTCCGGGGAGCTGCTTAAATACCATTGCGTGTCCGCGACGTGGACATGACCGAGGTAGGCGGACAAGATCGGCAGGAGGCGTTCTGGATCTAGGTTGGACCGATACCACGTTACCAGTGTGTTGGTTGCGAAGCGGTGCCGCATGTCATGCAGACGTGGCCCGTGATGGTCGGATATGCCGCGCAGACCGATCTGCCGGGACAAGGCATAGAACGTTCGATGAATCTCTCCGCCATCCAAACGATTGCCCCAGTTGGAAACGAACAGATAGGAGGACACCGGCCGTCCTGCCCAATGACGTTTGCGTCGCGCGATGTAGTCAGCCAGTACTTTGCACGTCGATGCGTGCAAAGGTACGAGTCGAGACTTGCCAAACTTGCCGCTGCGGATCGTCAGCACCGCCGCTTTAAGGTCCAAGTCCTGAAGCTCGAGACTGCGCGCTTCGCCCAGACGTAGGCCGGAAACATACAGTAGTCCGAACAGACCATGGTAAGTCCAAGGTCGCAGTTTGCTGGCCACAACGACAGGGCAAGTCGAGAGTAGCGCGTAGTAACCTTCGAATTTCATTGTCACGGAAATGCTTCTGCATGCGGACGAACACAGCAAAAGACCGACCACGAGTAAGAAGAAAGGCCGATGCTGGATGGAATGTGCCATCGTAAGCCC
>JASHOT010000222.1 GCA_030040965.1 Candidatus Sulfotelmatobacter sp. | reverse complement strand
ACGAGCTGCATAACGCGAGCGAGTCGCAACCGGTGCTCGTCTTCTCGAACACGCAAGAGGTGGTGGATTCGGTGATCGCCAATCCTCTGGTGATGATTGCGAGTGACGGGGCGCCGGGACATCCGCGCAATGCGGGATGTTTTTCGCGGGTGATTGCGCAGTATGTACGCGAGAAGAAAACTCTGACGCTGATGGAGGCGGTGCGGAAAATGTCGCTGATGCCGGCGCAGATGCTGGAGCGGTCGACGCCGAAGGGCAAGCGCAAGGGGCGACTGCAGGAGGGAGCGGACGCGGACATCGTGGTCTTTGATCCGGAGACGATCAGCGATCGCGCCACGTTCGAAAAGCCCATGGAGCCGAGCGTGGGGGTGCGTTATCTGGTTGTTGGGGGGACGATGCTGATTGACGACGCGAAGCTCGTGCCGGATGTGTATCCCGGCCGAGCGATCATGGGACCCGGAAAATCACCGCAAGTCGCCGAATCCGGCTTCCAGCCTCCCTCCGCGAGCGACTACACCATGCCCTCTTCAGGTCAAGTCACGGTCCCCGCCGAGGGCGGCCTGACATTCGACATGAAGATCAATGGGCAAGGCCCTTTCCGCACTGTCTTTGACACTGGAGGCGTCAACGTTGTCAGCGCAACCTTGGCCAAGCGGCTCGGCCTGAAGGCCGAACAGGGCCCCGTGTCCTTTGGAGCAATCGGCGGCGCGGTCACGGTTCACACCGCACACGTGGATACGATGAACATTGGAGACCTCGTCGTCCGGGACCAGACGTTCTACGTACTGGACATACCCCAGGATTCCGGGGAGCCGACGATGATCGTCGGCTGGGAGCTTATGCTCCGCTTTGCCATCCGCGTGGACTTCGAACACAACCAACTCACCTTCTTCGATGGTTCCCGCTACCATTACGCGGGCACCGGTACGGCCGTTCCACTCATCCTGCATAAGGACAGCAACGGGATTGGGATTCGGGCCGAAGCCGACGGTGTTCCCGGCACGTTTCTCGTCGACACCGGCAATCAGATCGGCCTGTTTTTCAACTCTGCCTTCGTGCAGGAGCACGATCTGGTCGCCACCCTTGGCGCCCACTATCGTGGCTACAACGGCCGCGGCTTCGGCGGACCGGCGCCGGAGGCGTGGTTTATGCGCCTGCATTCATTGCGAATCGGTGACCTCGAAATCGCCAATCCCATAGTCCGGCTTCTAACCCAGGCGGACGGCAAAAACGCCAACGCGGGAAACATCGGTCAAAGCATCCTCAACCGTTTTACGCTGATCGTCGATTGCATGCGCGGCGTTATGTATCTAGAAAAAAACGCAGACTGGGCCAGGCGCGAGATCTTCAATCGTGCCGGACTCATCCTCGACTTCGTGGATGGCGTAGACAAAGTCATGACCGTGTTCCCCGGCAGCCCCGGCGAAGCCGCTGGCCTCAAGCCCGGCGACGAAATCACTGCGATCAACGGGAAGCCCCCTTTAGATGATCCCAATGATCCGAGCTTTACTCAGCCAGCCGGTACGATTCTCCACATTACGGTTCGTCGGGGGAGCGAGGCTTTGCAGGCTTATGATGTCACGCTGAAGGATGTACTCTAACGCTCTTCATCAGCGTGTATAGAGCGACAGAGGCCCTGCCCGTCATCCCCGGGAGATGTTCGTCACGCACCGTTGCCCTATGCGTGTTCCGTTTTTCCGCTGAGCAGGTCGATGGCATGCGGAATCAGATCTGCAATCGCCTCCAGTGATTCAACCGCTCCTGCCGGGCTTCCCGGAAGATTCAGAATCAGTGCTCGCCCGCGCACCCCGCAGACGCCGCGGCTGAGCGCAGCAAAGGGAGTTTTCTTGGTTCCTGCGATTCGCATGCGCTCGGCGACGCCATCGATCAGTTTGTCGCAAACCGCGGTGGTTGCCTCCGGTGTAACATCCCGCGCAGCGATTCCCGTCCCACCGGTGGTAACGATCAAACGAACGTCGCGCGCCAGTCGGATGAGCGCGTTCTGAATCTGGATGGAATCGTCAGGCACGACCTCGCGGACGGTAACGGAGAAGTGAAGTTTCTGGAGTGATTGCGCGACCGCAGGACCGGATCGATCTTCGCGCTCGCCGCGCGAGCAGGAATCGCTGACCGTGATGACAGCCGCCGTAAGCGCGGCGCCCTTCCGCGGCTCAGCTGTCGAGGAGGACATCTTCCTCTTCTTCCCGGTGGCGGCCGCGCGCCGCCGGTGCCGAGGCCGGAGCCGCTGGCGCAGAGGAACTCGCGGCTGGCGCGGACGCTTCCACCTCGCCTCCGCCATCGCGCTGCGATTCATCGAGCAGGCGCAATCCCTCCATCAGCAGGCCCTGCGTGTTGAGCTGCGTCGTTTCCTTATTGGTCTTGCCTTCGAAGTCGAGCTCAAAACTTCCGCCGGTCCAGCGCAGCACTTTGAAGACGGCCGCGTCGCCCACCAGCGATCCGTAGGTTGCATGCTTCACCTGGCCCTCGGCGAAGAATACTTCGCACTTCTCGCCTTCATTGCTGAGAGTGAGCTGGCAGCTCTTGCGCCCCATTTCGAGCGACTGCATGAGGTCGATCACGTTCATCTGCGCCAGGCTGCCGCGTACCACTCCATCCGAAGGCGCAGTCTTGGCCATTTTCTCGAGCGCAATGCGGTCGATCATGCGCTTCACCCGGCGCGTCGCTTCGCGCAAGAAGAAAGGCTTTTCGAGATAATCGTCGGCCGCATCCTGCCCTGAAAGCCGTTCGGCAATGTCGGCCTTGCTTGCCATGAGCACGCTGGAGAAATTTGCGGTTGCCGGCCGGCTCTTCAGCTTCTCGATGAGCTGCCGGCCGTCCATACCCGGCATGCGGTAATCGCAGACCAGAAGATCGGGCACATCGTCGACCGCTTTCAGCAGCGCGTCTGCGGCATCGTTCGCCGTACTGACCTGCGCCAGCGGGGCCAGCGCGTGCTGCAGCATTCCCAGCACCATGGGATTGTCGTCGACCACGAGCAATTTG
>JASHOT010000221.1 GCA_030040965.1 Candidatus Sulfotelmatobacter sp. | reverse complement strand
CGAAGTTCATCCTGGAAGGAGCAACCCATCCCTACTCGAACGCGCTCTATTGGATTCCTCTGGGAGGGGGCGATAACGTCACCCGCTTCGGGCTCGATCTGTACTTCTACATCGACAACAGTGACGCATCGCAGGCGCTGGAGTTTGACGTGAACCAAACATTCGGCGGAACGCGCTGGACGTGGGGATCGGAATGCAACTTTGACGCCGACCAGAAGTGGGACATCTGGAACGATGCGGGCGGCGTCTGGGTGCCGACGAGCGTACCCTGCACGCATTTTCCCTCGAACACGTGGATTCACGCAATCTGGACGCTTGAGCGCGTGGGCGATCAGGTGCATTACATCTCGTTGCAGGTCAACGATCAGACGTACGACGTCGACACATATTACACGGCGCAGTCGAGCTGGTATGCGGATGAGATCGACATCGCTTTCCAGATGGATGGAAATTATGCGCAACAGCCATATAACGTGTGGTTAGATAACGTGACGCTGAACGCACAGTAGTACGCTTGGACAACGGGGGCGGATATCCGCCGATTGAGGATGGAAATTACTCCGAGACGCTGTGTTCTTCGTTTTGCGAGCGCAAAATGCGATCGACTGAGTAGGGCGCGCGGCGGCTGGGTTCGTGATAGTGGCGGACCTGCATTTCACCGAGCAGGCCGATGGCGAGAAGATTTAATCCGCCAAGCAGAAGGCCGAGAGAGGCCATCATGAGGGGTCCGTGGGCGGCCATGACGGGAACGTGACGAAGGAATTTTTCCGCGGCGAGCCAGAGAACGATTCCGCTGCCGGCAAAGATGCTCATCATGCCGAGGCCGCCGAAAAAGTGCAGCGGACGCGAAAGATAGCGCAGCAGAAAACGGATAGTCAATAAATCGAAGAAGACGCGAAAGGTGCGGGTGATGCCGTAATGCGATGCTCCGCGCTCACGGTTGACGTTGCGGATGGGCACTTCGCAGATCGAGGCGCCATGCCAGGAGGCGAGCGCGGGAATGAAGCGGTGCAATTCGCCGTAGAGCGGGACTTGTTCGAGGATGTCGCGGCGATAGGCTTTGAAAGTTGTTCCGAAGTCGTGGATGTCGACGCCGGAGATTTTGGCCATCATCCAGTTGGCGATGCGGGAGGGGATGCGGCGCAGCCAAAAATTGTCCACGCGAACCTTGCGCCATCCGCTGACGATGTCGTACCCGGCGGCAATTTTCTCGAGAAAGATCGGGATGTCGTTGGGATCGTGCTGCAGATCGCCATCCATGGCGATGATGTATTCGCCGCGCGCATGATCGAATCCGGCGGCGAGGCCGGCGGTCTGGCCGAAGTTGCGGCGCAACTTGACCACGGTGACCCGGCTATCGACGGCCGCGATTTCGCGCAGCATGGCGAAGGTGTGATCGCTCGAACCATCGTCGACGAGAACGATTTCGAACGACTCACCATGGGCCTCCATGACGGCCTTGAGGCGGTCGTAGAGGTCGGTAACGTTCTCCTGCTCGTTGTGCAGCGGGACGACGATGGAGTATTTGGGCACGGGATTTTTATTATAAACGCAAATCGCTGCCATTCGTCGCGACTTTTGCACCGCAAGTGGGGTTACTTTCGCGGACTCCTGCATCTGGCGACCTCTTTCGCATAGACGAAGACTTCGGATTTTCATATAATTAGCGCCACTTTGGAGTAGTAATGCGCCTGCGTCTAAGGATTTCCACGCTGGCTTTGATCTTAATCCCAGCTATTTGGCTGGCGGGTTGGAACGGACCGGCAGCCCTGGCCAGGCCGGCGGACGATTCCCAGAAACCTGTAATCTTCAAGTCCGAGACCACGATGGTGCAGGTGCCCACTGTAATCACTGACAACAAAGGGAACCATATACACGGCCTGACGAAGAGCGACTTTCAGGTATTCGAAAACCGTGCCGAGCAGAAGATTGCGATTCTAGAGGAGGTTACGCCCAGCAGATCGCGACCGTCGAACATGTCGACTCTGCCAAATACCTACACGAATCTTCTGTTCAACGCAGATAAGCGGGTTGCGCTCACGATGGTAGTTTTGGACGCAGTCAATACACCCTTTTCAGATCAGGAAACGGGGCGGGAATATCTCCTGAAATACCTCAGCGAGAATCTTCAGGCGACAACCTCGGTCGCCTTAATGCGCATCACCGAAAAAGGCGTGCAAAAGTTGTCGGGGTTGATGGATGATCCGGCTTCGGTGGTTGCAATAGTCAAGAACATGAAGGGTGAAACACCGGCGACCGAGGGTTTCGCGGTGAGCCCGCAGAGTTTTTCTTCGTCACCCGAACGCTTGCATCTGGAACAGGACGCGGCACAAACAGAGGCACAGTTCCAGCAAGAGCAGGCCATTGATCGAACACTACGAGCGTTCCTGGCGATTGCGTGGTCAGTCTGCGGGGTGCCAGGAAGGAAGTCTCTGGTGTGGGCGACGGGCAGCTTTCCTTTTTATGTGGAGTCCGGCTCACCCGGCCCGGCCGACCCAAGGCTAGCGTTGCTGTATGAGCGCACGATGGAAGCGCTCAATGACGCCCAGATCTCCGTCTATCCGATTGATGTGCGCGGCCTTGGTTCAAGCGAGACTGTCAATGGGCCGCCTCCGATGCACGATCTGTTCAACAACACGGTGGGATCTGGCCAAGCTGTGCTTGATCAAGCGACGGCGCGAAATCGTTTACTGGATGCGACCTTGCATAATCTTCAAGTGTTCGCGGAGATGACCGGAGGACGTGCATTTTATAACCGGAACGACCTAGATAGGGGGTTTGCGCAGGCCGTCGACGATTCGTCGTCGTATTACGTTCTTGGCTACTACCGTAATTCACAGAATTTGAAGCCCGGATGGCGCAGCCTGCAGGTCAAAACAGATCGCGAAGGAGCGAGGGTCCGCGCACGCACCGGATTCCTGGTGGGAAAAACCACGCTGAATCCAGAATCGACGCAGCAGGCGGATGAAAGTTTCGCCCTCATGTCCCCATTCGACAGCACAGGAGTGCCGTTAATGGTGCGTTGGAACGAGGCCACCGCCAAATCGGGTACGGATCGAAATGCCGAGTTTGCCATGATTGTGCCGGCGTCGAATGTAATCGGAGAAACCGACGCTCACCCTGTCAATGTCGACTTCATATGGGAAGCGAGCAGGAACGGTTCGTCGGTCGTTAAAGAGGGGCACAGCGTGAAGGGGAAGGTAAACCCGGACGGACTGGCCCGGCTGAAACGAGAGGGCCTGTACTACAAGAATTCTCTAAAGCTTCCCCCGGGCGACTATCAGGTAAAGTTTGTGGTGCGGGATAATCTGAGTGGGCATGTTGGAAGCTTGACCACGCCACTTAGTCTGCATTAGGCAATCTTTGCCAAGCGGTCCAAGTCTTTCTGCTCCCGTTCCGAGGCATGGGCCTTTCTTCTACACTTCCGTCATTTACAGCGTGCCGAATTGCGTGTCTGCAGCCCAGCGCGACGGTAATCCTGAATGAGATTGGCGAACTGGGGCGCGTGGTCGCGTGCACTCGGTATTGCGCGGATGTTGTGCCTGCAGTCGCTGACGGCCAGCGCAAGATTCTCTCCGATTCCTGGACGGCCGATGCGGAGGAAATTCTCGGGGCGCGGCCGGATCTGGTGATCGCTTCAGTGCCTTACCAGGAGAAAGCGGTTGCAGAGATTCTCAAAGCTGGAGTGCGATTTCTGGGGCTGGCGCCGAGGACGTTGGGGGATGTCTATGTTGATATCGCAACGATTGCGGGGATGGTTGGGAAAATGGACGCGGGACAAGCCGTAATTGTGGAAATGCGGAGAAGAATTGGGGAGGTCCAGGCAAGGATGGCCAAGTCAGCTCGGCCGCGGGTGTTCTGCGAGGAGTGGGGAAAACCCATCATTGCTTCACAGAAATGGGTGGCGGAACTGGTTGAGGCCGCGGGCGGCGAGTTCATCGGCGAGCCGGGGCGTCAGGTTGATGCACAGCAGATTGCTGGCTTCGATCCAGAGGTATTGATTGCGGCGTGGTGCGGGGCGGGAGATCGGGTTCCGCTGGAAAAAAATATCACGGGCCGGAATTGGCAGGAGACGTCGGCGGCACGAGCGGGGCGCGTTTACTGCATTCGGGACGAGTTCCTCAATACGCCCGCGCCCACGCTGCTGGCGGGACTCGATGCTCTGGCATGGGCGATCCATCCGGAAATATTTGAGCGCACGAAAGGAATCCGGCAGATTACCGAGGTTCGGTCTTCCACAAGTTTGCACAAAGCTGTCTGAGTTAAGATTTACTCATGCCCGTTGCCGACAAACTGGGAGAGGTGCGAAACGAAATCAGCGATCTGGCGCAAGCGGAGCCGACCGCTCAGGATCTGATGCGGAAAATGGTCAAGCTATTGCATGACCGCATGCTGAAATATAACTGGGTAGGGTTCTACATGCTCGAGCCCGGGGCAAAGCCGCCCATGCTGGTTCTCGGCGCTTTTGAGGGGGCGATGACCCCGCACACGAGGATCCCGCTGAACCAGGGAATCTGCGGCGCGGCGGCGTCAAGCGGACAGACGGTGGTGGTCGACGACGTGAGCAAAGATCCGCGCTATCTGGCGTGCTCTCTGGAAACGAAATCTGAGATTGTGGTGCCGGTGTTTAAGAATGGAAAGGTGGTAGGAGAACTGGATATCGACAGCCACTTTCCTGCCGCGTTTACGCCGGAGCACCAGGCACTGGTGCAACACTGCGCCGAAGTCGTGGGAAAGAAACTGGAAACTGCCGGCCGATGAAACGGGTGGTCGCAGGATTGATCGTCCAGAATGGCAAGCTGTTGGTCTGCCAGCGCACGCGCCATCAGACGATGCCGCTGAAGTGGGAATTTCCGGGAGGAAAAATCGAAGAGCGCGAGCAGCCGCGCGACGCTCTGCGCCGGGAGCTCGAAGAAGAACTGGGAATTCAAGCCACGATTGGAGATGAAGTGGCGCGAATTCAGCACGAGTATCCGAATGGCGGAATGGTGGAACTGCGATTCTTTGTGGTGCGGGAGTTTCAGGGAGAGATCGAGAATCGCATCTTCAAAGATGTGCAATGGGCTTGGCCGAAAGATCTTCCGAAGTATGATTTCCTTGAGGCCGATCTGACGCTGGTGCGGAACTTGGCCGCAGGAAAGTTGCTCTAAGCCCGTTACGATCTGCGTTTCGGTTTCCATTGCTTCCCGGGATTGCCCGAGTTGAGTGGTTGCCCACCCTATCCAGATTCCGAGAAAACAGCCAGCGATGATGTCGGACACCCAGCGATAGTTTCCGATGATGACGAGTGTGAGCAGAAGGATCACCGCGGCTAGTGCGATGGGTCGGGAACGCGGGTTCACGATCCAGAGCACGGCCGGGCGCATCTTGCTGCGATGTCATCCGCCGATGAATGAGCCAAACATCCACGCGACTGAAAGTCCGATGACAACAACCGTCGTGACCCACGCGATCACGTTGAACAAGCGCGTGTTGGTGTACTCACCCATCAATTCCTTCTTGTTGATCAACAGCAGCATGAAGATGAGTACGAAGGGCAGAACAACGCCATTGAGCACCTGCGACCAGAGAACGATTTGGACCAGTCTGGGGGCGGGGATCACGAGAACAAGCGCGCCGCCGGCGACGATGAGCAGGGTGTAGAGCCAGTAAAAGAACGGCGCCTCGCTGAATTTCAAGCCGACGCCGGACTCGAAGCCCAATCCTTCGCAAACGGTGTAGGCCGTGGAGAGCGGAAGGATCGACGCGGCAAAAAGGGATGCATTGAATAATCCAACGGCGAATAGGATGTACGCGTAATCGCCCGCCAGTGGTTTGAGAGCCTGTGCCGCATCGGCCGCAAATTTAATGTCGCGGAAGCCGTGAATCCAAAGCGTGGCGGCGCAAGCAACGATGATGAACCAGGCCACGACGTCGGTGAAAATGCAGCCCACAATCACATCGAGACGCGAGGCATTGTAGCCGCGTTTAGTCACGCCTTTCTCAACAATGGAAGATTGCAGGTAGAACTGCATCCAGGGAGCGATGGTTGTGCCGACGACACCGATCACCATGAACAGGTAAGCCTGATCGCGAAAGGCGCTTAGCTTTGGCGGGACGAAGGTGGCTTTGGTGGCATCGATCCAGGCAGGATGGGCGAGCGCGCCGGCAAAAATGTACGTTATATAGAAAAAAGACGCGGCGAGGAAAATTTTTTCGACGCTCTTGTACTGACCGTAAACCACGATGACCCACACGATGAGGGCGCAGATTGGCACGGTAGCAAAGCGGGGCAGTCCGAAGAGTTCAAGGCTGGTGGCGATGCCGATGAACTCGGTGACGACGTTGCCGAAGTTGATGACCAGAATCCCGATCATCATGAGAAAAGTGATGCGCAGGCCAAATTCTTCGCGGATTAGGTCGCTCAGACCCTTGCCGGTCACGGCGCCCATGCGGGCACACATTTCCTGCACCACGATCAGCGCGATCGTGGTCGGGATCATGGTCCACAGCAGAAGATGTCCAAATTGAGCGCCGGCCTGGGAATAGACGAGGATGCCGCCGGCATCATTGTCGACGTTTGCGGTAATAAAACCCGGGCCGACGACGGCGAAGAACAGCAGAATCCGGGTCTTCCAGCGTCTCAGGAACCTCATGCGCACTTTTCACAGACATAAAAATGGAGCGAATTACGATCGACGACGCCACAGGATAAATGCAGAGTGCGAATCTGGCCAAAGAAAAAGTGCAGGATTGAAGTTTATTTTTGGAATCACCTGCCAGCGATTTGTGCGGGGCCGCGGTATCGGAGTGATCCTACAGCTTGGCACGCAGCATGCTGATTACGTCATCGGAGGTGATGATGCCGGTCAGCTTATTGTGCTCGTCGACAACGGGAAGAGTGAGCAGGTTGTATTTATCGAATAGTTCGGCGACTTCGTTGTCGGCGACGCCCTCATGCGAGAGGATCAGAGGCTCCTGCGTCAACGAAAGCATGGGCGCGGTGGGAGGGACAAGGACGATGCGGGCTAAAGGCACGGCGCCGACTAGGGTACCGTGGGAGTCGACGAGATAGATAGTGCTGACGGCCTCGACTCCGCCTTCGAACTCGCGCATGGAATCGATCGCATTCTGCACGGTTGCAGTCACAGGCAGCGCTAGAAATTCCGTAGTCATGCGCCCGGCAGCGGTTTCTTCCTTGTGCTCGAGCAGTTCCACGACGTCCTGCTGGGCCTCGGGCTCCATCTGCACGAGGATCTGTTCGGTGCGTTCCTCAGGCAGGTCGGCGAGCAGGTCGGCGGCCGCGTCGGGATTCATTTCTTCGACGATCTCGGCGGCGCGCTCGGAATCCAGTGACTCGACGATCGCCTTCTGGACTTTTGGTTCGACTTCTTCGAGCGCCTCGGCAGCAGTCTCTTCGTCGAGCGTCTGGAAAACCGCCTGGCGCTCGTCGGGAGCCAGTTCTTCGACAATGTCGGCGATATCGGCCGGGTGCAGTTTGGCCAGGCCTTCGTGCGAAATCTTCAGCTTGACGCGGCGGGCGGGGTCGGTCTCGATGACGTCGACGAAGTTCCAGGGGATGGTGCGAGGAGGAATCCGGCCAAGCAGGGCATGCAGGGCCGATTTCGGAGCTACGCCCCGGAGCAGGCGGCGAACGGCGCCGCGCGCGCCGACATCGACCGAATGAACGCGCACGACGGTGCGGGGCTGCGTTCCCTCTTTTTGGGCGTCGGTTTTGGGAGTGTCGATGTTGAGCTCGACATCGTTGACGCGAACGACTTTACGCCCGTTGATATCGATTACCTGCTGATCGAGCAGGTCGCGCTCGAGCAGAAATAATCCTTCGGTGCCGTTGGCGGCCGGCCACTCGCCCGCGGGAGTTGCGGCCTTGACACCACCGTTGATCGCGGAAACCGCGGCAGAGGGCAGCACACGGTTGCCGGCTTTAGTTTTCACGATGAGCGAGACAATGCGCGAACGGTCCTCCTGCGGGGCGAGCGCGACCTCGCGCACACGGCCACTCGGGGCGCCAGACGGGTCATAGACGGTGGCGCCTAACAATTCGCTGAGGGCAACGGTCATCATGGTTGCGGACATTATCGCGAAAAAAGTCGTACCGCTAGAGAATAACCAACTTGTCTGCGATTCGGAATGAATTTCTCCTGAAAATGGAAAGATTGCAAGAATCAGTACGCGGCGACGATCCAATGACAATCACGGCGGAAAGCACCCGTATAATCAGGCAATGCGCCTCGTCTTCGACATTTTCGGTCAGACTCTTCAAACGCTGTGGGCGCATAAGCTGCGTTCCTTTCTGACCATGTTTGGGATCGCGTGGGGCGTGGGTTCGCTGCTGCTGCTGGTGGGCGTGGGCGAGGGTTTTCGGGAGGGCAATCGGAAGCAGTTTGCCTCGGTGGGCGAGAACGTGATGTTCATCTGGTCGGGGAGGGCCCCTGCGATGAACGGGAGTTTCACGGCCCTCCGGCAGTACTACCTGACCTACCGGGATTATCTGGACATTGTTCGGGATTGCCCGAGCGTGCGGGCAGCGGCGCCAGTGGTGGGAAGAAGCGACATCCACGCGGTCAGCGATTTCTACCAGTCGAGTGGGCGCATCAACGGAGTTCCGGCGTCGATAACGGACATCCGATATCTGCCGATCAAGGAAGGGCGCTGGCTCAATGACATGGATGAGGCGCAGAAGCGGCCAGTCATCGTGCTGGGAGATGAAACCCGCCGGACGCTGTTCTTTGGACGGCCCGCGGTGGGCACAACGATACTTTTAAATGGCGTTCGCTTCGAGGTTGTCGGCATTCTTGCCCGCATCGGCCACGGCGACAATACGAATCAGAACCTGCAGAGTTACGTGCCTTACAGCACGATGCACGAATACTTTCCTCCACTGAACGTCGGCGAGGGCACCGACGTGATCTCGATGATCAACTATCAGCCCAAGACGCGGGCGCTGCACGAGCAGGCGATGCGGGAAGTGCATCACGTGATTGGGCGCAATCACGGGTTTGATCCGAACAATTCCGATTCCTTCGATGAGTGGGACACGATCGAGACGGTGGATCAGGTAGGAAAAATTTTCGACGCCATGAATACATTCCTCGGCAGCGTGGGGCTGGTCACGCTGGCGCTGGGAGCGATCGGGATTATCAACATCATGCTGGTGGCCGTAGCCGACCGAACCCGGGAAATCGGGTTGCGCAAGGCAGTGGGAGCAACCAACGGCAGCATCATGTTTCAGTTCTTTGTGGAGGGAGCGTTTTTGACTTTGCTGAGCGGCAGCATCGGCATTGCCGGCGCAGCGGCGATCATGGCCGCACTTTCCGGCGTGGATATGGGCAATTTTGATCCGCCGAAACTGGTGCCGTCGACTGCAATTCTGGCGGTCACGTCATTGGCGATTGCGGGCGTGGCTGCCGGACTTTACCCGGCACGCCGCGCGGCGCTGCTGGAGCCGGTGGAGGCACTGCGGAAGGAATAGACAGCGGGGCGTTGAATCCTTCTTAATTTGAGTCTTGTTAGAGATGAATCCTGTTATAGAAGAAACGGTTGCATTATCGGCGGCGAGTGTTCCGGAAACAAGGCACACGCGGGCGCGTCCACGTGCCAAGCCAGTCGTCACTTCGCACTTCGACCTGGTTCGGCAGGCAGTCTCGGCCATGCGGCATGACCTTCGGAGAACGCTGCTGACCATGGCCGGAATGGCGTGGGGCATTGCGACGGTGGTGCTTCTGCTTGCCTATGGCAACGGATTTGGCCAAGCGATCACCAACATCTTCCAGAGCTTCGGGGCAACGGCGGTGGGCATTTTTCCCGGACGCACGTCGTTGCAGGCGGGCGGCAATAAGGCCGGCGTGCTGGTTCATTTCACCAATGATGATCTCGACCTGTTGCGCAACAATGTGCCGCTGTGCCGTAACACCTCGCGCATGGTGGAAAAGGATTCGACGGTACAAAACAACAATCGCTCATTCACGTTTCCGGCGATGGGGCTCGACCCGGCGATTCAAGACATCTGGAATCTTGACGTCGCGGAGGGACGATTTCTGAACGATGCCGACAATGCCCAGCACGGGCTGTATGCCGTTCTCGGCTCGGAGGCGCGCGATCGTCTGTTTTCAGGGATGGATGCGGTGGGCGAAACGATTCGCGTGGCGGGCGTCACGTTTCAGGTGGTGGGAGTGCTCAAACCCCGCATGCAGGAAGGCGACAGCGACGATAATCGCGTCATCTACATTCCCTTCAATTCCATCGACGTGGTTCGCGACAATCACTATCTCGATGGGATATGGCTCGATTCGGCGGGACTCGACCACGAGAAGATGACCAAGTCGATCAAGGAAAGCCTGGCGGCGGCGCACAATTTCAAGCCTGACGATGCGCGCGCCGTTTTCGTGTTCGACGCCCAGAAACAGCTCTCACAGTTCGGCATCATGTCGGCGATGCTGAAGATTCTGCTGGGTGTGATCGGCACGGTGACGTTGAGCATCGGCGGAATTGGATTGATGAACATCATGCTGGTCTCGGTGACGCAGCGCACGCGCGAGATTGGCGTGGAGAAGGCGCTGGGCGCGCGACGGAGGGACATTTTGTTCCAATTCCTGTCCGAAGCGATGGTGATCACGGCCATTGGTGGCCTGCTCGGCATCGTGCTTTCTTACATCGTTTCCCTTTCGGTGGGGCGGTTGACGCTTTACAGTGCGATGGCGAAACATGCCGAGGCGGGAGACATTCGTTTGGTAGTTTCGCCCATGATATTGCTGATCGCGACGTCGATACTGGCGGTGGTAGGAGTGATCAGCGGCATGGTGCCAGCCATGCGCGCGGCGCACCTGGATCCAATTGAGGCACTGCGGTACGAATAGCGGGGAAGCATGATGAAGCTGCGTTCAATAAGAAAGCCGGAGCGAAAAACGCTCCGGCTGAATCATTTCTTTTTTCGTTTACGCTGCGGCAGGATCAGGAAGCCACGGTCAGGGCCTCGACCAGATGGTCACAGAGGGTGGTCTCGACGTCATAGACCTTAAGCGTAACCGGGCCGGTGAGGAAGAATTTCACGATCTCCTCGACCTTGGCGAAAGACTCTTTTTCGAATTTCTCCGCATAACGTTTGTCGGTCCAGAGGCTAATGGCCAGCACTTTCTCATTCTCGATTTCGGGGAAGAGCGGGAGAACATCGAGGAATCCCGGCTGTTGCTTGAGGATGGGGACGATTTCGCGGCGAACTGTTTTGATCAGTTCGTTCTTCTTTTCCGCATAGATGGGAACTTCCAAAACACGAGCAAACATAAAAGATGCTCCTTCCTTGTTGGGAAGGGGCTCAGGCGAGAGCCTTTTTCGAGACAGGCGCCGGAGCCCGATCCCGAGACAGATGACCTGGGGTGTGATCGAAAGCCGGCGTTACGATAATCGTGGATGCGATGCCGCGCAGTGATGGGGGCTACAGAGGGAAGTGACCGGGAGCACGAGTCTAGCGAATTTCCAAAATGCACAAGCTGGATGACAGGTTTCCCTCAACGGCTCAAGCCGCTGATCTGGGCGGCTTTGGCGGCACAACTAAGGTCGTGCCCTTCCCAAAAAGCCTACCCGCACTAGAATGGTCGAGAAGGAGTCGGCTGAGACATGCCGGATGACATTCTTACGCTGCCGCCGACGCCCGCCGATGCCCGGGTCTCCTATGGCTCGGATGCTCAGCAGTTCGTCGATCTGCGGTTTCCGAAGCATGTTGGCAAAGATCCGGCGCCGCTAGTCATCAACATCCACGGCGGCTACTGGCGGGCGAAATACAATCTGGACCACGCCAGCCATCTTTGCGCGGCGCTAACGGCTTCCGGCCTGGCGACCGCAAATGTGGAATACCGGCGCGTAGGCAACGCGGGCGGAGGCTGGCCCGGCACATTCGACGACATCCGGGCGGCCTATCGATTTTTGGTGCAGAATGCATCGCGGCACAACTTCGATCGAAAGAAGTTTGTGGTGACCGGACATTCCGCCGGCGGCCAGCTTGCTCTAGGTTTGGCCGCACATGAAGCTGGCGTCGACCGGGTGATTTCACTCGCCGGGGTGGTGAATCTCGAACGAGCGTATGAACTGCACTTGAGCAACGATGCAGTGGTGGAGTTTCTGCATGGGACGCCGGCGGAAGTTCCGGAGCACTATCGGGAGGCTGATCCGATGCAGCTTTCGATTCCCCAGGCACGGCAGGTGCTGATTCATGGCGGGGATGATGATGTGGTGCCACCTGAGTTCAGCGAAAACTATGCGACTGCAAAATTACACCGCAAACCGAGAGAAAATGTGCAGATCATCGAGGTTTCCAGTGCGGGACACTTCGATCTCATCGATCCGCGGACATTCATCTGGAAATCGGTCGTGGCCAAGGCGGTGAGCGGAATTCTGGCGCCTTAATCGCAGCGCCGAAGTGCTGCTCCATCCAAAATGGAGTTCCTGGGCAGACATACAACCATCATTCCACTCCGAGCGTCGACATCGCTTCTTCGAGAAGTACGGAGTCGATGGTCAAGCGACGGCCGCTAGCTTTCACATCTGCCAGTTCGTCGAATGCACGAAACAGGCGCATCTTGGCCCCGGCATATTGTTCGGCATCGGTGAGAGAACGGCCGTGCATGCTGCTCCAGGCAAGGCTCGCAGCTTCGGGAAGAAAGATGCTCACCGCGTAGGTCAGCTTTCTATCGGACGTCACGTCGAAGATGAATTCCAGAGCTGGTGCTTCGGGGTCGTCGGGAAGAGCGGCGCGCCTGCCGACAAAGTAGTACTGGTAAACGTAACCTTGCGCACCGGCGTAGGTCTTGAGGCGGCGAACCGTCATGCAGACATTATGGAGGTTGGTGAAATTTTTGTCTGCAGGCGGGCTTCATCGCGATTCGCGCGCCAGGCTGATTCGGGCAAGTCTCTGAAAACAAAAGTGCGGCGTAGGGCTGGGCCGTAGCTCTCCCTGACTTGCTTTGAATTAAATCTCAAGCGTGATTGTGCCGATATGTTAGCGGGGAGAGCACCGTATGCACGTGCAGTGGTTTTGGATTCCGCTGGGAGCGCCAGCCATTCTGGCCCTGTATCAGCAGTTGGCGCTATATCACGTTCAAACAAAGTCGAAGAACAACGAGGAGTTGTTCAAGATCGTCACGGAAAATGCCGCGGACATGATTGCGTTAGTGGACGTGAAGGGCCGGCGCTTGTACAACAGTCCCGCGTACAAGCGAATTTTGGGGTACACGGCTGCGGAGTTGGGAGAAACATCGGCGTTCGAGCAGATCCATCCCGAGGATCGGTTTCGGGTGCTCGATGCGGCGTGGGAGGCACGCGAGACGGGAGCTGGCAAGCGGCTGGAATATCGCATCAAGCACAAAGACGGCAGCTGGCGCGTGCTGGAATTGGTGGCCAGCACGATCCGGGATGCGAGTGGCAAGGTGGCCAAGCTGGTAATCGTGAATCGCGATGAGATTTTGCAGGAAATCGCACGTCGCATCGGTGCATTCCTGCGGCAAACCGATACAGTGGCGCGCATCGAAGGTCAGGCTGCACCGGGGGAAGAACCACTGCTCTCCCGCCTGGGCGGCGATGAATTTACCATCCTGCTGGACACGGTGAAGGATCCGAGCGACGACCTGCGGATTGCGAAGCGCATTCAGCAAGCGGTTGCCGAGCCTCTATTTGCGGATTCGCGGGAACTGCGTCCGTCGGTCGGCATTGGCATCGTTTTGAGCACGCCCGCACATGTTCAACCCGAAGATATGTTGCGCGATGCAGATGTGGCCATGCGGCGTGCGAAGGCGCTAGGCGAGTCACGCTGCGAAGTTTTTGATGAAGCCATGCACACGCGTGCCGCAGGCCGGCTGCGGCTCGAATCCGACCTGCGGACGGCGATTGCGAGCGGCAATTTCGGGTTTATTACCAGCCGGTCATCCAGCTCGCAACCCGTAATATTGTGGGGTTTGAGGCCCTGTTGCACTGGCAACATCCGACGCAGGGACTGGTCTCGCCCTACTTGTTCATCGAGGCGGCGGAGGACAGTGGAATTCTGGTCTCAATCGGCCACTGGCTGATGCTCGAGGCATGCCGGCAATTGCGCGAATGGGAGGCAACGCACTATACCGGCAAAACTTTGAACATCATGGTGAATTTGTCGGCGCGTCAGTTTACGGATGCACGCCTGGTGAGCGACATCCAGGACGTGCTGTACGAAACAGGTTTGGATCCGTCGAGGCTACAGTTGGAAATGACGGAAAGTGTGGCCGCAGCCGATCCGAAGCATACAGTAACTCTGCTTTCGCACTTCAAGCATCTCGGCATTGGCGTGGTTCTTGATGACTTTGGCATTGGAGCTTCATCGTTGCGCGGACTATGGCAGTTCCCTGTCGAGGCGCTGAAAATCGAACGATCGCTGGTGCGGGATATGCAGACCGACCGCGCCTCCAGCGATATTGTCGAGACGATTCTTATGCTGGCTCGAAAACTAGGTTTGAAGGTCATCGGCGAGGGCATTGAGACACCCCGCCAGGCTGAACGACTGAGGGAAATGGGATGCGAATATGGGCAAGGATACTACTTCTCGCAGCCCCTCGACGGCCTTGCCGCCCAGCGTTTTTTGCGGCTACAGGTTGCCCCGATGCGCGCCACTACCGTCGTGAAGTAGTCGGGCTTGCTTCGATGGTCCGATCCTGCTCACCGGGTGCCGTTTCCGGGGGAAACGACTCTGCCATATTCGGTCGCACGACTGAGGCGATCGAACATCTGCCAGGCCGCAAGCGAGACCTTGCTGATCGCATCCTCGCCATCGCGTTCGTTGCGTAAATAGCCCGTCATCACGCAAATTACGTATGGACGACCTTCCACGAATACGATTCCAGAATCGTTGCGAACGGCTTCCAGTTCGCCGGGCTTGTTGGCAACTTTCACATCGGCGGGCAGATCGCGGGGAAGGAACGATCGCTTGTTGGTGCTCAGCATTTTGAAAAAATCCGCAGTTGTATCTTTATCGAGCAGCTTGCCGTGAAAAATAAGATCCAGCAATTGCATCATTTCGCGAGGGGTGGAAATATTCTCGCGGCCTTGCCTGGCAGCCTCGAGGTCCATCATTTTTCGCCGCAGCCGGGTGCGCGTGAGGCCTAGCGAATCGAGCATGGTGTTGACGTTTTGCATGCCCACGCGATCGATCAGGACGTTGGTGGCGGCATTGTCGCTCACGGCGACCATCATGGTCGCGAGATCGCGCAACGTGACCCGTGTGACGCCCGGTGTGAGACCGTTCATGACGTCGCTATCGGGAACGAGATCGGACGATTGCACGGTATAGAGATCAGTGAGCTTGAGTTTTCCCTGCTGCGCCTGCAGATACAAGTCTGCAAGCACCGTGATCTTGATGGAGCTGGCCTGGGCGAAGACTTCATCTTCGTGAAGGAAAAACTGATCGCCGGCCGTGAGGTCTTCGATGGCGACTCCCATGACGCCGTCGAGGTGATCATCGATTTCGTGAATGCGTACTTCGAGTTTCTGCCAGAGGACTTTCTGTTTGCCGGAGGGCGTGGTGCCGTTCTGAACCGCACAAATACCGAAGAATAGCAGGCAGTGCAGCGCAATTCCGGTGCGTCCCATGGCAAGCATTCTCCTGCGCGTTCTGTCTAGAACAGAGGGCAACTGAACTTTACCTCGATGCGAGTTTCCACTGGAACAGGCTTGCCAGCACTTTCGCCGGGCTTGAGCCTCCACTTCGCCACGGCCAGAATGGCCTCATCCTCCAATCCGTAGCCGAGCGATTGCACCACCGCAGGGTCGTGACCGAGTCCATCGATCCCGACTACAACCATTAGGGCAACCGTGCCATGAACTCGCCCCTTCACGGACTCTTTTGAGCATCGTGCAATGGGAGCGTGAATGATGCTCGGCGGCTTATCCGCACAGGGAGGTGGATTCTCAACGTGGCACACTCTTAAAACCGGCTGCGAATTCGCTGGAGCCTCGGCTTTTTCTTGAGCGATCGCGAAAGTGGCCGCGAAGATCAAGCTGCAACAGAGTAGATGTCGCAGGGGTTCTTTCATAACGGCAGGGATTTTAGCAGGATGTGCAATGGACTGGCACGTCAACCATCGATTCGTGCCTCGCGCAATTGTTGGACCGCAGTCTCGGAACTGACGGGCGAATAATAAACCTCCTTGAACGTGTAGGAACGCGCCTTCGAAGGAACGACCGGCAAAATCTCAATGTGCCAGTGATAATCCTCGTCGATCGTCTTCCAGTAGCCGAGATTCTTCGAAGGATGGAGACTGCTCGGCGAAGTGTGAAGAACGAGATGGAAATCCTCGGTAATGGAGCGCACACGCTGCAGCGTGCGGCGCAGGAGCGCAGCCAGGTTCACTCGTAGTCCGGGCTTGTTAAGACCGGTGCGTTCGAATGAGGCGTCGTGATTGCGCGGCAGAATCCAGGTTTCGTAGGGGACGCGCGGAGCGTACGGACAAATGGCGAGATAGTCGCCACGAGCTTCAACCACCCGCTGCGTCTGGCGTTCCTCCTGCTGAATGATGTCGCAGAATACACATCGCTCTTTGCTGACGAAATATTCCCGTCCGGCGCGCAATTCATAAAGCACACGGCGCGGCACAAACATGGTGGCGGTGATCTGCGAAGTCGGATGGCTGAATTCCTGGCCGGCGTTGTGGCCGTAATCTTTGAACAGACTGACGTATTTCACGCGCGGATCGCGCTTCAGGTCGAGAATGCGCTCGGCGGCGAGGCGCAGAAAATGCCCAATCTCTTCATCGCTGGCGTTCCAAAGATGACGGTCATGACGTGGATTTTCCACCACCACTTCGTGCGCGCCAACCGATTGCATGCGGTCGTAAATGCCGTCGCCGCGGCGTCCCGGTTCGCCCTCGATGTGAAAAAGAGGTGTGGGATGGACAACGGCACGCGCCGACCAGGATGCTCCAGGTTGATCCGGGGAATGCGCGATCACGTGCGGCGAGGAGGATGAGTCGGAGCAAAATGGGCAGACAGAATCACTGCGCTGCGTCGGGCTGGCCAGGTCGTCACCTGTGATGACCCATGAGCGCGTGATGGGATCTTTGCGGAGTTCCACAGAAAAGGAGAACACTGTCTGAAGGTGGAGTCAACCAGGATTTGTTTGCCATAGTTTTCGGGTGTAAATGCAACGCAAACCTCGGCGCGCGCTTTGTTATAATCCGCCGAAGTGCTGCCGCTTTGACGCCTGAAGATGACCGAGCCGTCCACTCCGCTGATGCGGCAGTATGCCGCTGTCAAAAAAGAGCATCCCACCGCGTTGTTGTTCTTCCGGCTCGGCGATTTTTACGAACTTTTTTTCGATGACGCAATCGTCGCCTCCAAAGAACTGCAGATCACGCTGACGTCGCGCAACAAAGAGAAGGGATTGGCGGTTCCTATGTGCGGCGTGCCTTACCACGCAGCCGAGGGATATATCAGCAAGCTCATCCGCAAGGGATTCAAGGTCGCGATCTGCGAGCAGATGGAAGATCCGCGCCTGGCCAAGAAACTCGTTCGGCGCGAAGTAACCCGGGTCGTGACGCCGGGCACTGCGGCGGACTCTTCGCTCGGATCGGAGGAGAACAATTTTCTGGCGGCGATCGCTGGGGTGCGCGAACGGGTAGGATTCGCGGCACTGGATCTATCGACGGGCGAGTTTCGCGCGACGGAATTTGCTGGGGATGGTGCGCTGCGGCGCATTCAGGAAGAGCTGGAACAGTTGCGTCCCAAGGAACTGCTCTACGGTTCGGCGGCGCCGTTATTCGACGCGGCGGCGGGAGAAACGGCATCGACCGAACTGCCGAGCTTCGCTCGGGCGGACGGCCGAGGGCGGCTGTCTCCACCTGGGTCCTCCCTGTACACTGAGACTCCGCTCGATGACTGGATCTTTTCTCCCGATCACGCGCTTCCGTTGCTTGAAAATCAATTTGGCGTGCTGTCGCTCGAAGGATTTGGATTGGCGGGACGAACCGCGGCCGCTTCGGCGGCCGGGGCGATTCTCTATTATGTCTGCTCCACACAGCGCGGTGCACTCGATCACGTCGATCGCATTGGCTGGTATGAGCGGCAGGACTGCCTGGTGCTCGATGCGGTCACCGTTCGCAATCTGGAGTTGATCGAACCGCTGTTCGCTGGCGCCGACGAAGGCGTGACTTTGTTTCGCTCGATCGACACGGCGATGACGCCCATGGGCAAACGATTGCTGCGGGCCTGGCTTCTGCGACCGTCGCTGGATTTGGGGGAAATCAATTCTCGGCTCGACGCGGTGGAAGCGGGTGTGAAGGATTTGATGGCGCGCGAGGAGTTGCGGCGCGCGCTCGATGGCATTCTCGATCTGGAGCGCCTGTTGAGCCGGGTAACGCTCGAAACTGCGAATCCTCGCGACGTGCTGGCGCTGGCTGCATCGCTGGGGAGAATTCCAGCGGTGAAAATTGCGGTCGGAAGGTTGACGTCCGAGCGCATGCAGACGTTGCAAGCTGCGCTCGACGAGCTGAGTGAGCTGCGCGAGCGGATCACGAAAAGCATTGTTCCAGAGCCGCCGTTGAACTTTGCTGATGGCGGCGTGATCGGCAGTGGGGTAGACCGCGAACTCGATGCGCTGCGCGAACTCTCGCGCAATAGCAAACAGGTGCTGGCGCAGATCGAGCAGCGGGAACGCGGACGGACCGGAATCTCGTCGCTGAAAGTGAAGTTTAATTCGATCTTCGGGTACTACCTCGAAGTTTCGAAACCAAATCTGCACTTAGTTCCGCAAGATTACGAGCGCAAGCAGACTCTGGTCGGCGCAGAGCGATTCACGACTCCTGAGCTGAAGGAATACGAAGCGAAGATTCTGGATGCGCAGGAGAAGATTGTTGAGATTGAGCGAAGATTATTCGCCGAATTGCGATCGGCAATTGCGGCCGAAGCCAGGCGCATTCGGCGCACTGCGCTGGCGCTGGCAGAAGTGGACGTCCTCGCCTCGCTGGCGCACGTCGCGGCACTGCGGAATTATTGTCGCCCGGTTTTTGTCGCGGATTCGGCCGGTGGTGAACTTGAGATCATCCAAGGCCGGCATCCTGTCATCGAGCAGCAGGAAATTGCCGGCGGGAGCGAGCGTTTCGTGCCCAACGATCTCTACCTGAATTCCACGAGCCACAACATTCTGTTGCTCACGGGGCCGAATATGGGCGGGAAGTCGACGTATTTGCGGCAGACGGCGCTGATCGTAATTCTGGCGCAGATGGGAGCGTTTGTTCCAGCGCGCTCCGCAAGGATGAGCATTGTCGACCGTGTGTTTACGCGGATTGGCGCGAGCGACAACCTGGCGCGGGGACGATCGACCTTTATGGTGGAGATGACGGAGACCGCTGCGATTTTGCACACGGCGACGGCGCGCTCTCTCATCCTCCTCGATGAAGTTGGGCGCGGCACGGCGACTTACGATGGGCTGGCGATCGCGTGGGCCGCGATCGAATACCTGCATGGTCGCGTGCGCGCCAAGACGCTGTTTGCGACTCACTACTTCGAATTGACCGAGCTGGCCGAACAACTTTCCGGAGTGAAAAACTATCACGTGTCGGTGAAAGAGACAGGGGGAGGAATTGTTTTCCTGCGTAAGGTGGAGGCGGGAGCGGCCGACCGCAGCTATGGGATTGAAGTCGCCAAGCTGGCGGGGCTTCCGAACGAGGTCGTCACCCGCGCAAGAGAAGTTTTGACTCAGCATGAATTCGCGGAGCAGCAGGCATCGGCGCATCTTTCGCCGGGAGCAACTCCGCCAGCAGCGCAACTAACGATCTTTACGGCACTCTCGCAGCCGGTGCTGGAGAAATTGCGGGAAGTAGACTTGAACCGGCTGACGCCGCTCGAGGCTTTGAACTTGTTGGCGGAATTGAAAAAGGAGATTTGACCTCGCCGCGTATCAGGAAATTTAAAAAATCGGTGCCGAACGACGCTGGCCAACTGCTCATCATCGGCTTCGACGGAATAGAGATGAGCTCGCGTCTCGCTTCCCTGCTCAAGCGTGTGCAGCCCGCGGGAGTGATTTTGTTTGCTCGCAATATAAAGAATGTCGGGCAGACCTGGCGGCTGCTGCGCGAGTGCCGAAATTGCAGCGCTGGTCCCTTGTTTACTTGCGTCGATCTGGAAGGCGGGCCGGTCGATCGATTTCGCGACGCGCTCGCGCCGACTCCTTCGGCTGCCGAAGTATTCGCAACCGGAGACCGTAAGCTTTTCCGTCGGCATGGGCAATTGATAGGCGCGAATTGCCATGCGTTGGGATTCAATGTCGACTTTGCCCCTGTGCTCGATCTGGCATTTGCAGCTTCGCGCACTGTGATGGGATCGCGGTCGGTATCGGCGAAGCCGCGTGAGACGACAGCGTATGCACGAGCATTTCTTGCTGGATTGGATTCCGCAGGCGTGCTAGGGTGCGGCAAGCATTTTCCCGGGCTCGGCGAGGGACGACTCGACAGCCACCACGAGCTGCCGGTGATCGATAAGCCTCTGAAAAAGCTCTGGGTAGAAGATCTGGCGCCCTATCGCACGCTTGCTCGACGCCTGCCATTTGTGATGGTGGCGCACTCGGCATATCCGCAGGTTACGAATGATCGAACCCCGGCGTCACTGTCAGGGCGTTGGATCACCGACATTCTTCGCAAGCGAATCGGATACCGAAATCTGATCGTGTCGGATGATCTCGAAATGGGTGGGGTTCTTTCGGCTGCGCCGGTCGGCCAGGCGGCTGTGCAGTTTGTGCGGGCCGGCGGCGATCTCTGTCTGGTTTGCCATCGTGAGGACCACGTGCTGCAAGCGCATGAGAAATTGATCAAGGAAGGCGAGCGCGACGGGAAATTCGCCCAGCGAATGGCACAATCGGCAAAGCGCGTGCAGTCGTTCAAGAAAAAATGGGCGAAGAAGATGCAGACGCCCGCAAGACTTCCTTCCCAAAACACAATCGATCCACTCACGCGGAACCTATGGGAGTTCGTGGAACAGGTTCGCCTCGAATGCATGCAGCGTGGGCGTGAAACCCGGCAGGGCAGCGCATGAAGCGCAAGGCGATGATTGTGGCCGGGATTATGAGTGGCACGTCCGCGGACGGAATTGATGTGGCGCTGATACAAATTGGCGAATCACAACTCCGCGGAGTAATCGAGCTGATTGGCCACGCGGCATTTCCTTATCCGCCGAGGGTTCGGCAGGCTGTGCTCGCGGCAATGAACGCGGATAGGGCGCGGGTTGCGGATTTGGCGCGCCTGAATTTCGTTCTCGGACATTTATACGCCGACGCAGTGCTGGAAACACAGCGCAAGTTTCGCGCAAAGCCCGATCTCATCGGATGCCACGGGCAAACGCTTTATCATCAGGGAGAACCGGAATTGTTTCTGGGCAAGAGAGTTGCGGCGACGTGGCAGACGGGCGAGGCGGCGATCATTGCGGCGCGTGTCGGAGTGCCTGTCGTCTCGGATTTTCGTCCGGCTGATATGGCTGCAGGCGGCGAGGGAGCTCCGCTTGTTCCTTATCTGGATTACCTGCTTTTTCGCGATGCAAGGATTGGCAGAATTGTTCTGAATGTTGGCGGAATCGCCAATCTTACCGCGATTCCGGCGAATGCCGGCCCGGAACGTGTCATTGCTTTCGATACGGGCCCGGGGAATATGGTGATCGACCAAGTGATGCATGCGCTGACCGGGCGGGCATTTGATCGCGATGGGGAGTTTGCCGCGTCCGCCATGGTCGACGAAAAAATCGTGCGCAAGATCCTGTGCGCAAGTTTCTTTCGCAAGAATCCCCCAAAAACTGCGGGGCGCGAAGAGTTTGGCCGAGAGTTTGTCCGCCAGTTTTTGCAAGGCTGCGGTCGAATGCGCAAGCAGGATATCGTGGCTACGGCAACGGCTCTGACGTCACAGTCCATTTCGGATGCGGTGCGGCGATTCGTCATTGCAAAATCTCGCGGCGAGTCTTATGGCGAGATCATCGCCTCTGGCGGCGGCACACGAAATAAGACTCTGATCGCGATGCTGGCCGAATCCGTCGTGTCTTTGGGGCTGCGATTACGCTTTTCCGACGAATTTGGCGTGCCCTCGGAAGCGAAGGAAGCCGTCGCGTTTGCAGTTCTCGCTTATGAAACCTGGAATCGTCGGCCGTCGAATATTCCCGCTGCGACAGGTGCACGCAAGGCGGCGGTGTTGGGGAAACTCTCGTATGCATGACGGACGCCAACGCGAACAGGTTGGCGACAAGAAAGTCAGTCATTGCTTCCGGCTAGCAATAATTGCAGTCCTGATCGGTATCATTCCACTGCTGTCCTGTTCGTCCCGGCCCGATCCCAATACTCTGGTGATGATTATCGAGTCGAGCCCGACGAATCTCGATCCCCGCGTGGGGCTCGATGCCTTCTCCGAACGCATCGACAGCCTGATCTTCGACGATCTACTCTCGCGGGGGGAGGACTTGAACGTGGCGCCCGGCTTGGCCGAGAGTTGGGAGATCTCGGATTCGCTGACCTACCTTTTTCATCTGCATCACGGAGTCAAATTTCACGATGGCCGGCCGCTCACGTCACGCGACGTCAAATGGACTTTCGATTCCCTGCTGGGGCACAAAATTCTCTCCACCAAGGTTGCGGTCTATCGCTTCGTTGATCGCATCGAGGCGCCGGATGATTTTACGGTTGTGTTTCATCTGAAAGAGCCAGACTCCACACTGTTGTGGAACTTGTCCGATGGCGCGATGGGAATTGTGCCGTATGGCAGCGGGGATGAAATCGCTCAACATCCTGTCGGCTCAGGACCATTCAAGTTCGTCAGCGCGGAGACCGATCGCGAGGTTGTTATCGAACGCAATGATGATTATTGGGGCGAGAAGGCGAAGCTGGCGCGCGTGCTCTTCGCGGTGGTTCCCGATGAAACGACGGAAGCGCTCGAATTACGCAAGGGCAGCGCCGATCTTGCTATCAATGCGTTCCTCACTCCCGACAGTGTGGTCACTCTGGCGCGCGCTCCAAACCTGGCGGTGGAAACCTCGCCGGGCACACGTCTGGCTTACCTAGCCTTCAATGTGCGCGATCCCATTCTTCGCGACTTTCGGGTGCGGCAGGCGATCGCGTACGCGCTCGATCGCAAGCCCATGATCGAATACCTTTGGCGTGGAGAGGCCGAGGTGGCGCGCAGCGTATTGCCCACTCAAAGCTGGGCTTACGATGGAGAGGTTCCCAGCTATGACCATGATCCGGAAAAGGCAAATCAACTTCTGGATGAAGCCGGATACCCTAGCGTGAATGGAATTCGTTTTCACATCACCATGAAAACGTCGACCGATGCCAATACGCGGCTCATGGTGGCCGTGATGCAACGCCAACTTGGCGAGGTCGGCATAGTGCTCGACATTCGATCCTTTGAGTTCGCCACATTTTTTTCCGACGTGACACATGGAGCTTTCCAGATGTACGGGCTTCGCTGGATCGGAGGCAATGAAGATCCCGATATTTTTGAATACGCTTTCGACTCCGCGAAGTTTCCTCCCAACGGCGCGAATCGCGGCTTTTACTCAAATCCCAAGCTGGATGCGCTGATTGATCAGGCGCGGCGAGAAATTGATCCAAACGTGAGGAAGCCGCTTTATGCTGAGATTCAACGCATCCTGGCGCACGACCTGCCTTACATCAACCTTTGGTATCTGGATAATGTGATGGTGCACACGCGCCGCGTACGCAATATCAGAATGAATCCGGAAGGCAACTATGATTTTCTGCGGACGGCAGAGCTGGTTCCATAGTTCGACTTAGTTGGTTAGCGTCTTAGTTAAGACCTGTCAATTGGTGCTTGCATCCCGCCACAATCGGAGCATAATTCGAACACATACTATTTCCGCGGAGGAGCCCCGTGGAACGGGACCGTAACTCGGTTGCTTGTTTGTTCGCTCTCAGTTTCTGCGTGGTGTTGGCCCTCCCTTCTTTAGGCCAGCAGAACTCTTCCATTGTTCCGAACAACTTCAAGCTCGATATGGAAACTGCCGCCCGCCTGCGTCCTCAATTAATGGAGCAGAGCATTCCTGCTGCTGCAGGGCGCTATGCAACAGGACAGCAGGTATTTGCGAAGCTGGTCGGGCAAGCAGAGCTTCCTGCCGGTTTAAAGGTGACTTGGGAATTGCGCATTGTCGAGGACGGCATGCTGAACTCCTACGCCTCACCCGACGGGACGGTCTATGTCGAGAGCGGGATGGCACAGCTCGCCGGTTCAAGCGCCGGATTGTGGGCGGCGATTCTGGCACATGAGATCGCGCATGTGATTGGGCGGGACTGGGCGCGACGCTACCTGTATCAGCGGTCTCTCGAAAGTGGCAATGCAGGAATAATTGTGCTGGACGATCCCGGCACATCTCCTGGGTCCTGGAGCGATTCGCAGAAAGCATCGGCTGATCTCGGCCGCTTCTGCCGCCAGCTGGAAGTCGACGCGGATCGCGCAGGTCTGATGTTAATGGCCCGCGCCGGTTACCATCCAGACTTCGTTCCGGCGCTGCATCATTTGCTGCATGCAGAAGAGTCGGGCGCGACGCCGTCATCTCTCAATGCGATGCACCCCTGCTGGGAGGAACGAGACCGTGAGTTGAGCGCCGCATATGTCTCGGAGAGTATCGAGTTCGATCATCGTTGGCCCGAGCGGTACGCATCGCCCGGCGGCAATCCGCCGATTGTCGTGTTCGCGGACGAACCAAAAGTTCGAAGGATGGGCAGCAGCCAGTGGGAAATCCAGATTCCATTGCGCTGTCAAAATCTGGCTGGGGCGGTGGAGGTGGTATTGCGCGCGGCCTCTGCTCATCCCTCGCTCACCCGGAATCTGTCGGAAGATTCACTGGAAGACGCCAATGAAAACGTCCGTCAATTGACCGGTTGCACGTCGCCGAAGACTACCATTACATTCCTGCTTTCTAGCGCTGATCGGCCCCGCAATTCACGGTGGACGGACGTATACGTCGTGGATTCCTGGGGCGCGATCCTGACAAGGACCGACCTCCCGAAGTTGACCCGCTGATTTTTTTCGCTCACAAGTTCCGCGCCGGCTCGGGCATACGATTCTGCGTGTTACCATCGCCTTTAGCCCATCATGCGGATTCTTTTCATCGGCGACATCTTCGGACGCCCCGGGCGCACGATCGTGAAGGATCGTCTGCCCGGAATCGTGCGCGACCATGCCATCAACCTGATCATTGCGAATGGGGAGAATGCGGCTGCGGGATTTGGCATCACGCCGGCTTTGGCGGAAGAGCTGTTCGAGCTGAATATCGATGTCATCACGACGGGCAATCACGTGTGGGACAAACGCGAGATCGTCGACTATTTTCAGATGATCGAGGGCAATGGCCACGGGCCGGCGCGGCGCATTCTTCGTCCGGCGAATTATCCATCCGACATGCCGGGATGGGGCGTGTATCAAGGCTATAAGGGCAAGGTGCCGTATGCTGTGATCAACCTGCAGGGACGCGTGTTTATGGCATCGAATGACGATCCCTTCCGCATCGCCGACCAGTTGCTGAAGGAGATCAAAGCGGGCGTGATTCTGGTTGACATTCACGCGGAAGCGACATCGGAGAAGATTTCCATGGGGTGGTACCTCGATGGGCGCGTCACTGCGGTAATTGGAACGCACACTCATGTGCCCACGGCCGATGAGCGTGTGCTGCCCAACGGCACGGCGTATATCACGGATGTTGGCATGACCGGGCCTTACGACGGCGTGATCGGAGTGAAAAAAGAGCTGGTCGTGAGCAAGTTTCTCAATGGCATGCCGGTCCGCTTCGAGCCAGCGACCGGAGATGTGAGGCTTTGTGCGGTCGTAATCGATTGCGACGAACACACCGGCAAGGCACGGGCGATTCAACGGCTGACGGTTAGCTGAATGGGCACGTCCAGGGTGGGTCGCTGAAAACTGCAAGAATTCGCACGCCTGGCGTTCTCCTAATGGCCCGCTCCGGATGCAGCGTCGCTGAATGCAGCTGCCTAAAGCGCGCAGTCGGCACACCCTAAGTTCAAGACATGGGTGAATCCGAAGGTACGAGGGCCTATTGGCTAGCTCGAACTCCTAGAAAGCAAGCTAAAATTAGAAGACATGCGCCCAGTAGTCTACAATCTTGTGACCGCGGTTCTTGCGGTCGGGTTGGCTTTGCCCGCGTTTTCCGCGGCTGACGAGCCGGCTTCGATGTCTCCGCCGGTTTCCTGCAGCAACGGAATTCCGGGTGGGATCAACTGCATCGTGACTAAAGAAGGGATGAGGCAAGCGCGTGAGGCATATGCTCGCGGAATCAAACTCGAGGAGCACGGTCAGCCCGAGGATGCGTTCGTTCAGTTCGACCAGGCATCCAAAACCGTGCCGCAAAATGTTCAGTTCCTGACCGCTCGTGAAGTGGTGAAGGGACAGCTGGTCTTCAACCACATTGAGCGGGGGAATGCGCTTCTGGTTCAGAATTACCGCCCCCAGGCGAGGGCGGAATTTCGCGCCGCGCTCGATCTAGAGCCAGACAATCAATATGCCCTGGAGCGGCTGGCGGAGGCGACCCGGAACAACGTCGATCAGAATCAACGCATCGTGCCGCCGGTCGAGAGTTCATTTGCCAGTGAGATCCAACTCGAACCCAAGAACGATGTCTCCACATTTCACTTTCGCGGCGACGTTCGCGGTATGTTCAGCGAATTGGTGGCCGCTTACGGCGTCAAGGTTCAATTTGATGACTCCGTACAGGCGCGGCACGTCCAATTCAATGTTGATAATGTCGATTTCTTCACAGCTTTAAGGCTCGCGTGCGAAGTCAGCAAGACGATGTGGGCGCCGCTCGATGCCCATCAGGTTCTGATCGCCGCCGACAATCCGGAAAATCATAAGCAGTTTGATCGCATGTCGCTGCAGATGTTCGTGCTGCCGGCGCACTCGACGCCGCAGGACGTAACGGAAATGGTCACAACCCTGCGGAACATGTTCGATCTTCGCTTTATCACCTCTGGACAGACTGCGGGAACGGTGGAAGTACGCGCGCCCGAGCGCATTCTGAGGGCCTGTGCCCGGCTTTTGCAGGATCTTGACAACGAAAAGCCGCAGGTGATGCTCGATGTGCGGGTCTTCCAGATCAGCCATCAACTGGCGCGCAATGTCGGCGTGCATATTCCCGACACCTTTACGATGTACAACATTCCGGCGGTTGCACTGGCAGGACTGGGCGCGCTGGGAAGTGGGCAGAACATTCAGCAGCTGATCAATCAGCTGATCTCTTCCGGCGGCATCAATCAGGCCGGGAGCTCGGCTCTCTCCGGCCTTTTGGCGCAGTTGGGCGGGCAGTCGAGCAGCATTTTCAACACTCCGCTGGCAACTTTCGGAAACGGCTTGACGTTTATGGGACTGAGTCTTGACGAATTTGTCGCTGCGCTGAATGTCAACGAATCGTGGGTGCGCGATCTTGAAAACTTGACTATGCGCGCGGGGCAAGGAACGGATGCGACGTTTCACCTGGGCGAGCGCTATCCGATTCTGAATGCCAGTTACGCTCCCATTTACAACTCACCGCAAATCACGCAGGTCTTGGGAAATCAGTCGTATCAGGCGCCGTTCCCTTCGGTCAGTTACGAGGATCTTGGGCTGATGGTGAAGGCGAAGCCGGTTATCCACGGCGACAACACGGTTGCCCTGCAGCTGGAAATGCAGGTCCGCGCGCTGACTGGGCAGTCCAATAATGGCGTTCCCATCATCTCGAATCGCGAATACAAAGGCAGCATCAATCTGAAAGATGGAGAACCCGCCGTCGTCGCCGGCGAGATCTCACAAACGGATACGATTTCGATGAGCGGAATTCCGGGGCTCGGAGCGATACCACTGCTAAACCAAGCCATGGTTACGAACACCAGAAACGAAGAAGATGACGAACTGATGGTCGTCATCACCCCTCATATTGTGGCGGACATCAACCGCACGACGCCGGAGATCTGGCTGACAGAGAAGTAAGCATTCGTTCTTCCCCGAGTCAATCTAGTGCGCTTTGGCGTCCTTCGCCGCGAAATCCACCAAATTTTTATAAACATCCGACATGTGCGGGTCGAAGCTGCCAATGCGTCGACCGTTGATGAAAAGGGTCGGCGTTCCGGTGACATCGACGGATTTACCGAGAGCGATTGAGGCATCGACGCGAGCCTTGGTGTCGGGCTTGGCCGCACAGGCGGCTATCTCGGTGCCGTTCACACCGGCTTCGGTGGCGAGGGCGGTCAGTTTTTCGTCAGCGTTCTCGGCGGTAATGTCGGCTTGCGTCTCGTAGGTTTTCGAGACAAACTTCCAAAAAGCGTCGTTGGAGGCGCGCCCGACGCAATCTGCGTAATCGGCGCCTTTTGCCGCCCAATTGTGTATTTCCAGCGGAAAATTCTGAAAGACGAAGCGAGCGTTGGGCGCATCAGCAACGAGCTTTTCAATCGTCGGCTGCGCCGCCTTGCATGCCGGACATTGCAGGTCGCCGAATTCGACGATCATGACGGGAGAATCCTTGGGGCCGCGTGATGGCCCGGTTATTCCTTTTTCCAGAGTATTTCTTACGGGATCGAACGGCCTCGCGCCGAATGGAATAATATCTCCGGTCAAAGCGTGCTCGCCGTCGGGCGTAACGTAGAAACGGCTGAGTTGCTGGCCTTGCGGAGTTGCGAGAATGACGGTTACTTCCGCCAAGCCTGCCACGCCCGCAGGCTTGATGCTCGAAATCTTCCAGGAAATGTCAGACTCGTAGCCGAAAGTCTGCTGAAGAAAAGAATCGACCGTAGCCTCGGATGGAAGATTCGCGGAGGCAGGCGTTCCGGGAGTTGATTGCGCAGCAGGTTTCACGGGATCCGGCTTGGCGGAAGGGGATTTTGCCGGAACCGTTTGTGCCGCGGCTAGCCCAGTGGAAAGAGGTACAGCCACGAGAAATATAAATAGCAGCGTCCGTGAATTTCGCATGAATTCCTTTCAAGGTAAAGGGTGATAGCAAGCTTTGAGGATCGTATCCCAGGATACTTCAAATCTCGGATTTCGCGGCGATCGGGAAACGGCGGCCGTAACCGAAGGCCTTGGGAGAAATTTTCAAGCCGGGCGCAGCCTGCTGGCGCTTATACTCGGCGCGATCCACCATGCGAATGACGCGCCGCACCGTCTCCAGGTCAATTCCGCGATCACCTGCAATGCGCTCGGCGCAATGCGATTCTTCTACATAATCTTCGAGCACGGCATCGAGAACATCGTAGGGCGGAAGCGAATCGCTGTCTTTCTGGTCCGGACGCAGCTCGGCCGAAGGCGGTTTCTCAATCGTCGCCTGCGGAATGACCGCACGTCGCGAGTTTACGTACTCGCTTAATCGGTAGACCAGTGTCTTGGGGACATCGGAGATAACCGCCAGGCCTCCGACCATGTCGCCATAGAGCGTGCAATATCCGACGCCTAGTTCGCTTTTATTACCCGTCGAAAGAACGATCGCGCCGAACTTATTGGACAGCGACATCAGAAGCATGCCGCGCGCCCGTGATTGAATGTTCTCCTCGGTCACGTCTTCCTTTCGCCCCGCAAACACAGGCTGCAAAATTTGGCGATATGCCTCGTAGGCGGGATTGATCGAGAGCAGTTCGAAGCGAATGCCGAGATTGTTGGCGAGCGCACGAGCATCGTCAATCGATCCCTGGGATGAATACGGGCCCGGCATGCCGACTCCGATTACGTTCTCGGGCCCAACGGCGTTCGCGGCGATCACGGCAGTGAGCGCGGAGTCGATGCCGCCACTCAGCCCGACAATCGCTTTTTGAAATCCGCACTTGTGCATGTAATCGCGGGTGCCCAGGACCAAGGCGGAATAGACGCTGGCGTCATCTCCAGCAATCTGCTCGTGCATTTCTCCCGTGAGTTGTTGCGAATCAAAGTAAATAAGATCTTCTGCGAACGATTTGCCTTGCGCGATGACCTGGCCATCGCGATTGAGCACCAGACTGGAACCATCAAAGACGAGGCTGTCGTTACCGCCAACCTGGTTGACCATTACAACGGGAACTTTGTGCTGACGAGCGATGCTCGCCAGCATGTCGCGGCGCAGTTCGCGTTTTCCAATCCAGAAGGGTGAAGCCGAAATATTAAGAACGAAATTTCCTCCCGCCTGGATCAGAGCCTCGACCGGATCGACCGTATACAGGCGCTTGGGCCAGAATTGTTTATCGTTCCAGGCATCTTCGCAGATGGTCAGTGCCATGCGGTTGCCGCAGAATGGAAACAGTTCCTGTGCACTGGCGGGCGCGAAGTTGCGCATTTCATCGAAGACGTCGTAGGTGGGAAGCAACATCTTCGACTGCACGAAGGCAATCTTGCCCTCCTGGAGCAGAGCCGCCGAATTCATTACGCTCTTGCCCGTGCTCGAGTGCGCTGGCGTAACCAGCCCACAAATCACGGCAATCCCGGCTGTTTCCTTGGCAATTTGTTCTGTGATTTCACGATTGCGCGCGACAAAGGATGGTCGTTCGACCAAATCGCGCGGCGGATAGCCACACACCGACAGCTCGGGAAATAAGACCAAACCGGCATCGGCAGCCTTAGCCTGTCGCGCAAACGCTACGATCTTGGCTGCGTTGCCCGAGAAATCTCCGACCGTGGGATTGATCTGACCGAGGGCGATCTTCACGCTTCTAGTGTAAAGCTACATTCCCCAGGTTTGCACCCATGAGACGGTAGTACCTCCAAAGGTAAGTTTGACGAAATCTTCGAATCGGGAGAGAATGCAAAACGCCGTTACATTATCGTTTTGGCAGACTCCCTGACGAGGCCATTGATGCGACCGAGCGTGCGCGGAAAAGCTGAGCCATTCATTCTCTTTTTCTCCATTTTGTTTAGCTGTTCGCTTTCCCTCCCTTCTGTCTTAGCACAGTCGTCGGCTGCGTCTCGCCCATGGACGAACACGAGCCTCTCGCCGGACGAGCGGGCGTCGATGGTCATCAAAGAAATGACGCTCGACGAAAAAATTACGCTGCTGCATGGGACGGGCATGCTGGGTCTTAGCGCATTGAGCCCGGAGATCGTCCATTCCAACGGCGGGGCCGGCTATGTGGTTGGCATCCAGCGGCTCGGCATCCCCGGGATTCAGATGTCGGACGCTGCCTATGGTGTGCGCTCGAGCGGGGAAAATGGGCGTTATTCGACCGCGTTGCCATCTGACCTTGCAGGCGCGGCCAGCTGGGATCTCGATGCTGCGTACGAGTATGGCGCGTTGATCGGCCGCGAATTGCGCGCGCAGGGCTACAACATGACGCTGGGCGGAGGCGTTAATCTGACGCGCGAGCCGCGCAACGGCAGAACCTTTGAATATCTTGGAGAAGATCCGGTGCTGGCGGGGAAGACGGTCGGCGCAGTCATGAAGGGATTGCAGGCACAGCATGTCATCGGCGATATCAAGCACTATGCGCTGAATGATCAGGAGAGCGGGCGGAACGCGGTCAACGTCAATATCGATAAGCGAGCGGCGCGAGAGAGCGACCTGCTGGCTTTCGAAATCGGGATCGAGGATTCCGATGTGGCGGCCGTGATGTGCTCCTATAACCGCGTATGGGGCGATTACGCCTGCGAAAACAAGTACCTGCTGACGGATATTTTGAAAAAAGACTGGAACTTCAAAGGCTTCGTTCTTTCCGACTGGGGCGGGACGCACAGCGCAGCCAAGGCTTCGGCGGCTGGGCTTGATCACGAAGAGCCCGGCTGGGTCTTCTACAGCGATGAGCTGAAAAAGGATGTCGAATCGGGGACGGTGCCCATGGCCGAACTCGATGATCATGTTCACCGCATTCTGCGGGCGATGTTTGCGACGGGAGTCATTGACGATCCGCCGCAACGAAGCGTAGTCGATGTGTTTGGTGATCTTGAAGTCGCGCAGAAAATCGCTGAGCAAAGCATTGTGCTGCTGAAGAATGATCAGTCGCTGCTTCCGCTGGATGCCGGTAAATTGCACAGCATCGCCGTAATCGGGCCGCATGCTGACGTGGGCATGATCTCCGGCGGAGGATCGGCTCAGGTCGATCCTCCGGGCGGAAACGCGATCATGCCGCCGGGCAAGGGCAACACGCACTGGCAGGAAAAGATATGGTTCCCGACTTCCCCGCTGAAAACCATTCGCGCCAAGGTGCCGGCTGCGAGTGTGAAGTTTAACTCGGGCTCGGATCCTTCAGCGGCGGCTGCTCTGGCCAGGAATTCTGACGTGGCGATCGTCTTCGCTTATCAGTGGGAGAGCGAAGGCATGGATCTCGACACGCTGTCGCTTCCTGAACATCAGGATGAGTTGATTGCCAAAGTCGCTGCAGCGAATCCGCACACGATTGTCGTACTTGAAACGGGCACTGCCGTGACGATGCCCTGGGCCGCTCGGGTCGGTGGAATCGTCGAGGCCTGGTATGCGGGTAGTTGTGGCGCGGAGGCCGTTGTCAATGTGCTGTTTGGAGATGTCAATCCTTCCGCGAAATTGCCCATGACCTTCCCCAAGAGTGACGCTGATCTGCCCCATCCGACGATCGTCAAGCCGCCGAAAGTGACCACCGATGCAGACCATCAGGGCTGGAGGCGTATTGCGGCGGGATTGCCGGCATTCCAGGTCACCTACGACGAAGGCGTGAAGGTTGGGTACAAATGGTACGACGCGGAAAACAAGCCTGTGCTCTTCCCGTTTGGCTACGGTCTTTCCTACACGACGTATTCGTATTCAGGGCTCAAGATAGCTCCGGGAAAGAATCCGCGAGTGACTTTCACCGTGACCAACACCGGTAATCGCGCCGGAGCGGAGATCGCAGAGGTTTATGCGGCGCTGCCCGCCGCGGCTTCCGAGCCGCCGAAACGGCTGGTGGGGTGGAATAAGGTCAAACTCAATGGCGGGGAGAGTAAGGAAGTTTCGGTCGAGGTCGATCCGAAATTCCTTTCCATTTTCAACGTTGAACAGAACGGCTGGCAATTGCTGCCCGGGGAATACGTTTTCATGGTCGGCGGCTCGTCGCAGAGCCTGCCGCTGAAAGAAACTGTGACTCTGAAATAACGACGAGAGAATCTGTAACTTCTATTCGTCACCGTCCGCGCCTGCCGGCAACACTGTGTGCTTCGCTTCCGGCATGGGCGCCGATCCCCTCTGATCCTGCCATAGGACTCGATTCAGCTTGTGCGCGTCGGCGGCATCGGGACGTGAGAAGTCCATGCGCGATGAGATCTTCGCGCCCGGCGCATCGCGTTTGTTGGTTTCGTAGATCAATCCATTCTTGAGATTGCGATAGTCGGCTTTGAATGCGGGTTGATTTCCCTGCCCCGAAAACAGCTGGCCCATGACCGGCGCGTAGGCGTCGAACTGATTCATGGGCGGAAGGCCCAACAGCATTTCCATCGTGTGAACCACGTTCACGGTTGTATAGAACCGATGCTCGACGTAAGGCTGCCCGGCCAAGCTTCCTGAATCCGACCCAGGAGAATATTTGCTGATCACGAATGCGATGGAGCGGTGCGCATCGACATGGTCGGCGCCATCCTGCGCGTCATCTTCGAGAACGAAGATGGCGGTGTCATCCCAGTAGGGGCTGTGCGAAACGGCATCGACCACGCGGCCGAGAGCGAGGTCGTTGTCCGCGACTGAAGCCGCTGGGCGTGGACGATCGGGGCGCGTGCCTCCGGTGTGATCGTCGGGCAGATAAAGCAGCACGAAGGAGGGCATTTCGAAATCAGGGCGTTCCTTTTCCTGCCGTGCGCGAACGTAAGCGCCAAATTCGTTCAGAAATTCATCGGCGCGAAGCTGGTCGGGATAGTCCGTATTGAAGTCGGGATACAGCGGGTCGAAGTGATCGCGCAGGTTCGCCTTGGATGGCTTAACTCCTGCGAACATGGGCACGGGCCACGGCCAAGGACTGCGGTCGCCGTGCGGATTGCCCACGTTCGGAGGAAGCGAGTCGCCCAACTGCAAAGTGGTTTGCGGGCAGCGCTCCTTCAGTTGCGGCGGAGTTGTTCGCTTGGCGTCCGAATCCGCGTGGTAGTTGTTACACCACTCCGCGTTGACGAATTCGCCATAGTCGCGAAAGCTGACGTGATTGCGGGTGAGGTTGTCCCAGAGAAATCCGGTGGAAGGATCGTCGATGTCGGGAATATTGCTCTCCAGCGGATACTCATCGGCAACCTGCCCTTGAAAATCATAGGTGCGTTCCTTGCCGCGATAGGCAATCTGCCAGGTCTTCTCGTTGTAATCGGAGGTGATCGCGGCGTTCGACCAGATGTGCCCGTCGCCGGAAACTTCGCCGCTGTCGTAAAAATTGTCGAGCACGCCGAACTGCAGCGCGAGCTTGTGCTCGTTGGGCGTGATGTCGGCACCATACATCGTGATGGAGGGATCGCCGTTGCCGACGGGCTGGTCGCCGATTCTCAAGTCGCCGAGAATCTGGTCGTAGGTGCGGTTTTCTTTCAGGACGTAGATGACGTGCTTGATGGGATTCTGTCCGCCGGAGAACGTGATCTTGCCGGGATCGGAGTCGAAGAGATTGTTATGCTCGGCCATGCGCGTGTATTCGGCAAGATGTGGCATGACTTCGGAGATTTTCAGGCGCGCAATCGATCCGCGCAGCAGCGTGGGGATGTAGGGATGCTCTTTGTGCTTGGTCTCGTAGACGGTCTTGCCCATGTCTTTGTTGGCGCGTGTGCCTAGGCCTTTGGCCGTGGCTATGAGGAGGTCGTCGCCGTGCACGGCGAGCGCGGAGGGATACCAGTCGGTGGGGATGCAACCAACGGGCCTGCCATTCGGTGCATCGGAAATGCTAAGGCCATTGGTCTGCGAGCC
>JASHOT010000024.1 GCA_030040965.1 Candidatus Sulfotelmatobacter sp. | reverse complement strand
CATTACGTTGAATGGTCGATCGCTACGGATCAATACTGCTCCCTCGACAACAAGAACAAGTCTTACTGCACGCCGCAAAGATTCAAAGGAGAAAGTTCAACTCTGTTTCACAATCGCGGCGATGGATCGTTTGAGAATGTGACGAAGAAAGCCGGACTCTACGATCCCACGAGCAAAGCTTTGGGCGTAGCGCTGATCGACTATGACAACGACGGCTGGATGGATCTTTTCGTATCGAACGACACCGAGCCCAACAAGCTCTATCACAACAATCACAATGGCACATTTACCGACGTCGGCGTGGCGGCGGGAGTGGCTTACGGCGAAGCCGGCACGGCGCGCGCCGGCATGGGAACGGACGCCGCGGACTTCGACAATTCCGGTCTGTCCGGCCTGGTCGTCGGCAATTTCACGAACGAGGGCATCGCACTTTATCACAACGATGGATCAGGTCTGTTCACCGATGAAGCGCCGGGAGCCGGCATTGCGCAGATGTCGACGAAG
This sequence comes from Candidatus Sulfotelmatobacter sp., assembly GCA_030040965.1. GTDB lineage: Bacteria > Acidobacteriota > Terriglobia > Terriglobales > Acidobacteriaceae > Sulfotelmatobacter. Next base: position 7,284 of record JASHOT010000024.1, on the reverse strand, counting down.
TCGCTCACGTTTGGCGCTCTGTTCTTCGACTACGACCTCGATGGCCTGCCAGATATTCTTGCCGTCAACGGCCATGTCTCCGATGACATCAGCGTGGTGCAGCCGACGGTGAAATACGCCGAACCGCCCCAGTTATTTCACAACCTGGGCAAAGATCGTGCAGGCAAAGAACGCTTCGAAGAAATGACGAATAATGTCGGATCAGCCTTTCCACGGCCGATTGTCGGGCGAGGGGCCGCCTATCTCGATTTCGACAATGACGGCGACCTCGATCTGGTGATCACGGCCAATAACGGAGTGGCGCGTCTGCTGCGCAATGACAATGGAAATCAAAACGATTTCTTGCGGGTTAAGACAGTCGGCAGGCGATCCAACCGCGACGGCATCGGGGCAAAGGTCACGGTGAAGACGGCCGGCGGCACTCGTCTTTCGGAGATGGTAAAGAGCGGATCGAGCTATTTGTCGCAAAGCGAGCTACCGCTCACCTTCGGTCTGGGCAAACCGGCGCCGGAAAAGACCGTCACCGTGGAAGTGGTCTGGCCGAGTGGCCGACGCGATTCTGTTCCCAACGTTAAGCCAAACCAGTTCATCATCATTGAGGAAGGGAAAGGACTGTCGGCTGCACACTCGCTCCGGTAATCGGCGCTTGTGATTGCCGGTGCAGCTCTGGCATCGCAGCCTCGTTCAATGGGCGCGCTGTAGGCTCATCCCGTGATAGGCGCGCGTGAGGAGGGATGGAGTTGCAAGCGTGGTAATGACCGCCATTAGAACCAGAATTGTGAAGAGGTCTTGACTGATGAAGCCATTTGACAGAGCGATATTGGCGATAACCAGTTCCATAACACCTCGGCCGTTCAGGCCGATACCGAGCGCCCAGCTTTCGTCATCGCGCATGCCCGCAAGTCTGCCCCCGACATAACCTCCAATGATCTTTCCGGCAAATGAAGCCACAAGAATGGCGGTAACCAGCTTCCAATTGCGCAGCCCGGATGCGTCAAATTGCAGTCCGATGGCGGCGAAAAAGATCGGGCCCAGGAAGCCCATGGTGACGTTGGAGGCAGTCTTCTGAATTTCTTCGAAATTGGCGCGTCCCAGGAGTTGGTGGCTGAGGAGCATCGAGCCAAAGAAAGCGCCGACGACAAAATCGAGTCCCAGGACTTCAGAGAAACTTGCGAAGGCGATGACGAAGACGAGAACAACTGCAAAGATGGATTCCGTGCCTTTGACTTTGGCGAGGACGCTCTGAAGCGCCCCCCGCGATCTGCGGAAACGACCCCTACTGTAGCGTTTGGCGAGCCGGGCAGCAATCACGATGACGCTCATGAACAGGAGCGCTTTGCAGAGCGCCCAAAGCATAGACACGAGGAAATCATTCTGAGAGCTCCCCTTGACGTCGAGAATCACGCCCAGGGCGAGCAACGCTGCCACATCGTTTGCCACGGCAGCAGTGACGATCTTCTGCCCTACATCGCTCTGCAGTTGGCCGAGATCCATCAAAATGCGAATGCTGACGGGAAGCGCGGTGATGGCAATACAGAGGCCGAGGAAGATGGTGCGCGTCTCATCAAGCCCGAAGATTCTCCCGATAAGAATGCCGAGCCCAAGAGGAATAATGAAGCCCATGGCGCTAACCCACGCACCTCGGCCACGAAAAGAGGCCCAAAGGACATCCATATCCATCTCCATGCCAGACATGAAAGCAAGCAGGAGGACTCCGAGGTTGGCAACTGCCCGAATTTCAGGCGTAAAGGGGACGGAGTGAAGAACGGAAGGGCCGAGGAGCACGCCGGCAGCAATTTCACCGATCATAGCCGGTTGCCCGAAGCGCGCGACAATCTCACCGAGAACGCGAGACAAGACCAGCAGGAGGAGCAACGCCTCGATCATTGACATGGGATCCTCGACAGGCGGCACTGCCGGTTGAATCCGGCAATTCCGCCCCTACAACAACTATCCGGGAACCGAAGCTTGTAAGGCAAGCAGGTCCATCAAGAACCACCAAGCCGGCAGCGAAGCCGTGGCGCATGAGAGATGGATCGCTTTTCGCGATCTCAGGACAGGCCATCCATTTGACCAGCGATCCCGCCGGCGCGCGCCCTCCCGGCAAAGAGCAACAGATTCCCGTCCGGGTCCTTGACGATGAAGGTCTTGGCACCCCAGGGCTGCCTTTTCAGCTTCTCGTGAAATGAAACGCCAGCGGACTGATACTCAAGGAACAATAGCTTCACCTCTTCGGCTGTGGCGACGGTCAAAGATGCCGATAACAATTCGTCACGATCGCGCACGTTCGATTCGATTACGGATCTCTCGACACACCTGAGATTGATACGGGCCCGATCGCGACTCACTTGTGCATAGTAGGGCGGTTTGCCGAAACTGAATACAAGGGAGAAGGCTAATTTCTTAATGAAAAAGTCGCATGATCTCTCAATATCAGCAACGAACAGTTGTGGCTCCGCACCGGTAATTGTCGCTTTGCAAGACGATGGCGACGATTGAACGCTGCGTGACGCGGTGGAAAGGCCTGTTTTCAAGGCTTGCCAACTGTCGAAGCCGTGCTGTCTTGCTACTATTTCTTGCGCATCGCTGAGCTTGAAAGTGGCCGCGAGAATCTCGGCGTCGGGCACATCATGGAAACGAGGCAGAAGCGCACGGATTTGGGCGGCGACGGGATGGTACCGTTCCCGGTGTCTTCGCAAAATAAGTTTGGCTTGCTTTCTAAGGTTTTCCAGGTCGGGCATATAGGCCTCCACGATGAGATCGTGTAGGTGGGCATTGCCCTTCGGCGATGTTGCCGATGCACCCTACATGCACCGCCTGAAGTATCGGCCACGGTCACGGAGTTGTCAAATTAAGGGCTTTACGCCTTGCCCCGCATTCACAACTCTGATCGCATCATTGGCGATCCTTCCGGAAAAACGAAGTCGGAAGTCATTCTCCAGAAAAGCTTAGCGTCAGCTTAGCCTGTTCTGTGAGCTGCCACGTGCCATTTGTGGGCTGTGGTCGCGGATCCAGACTGCAAATCCTTTCACAGCTTGCGATTGAGCAAGATAAGGGTATAATCGGCGGCGTTTCTGAAGCACGAGATAAGGTCACTCCCGATCAATCGCGTAGGATGAGTTAACCATGCCGGAACCGTAGCCCCCTGCTGAACGGACCGGCACAATGAAGTTTCCATACGCGTGTGAGTCACAGCCGTGCAAACAGCAGTTGAGCACAGTCGAAAGCGTGTCGGCATGCAAGAACAGGAATGTGTGCCGCCGATTTTTATCACAGGTATCTGGCGTTGCGGCGCGACGCTCTTGTACTTGCTGTTGAATCAGCACCCCGATATCGCGCTTCTGTACGAGTCGGATCTCCCCCTGCTGTGGCCCATGTTTCGCCTTCCCTGGGAGCGTAAGCACTGGGTCGACAAGTGGCAGTACTGGAACGCGAGTGTAAGCCGGCACGGTCTGGATCCCGCGCTCCTCTGCTCTCCCGTGCGATCGCTGGCAGAGGCGTTTGAGGCGGCCGGCCGCCAGTATGCGGCGCAACGAGGAAAGAAGAGGTGGGGCTGCAAGTCGCCCTCTTATTTGGACCGGCTCGACGCGCTGGCGGCGGAGTTTCCCCATGCGCAGTTCGTCATCGTCTGGCGTGATCCGGAAGAGAGTTGTCGCAGCGCTGCCAACGTCACAGCCTCCGGGGGCTCGGGGATGTGGTTCGCCAGACCGGGGACGAAACAGAAAGTGATTCTTGCTTCGAAGGCGTTGAAAAAACAGGTCGATGTATTGCGCTCCAAAGGGGCCTCGGTCTGTGAGATTCATTATCGCGAACTGGTGAGTGACACAAAGAATGCGATGCAGCACGTTTGCGAATTTTTGGGAGCGCCCTTTGATCCGGCCGTGACCGTTCTGAACAACGCCGACCGCTCCGCGGTATATAAGGGTGCTCATCACGCGTTGGCCAGAGGAAATAAGATCGTCTCCACCACAAACCGCCACGCACCGTTGCCTCCGGAACTGGCAGCTAAGATCGAACGCTACAGGGCGCTGTGGAAAGCGGAAGCCGGTGACACGTGGCTGCTCACGAAGCATTTTCCTGAAAGCCGCTCCGCCAAGCCCACACTCTGGGAACGGGCAATGGATCGGCTCCTGTACGCGGGACTGCGAGCCCGAGATACTGCTCCGGGGATTTTGTTTTCGATTCTGCCTGTGTCGGCATGGCAAATGTATCGCCGGCGGAGGTACATGGACGCACAGTGGGTGCATCGGCAGATCACCGACAAATAGGCGATCAGAGACAAGAAAAAGATTCAATCAGGGGGAGGTTCCGAATGGACTGTCTATTTTGTTCCATACAAGAAATGTCCAACCCTTCGAATCCAGAAGACGAAATCATCGAGGAATCGGAGAATTTCTACGCCAAGGCCGCTTTGGGCCACTTTGTTTTTGGATACACGCTGATCATCACCAAGGAACACTTCCCCAGCTTCGCCCATCTGCCCGAGCACCAGTTTCCCGAACTCGAAGCCTTCAGAGACAAGATCCGCGACAAACTGCACAACATTTGCCAGCACGGGATCAGCATGATGGAGCATGGCGCCATCAATCGTTGCCAGCGAGCGGGCTCATGCATCGATCATGCTCACTTGCATCTCATGCCGCTCTCGGTAGACTTGTACCCGATCTTAAGTGAGCGGTTTTCATTTGATGAACTGACCTCTGCCGGCGAGGTACGACGATTCAAGGACGAACAGATTCCCTATCTGTACTATCAACGGGAAGGGCTCCGGGGGTATGGTGTGAAACTCTCGCAGGATGTGCCCAGCCAACTATTGAGACGAATTGCCTGTCAAGCGTTGGGTCAACCGGAGTTGTGGGATTGGCGCAACCGGCCCCTGCGGGACCCTCTTCAACGTTTCACGAGTGAATATAAGCGCCTCGCGGTCCCTGCGCGGAAGAGTAACCGGCACATGACTGCCACTAACACAGAAGAGAGCGTGGCGTGATGAATGCAACGATAAGTTGCCCATTTTGTCGGGAACTTCAGACAGGCAAGCCGCCCGACTATTGTGATTCGGATATTAATTCACGCATCCTGCATGAAACCGACCGATTTGTGGTCATTCCCGATATCAGTCCTCTGGTGCCAGGCCATGTGATGATCGTGCCCAAGGCCCACATTCTCTGCTATGGCGCGGTTGAAGCTGCCGCGCGCGACGAGTTCCTAGCGGTTGTGAATGCCACGCGCGGGATTCTGAAAGAGCACTATGGACCGTCCGTCATTCTTGAGCATGGAACGTGTTCGCTCGACGACGTTGCCGATCATGTTTCACATGCTCACTTGCACATCGTGCCCGCAGCTATCGACATTCGTGACGCACTGGGAAACTTCAACACAACGATGATTGCCAGTCTGACTGAGTTGTCAGACTGGGCCGCTCGCGATGAGCCGTACATTTACTTCGAGAGTTGCACCGGCGAGCGCATGGTAGCCGATCGACTTTCCGGTCTTCTGCGGCTTTTCTTCCGGCGGGAAATAGCGCGACAGATCGGCATCCCCGATCCGCTTTGGGATTGGCGCCGGCACATCCTGAGCGACAATCTTCGGTCAACACTTGAGACACTACGACATGCGCGTTGGGAGAGCCTATGCTAGCGGCTGAAATTGACACCGTCCATCAACGCGTCTGGCAGGCTGTCGGCCACTATTGGGAGCCGAACGCAATTCATGGGCATGGGCCCGATCACGCCGAACGTGTATTCAGGATGGGCTTACGGCTTGCCGAGGCAGAAGGAGCTGACCCAATCGTTGTGGGCGCCGGTTGTTATATCCACGATGCCGGCATGCGAGCGGACATCGGAAGAATCGGACACATCGAGCGATCTCTCGAGATCGCCACGGCATTATGCGAAGAGATTCCGGAGCTGGCTCCTGTCCGGGAACTTCTCATGACGACGATTCGCTATCACGAGGCAGAGATTGTGTTCCCCGGTCAGTTGCCGAAAGAGGCGGTTTGTGTCCGTGATGCCGACACACTCGACCGAATCGGTTTCACGGGAATAAGAATGACACTCCAATACGGTATTTGGATCGGAAGGCCGGTTTGTCATCCGACAGATCCCTTATGCCGGGAGCGCGAACCCGACCTGAACGGTTTCACCATGGATTATGTGCGCTATCTGGAATCGCTTCCTCAACTTCTGGCGACTCCGCTTGCGCGCCGTAATGCCAGCGAAAAACAAAAAGAACATCATTTTTATTGCAATGAATTCCTCTCAGGTTTTCGTCAGGGACTCATACGCGATCACGAGGACGCGTTGAAATTGGTTGCGGCCCAGGTTGAGGGCTTGAGTGCCTAAGAGCCGCGGATTGACCCTGACACAGCCAGTCCCTCTGAAATGGAAGAAATATCTCGCGCTCGTTGACTTTGGTTTCATCACCGCCGACGAACTCGAGGCGGAAATCCGGCGCTACCGCAGGGCCGATCTCCACAGGTTGGTGGGTGATATCGCGTCCGACATCCGACAGGAGCGCAGGCAGGGTCACCGCAGCATCTATGTCGTGAAGCTGGTGCCCGCCGATCTTCCAGGTCAACTTCCCAATTTCAGAATGGAAGACATTTCTGAGTTGAAACAGCTTCGTGGTTTTTTGGATGCCCGATCGGAAGGGCATCACATCGAGGCATGGTATTGCCGTACTCGAATTGATTCTGATGTATTCAGTGTGGCGGGCCGCATTGTCTTCAGCACAGCTAACACCGGAAGCACGCAAATTGTTGAACAACTTTGGCGCGGTAGCCCAAGGCTCCTGGAAAGCTATTCTGACCATTTTGCGTTTCCTTATGTAAGGGCGAGGCGATATTCCTGGGGTTGGCCGTACTCCATTGAGCAAATTCATCTTCCGAGCATGGCGACAATGAGCAGATCGCAACTGCAATCAGAATTTGGCTACTCCATGCGCTGCATCGAGCAGGAAAAAGACAAGATCGAAGCATTTTGCGCATTTCTGGATTCGTTCAGCTTTAAAGCGTATAGCCTCGAATACAAGATCGTTGGCGCTCAACTCAAATTCATCGACTGGGACACGCCACTCGACAAACAAGTATTAGTTAGGGTCATTGGATCGCCACTTTTTCCGTTAAAAGGCTGAAGAATTTACGCGGTTAATACAGGCAGCTTCGCGTAGGTCTTCGTCACGCGCACGCGAACCAGCCAGAAAATCAGCAGAACCAGCGGCAAGAGAGCTGGAACGAACCACACGGGCGATCCGCGCCACGACTCGGGGAACACCTGCTGCTGACCG
>JASHOT010000220.1 GCA_030040965.1 Candidatus Sulfotelmatobacter sp. | reverse complement strand
AACCGTCAGTTCGAAGGCATGGTCGCGTATCCCGCGATCTTCGGATCTCTCGCGCCCGAAATTGTGGAGAAACCATCGGATGGTCATAGGCAACTCCTCGCGGCTGTTCGAGCTCAACTCAAACGCACGCAGACAACCGTGCGGTCGACAGCATGCGAAGTTATTAACGATGAGCTGAGAGAACCGCTTAGGGCAGTTCTTCGGCCGATTCAGTAGGAGTCATCAGCCAGTCCAGCTCAGAGGCAGGAATAGCGGTTCGAGGCGAACCCCTTCACCTTTCTCTATTGTAGTCCGGCTTGGACTGACCTTGCCTTTATGTTCCAGAAATCACCTAGAGCGGACGGTGATGTCAAGCTGCTTGTGTAAATAGGTTGAGGGTGCGATTTTTCCATTCGAGGTTAAACCTCTGAAAAATGGAGTAAATGATCCGGTCCACGCTTTCCACGTTCACAAAGCAAACCATGGGTCGAGTGCGGCGGCGTACTTCGACGAAGCAGCGCTCGATCACGTTGGTCGTGCGCAGTTTGCGCCACAGATGCCTGGGGAAAGCGAAGAACGAGAGGAGCTCGGGCAGATCTTGCCCCAAACGCTTCACGACCCCGGGATAACGGTCTCGCCAGCGGGCGCGGAAGCGACGGAACGCAGTCTCGGCCTGAGCCCGACTCTGGGCCAAGTAAATGGCTTGGGCGCCAGCTTTGACTTCGTCGTAATCGCATTTCCGGGCCTTCTCCAGGATGTTGCGCATCTTGTGCACCCAACAGCGTTGGTGCCGCGCCCGCGGATAGACGATGCGAATCGCCGCCGCTAATCCAGGACAGCCGTCGGTGAGAATCAGGCGCAGCGCCCGGCCCTGCAGCCCGCGCCGGTACAGGTCTTGCAGCAGCGCTTCCCAGTCGTCTTGCCCTTCGCCTTGACTGCGCAGAAAAGCCAACAGGTGCCGGCTGCCATCCTGGCGAATGCCGTAGGCCACCAGCATCTGCACCTGTTTGCGCCCTGTCGGCCGCCGCACCCGCAAACTCACCCCATCAAGAAAAAGGTAGACATAATCATCGCTCAACGGGGCCTGATGAAACTGGCGCACCGCTTCGTCCAGATCGCGCGTCAGCTTCGATACCGTCTGCGCACTCACCGTTTCTCCCGTGATCGTGGCCACCACCCGTCCCACCTGGCGCGTCGAAATGCCCCGCAAAAACGCCTCCCGGATCAGCAGCGACACCTCCTCGGCTCGCCGCTGAAAACGCCTCAGCCCCACCGGCAGAAAACTCTTCTCCCGCGTCCGCGCAATCCGCAGCCGAATCGTGCCAAACCGAGTCACGAAATCCCGTTCGTAATAGCCGTTGCGATATTTCCGCCGCTTCCCGCGACGCCGCTCATACGGCGCCCAGCCGGAAAACCGATCGCGCTGCCGCTCCGATTCCAGTTCGAAAAACCGTTGCCACGCCTGCTTCGTCTGCCCGTACAGATCCCCCCAGAAGCTCTCTTTCAGTTCCGCTAGAAAATGTTGGAAATGCTCGTCAATCGGGATTATCTTCGCCATTGGGTGTAGGTCTCCTTTCGGAACGGCTTTTGCTTGTCAGGCAAAGCCAACTTACACCCTCTTGCTTTTTACACAATCCTTTTTACGTCACCGGTTGCTGACGTCTTGTTGACATCTCGTCCCGACCGGGTCATTCTTCCCTCAATTCCGGCAAGGCCATGATGGCCCGGTGCTTCGGGAGCGAAATGAGGCGACGTGCATGGTGTGTTTGTGCGATCCTTGAGCTGCTGATTTCCACTATCCTCATGGCCAACGCACAGACGCCCAGCTCGAATGAAGTAAGAGAGATTGCAGAGCGCGCCTATACCTTTGCCTATCCGCTGGTCCTGATGGCGGCGACCGCCGCTGCCATGCCAGTCAATCACCTCACACATGTTGCAGCCTTCCCTGATGCGAACTTTCGGCTGATCGTCCGGCCCAATGCGGACACGCTTTACTCGACGGCATGGATCGACGTCTCGAAGGAGCCGACGCTCCTGCATGTTGCGGATTCGGGTGGGCGTTTCTACCTACTGCAGATGATGGACGCGTGGACTGAGACCTTCGCTGATCCTGGCAAGCGAACGACCGGAACCGCTGAAGCGTGGTTCGCTATCGTGGGACCGGGGTGGAAAGGGGGGCTTCCGGAACGTGTGGTTCGCTTTGATGCGCCCACGAGTCACATCTGGTTGCTGGGCCGGACGCAGACCAACGGCGCCAGCGACTATGACAACGTCCACGCTTTTCAGCGCAGCATGCGTCTGATTCCATTGAGTGAGTACCTGGGCAAAGAGGAGAACTCCGGCCCACCGCCAAATATCAACCGCGCAACTGGTGTATCGCCCGTGGATCGCGTGAAGGCTATGGAACCCGCGGAATTCTTCGCGACCTTTGCACGTGAGATGAAGACCGATCCGCCGCATGCCGACGATCAACCCATGATCCGCGAATTTGCCCGTATCGGGCTCGTCCCGGGTCAGGACTTCGACCAGTCCAAACTTACACCCGAGCAACTGCAAGCATTGAATGAGGGTGCGCCCGCGGCCGCGGCACGGATTGAGCAATTTGTCGCCTCCGCTGGAGTGACAACGCCGGGTTGGAGGTCATTTCAGGGCGTGGTTGGCCGTTATGGAACGAACTATGTGGCACGCGCGGCTACGGCCCGAATTGCGATCGGCGCGAACCCGCCGGAAGACGCGGTGTACATGAGCAGTTCGGCTGATGGCAGTGGGCAGTCTCTGAACGGGGCGATGCGTTACCGCATGCACTTTGACGCGTCTGGCTTGCCGCCGGTGCTGGCGTTCTGGTCGGTCACGGCCTATGACAAAGACGGCTATTTCATAGCGAATTCCATCAACCGCTACGCCATCGGAGATCGCGATCGGCTCAAGTCCAATCCAGACGGGTCGCTCGATCTGTACATACAGAACGGAAACCCAGGGCCCGATCACGAGTCGAACTGGCTGCCCTCGGGCGATGGCCCATTCAATCTCACAATCCGGTTGTATTGGCCGAAACAGGCCATCCTCGATGGGAGCTGGCATCCCCCTGCGCTGGAACGCATGCCCTAAACTCAAACGACCTGCAGACGCGGGCAATAGTGGCGGATTCACCACTCGCACGAATTCCCGTGCTGGAGTCCACCCAGCCGCATCGCGCTAGGGCTGGTTTGGCACGATCAGTAACGATAGACGTTAGTGCTGTATCGGATGCGCCCCCACGATAATTGTGCAAATAGGCTCGGTGCAGGGGGGGCGCGTCCGATACAGCCGTTTGAAGGGAGCCGCCCGGAGGGGAAGGCGTTTTATGCGTATTCAATCTTGCTGGGTTTAGGGGAGAAGCTTCGGGGACAGATAGTGAAGTTGGAAACAAACGAAAGCAGGATGGGTTGAGTTGTAGTTTGTTCGTGGTGGGAGCGAGATCTTGAGCCGAGATTGGCAACGGCGTGCTGGTCTTGGAGTAAGTTGGGCGCACCACGCCGGCCGGCGGTGGAGCCACCGAGTGAAGGAGGTTGGAATGGAAGTTTCATGCGGCGGTCTCGGCGAGAAAGGGTGGAGAACGGAGTTGGAGCTGGGCAGCGGTAAGTCTTTCGATGGCGGTCATGGGACCGCCACATTGGGGACAAAGCCAAAGCGGGCTTGCGGGCTGGAGGCGAGAGGTGTCGGCTTCGGCCTGCAGCGGAGCTACTGCACCGAGTAGTTGGAAGCAGAGTGGCAGAAGA
>JASHOT010000219.1 GCA_030040965.1 Candidatus Sulfotelmatobacter sp. | reverse complement strand
ACTGCCATCCATCCTCCGCGATCTCCCAGCCGGCGTCCCGCACTTCTTTGTGCTCAGGCCCGGCCTCGTTCAGCATCGGGTTGGTGTTGTTGACGTGCAAATAGATTTTACGTGGGCAGCGCAGACCCGCCAACCTTCTCAGGCTGCCAGTAGCGGAAGACACCGGCACATGGCCCATCTGCAGCGCCGTTTGCCCGCTGCCCTGGGTGCGGATCAATTCATCGTCGGACCAGAACGTTCCATCGAACAAAAGAACCTTGGCCGAGTCGAATTCCTTCAGCAATTCGTCGCTGATTTCCGGCACCGCGGGCATATACGCGAAACGCTTGCCGGAAGAACCTTCTACCATCAGTCCGAGCGACGCCTCTTCGCTTTTGAGCTGCGATCGCCGCGATTCGGATACATAAGCCGGAAAATGTGTGCCCAGAGAAATCGCGCGGCAACGCACGCCCGCTAATTCCCCGGAAGCATCGGACAAAGAAAAAGTCTTTCTCGGAGTGAAGTCGGTCCAGGTCAGCTGTCCGGGCACGCGCTGCAGCATTCCGAACATCGAATTATCGTTGGTCAAAATGCGGCGAATGGAAGCCGTCGCGTATACCTGAAGCGGCTGCAGTTCCCGAAGCAGAAGCAGCCCGAGCGTGTGATCGATATCGGCATTCACGAAAACCGCGCCGGCAATCGGTGAATACCGCGCCGGTGCTTGGGTTTGGCCTGACTGCTTTTCATTCTGCTTCGGAACTTGCTCCTGCGGCTGCAGCTCGCGCATCGCGTCGATCTGCACGCGCAGATCGGGAGACGCTCCCAGAAGAAACCAGCTTCGGCCATCCGCGCTGATTGCGACCTGGGTTTGCGTTCGCGGCTTTCCGCGAAACGTCCCGCTCCGTACGGCCCGGCAATTCGCGCAAAGGCAATTCCACTGCGGAAATCCTCCGCCCGCGGCCGATCCGAGAATCTTCACCTGCATGCAGGGAGTGTAGCAGCAGCCAGCCAAACGGCGCGATTGCAAGGAAGCAGCTCCGTCTCGGCAGATTCTTATTTCACCGCGGTGCAGATCTGGTAGATGACCACCCCGAACATAAAGATGAGATAGACGCGCAGGAACCAGAAGAGAAACTTTTCGGTTGGCGTCAGTTGCCGCCGCGGACAGTGATGCCGCGCCTTGGCGCTGATCAATTGATCGGGTTCAAGCGCCGCCACCACCGTTTCCACTTCTTTGCGATGCCGTTCGTTCTGCAGCATTCGATCGGGAATTCCCTCCATTTCAGTGGCCTCCCAAAAACGCCAGCCAGTGCGGAGCAATCACGCTGACTCCGAAAAGCAATCCGGCGCAGATCAGCAGGGTCACAACGGCCAGCGCTAGCACATTGGCCCAGCGGGGGCTGACGAGGTCGCCCATAATCTCGCGATCGTTCACCAGCATATAAAGAAACAGAAGTGCGGGAGGCATGGCCAGAACGGCAATCACATTGACGACAAGCACGATGAACACCAGCGGGATACCCGGGATCAATACGAGCCCGGCGGCCGCGGCCGCTTCCATCAGCAGCACCAGATAAAAGGATTTTCCCTGCGTGAAGGGAAGATTCAGGCTGTGCGGCCGATCAGCCACTTCTCCGAATGCATAGGCCGAAGACGTGGAAATCGTGATTGCAGCAACCATGCCGGCCTCGAACATTCCCAGCGCAAACAGCGTCGAACCCCACTGTCCGACGAACGGCCGCAGTGCCTGGGCGAATTCAGCGGCCTCGAAGTTTCCCGCTGCCATGCCTTTTGCGAAAAGAGGGGCTGTCGCGATGATCGTGGCAAGCGCCGCCAGTGCTGCCAAAACCGCACCCAGCACGGTATCGATCCGCCCCATTCGTATGTCGCGCGTGGTGAGTCCCTTGTCGGCGATCGCGCTCTGCTGGAAAAACAGCATCCACGGAGTCACCGTCGCCCCAATGACGGCCAGCAAGATTAAAACTGTTTCCGGCGTCAGTCCTCCGGGGAGCGGCTTCCAGGTGAAGAGTGCGCTTCCGATCGATTTCCATTGCGGATGGCTCATGAGTGCGACCGGCACGAAAACAAGATTGAACATCGCGGCAGCCAGCGTAACGCGCTCCCAGGTCCAGTAGCGATGCGCCATCAACGCGGCAAAGAGAATCAGCCACGCGCCGAGAACGGCAATCCACGGAGGCACGCCGAAATATCCGAGGCCGGCGCGAATCGCGATGAACTCGGTGACCAGGGTAAGAAAATTCCCCACCATCAGATCGACCATGGAGAACCATCCCCAGAACGGACCGAAACGATCGAAGATTAATTCCGCATGGCCGCGATGCGTCGCCGCACCCAGACGCACTGTCATCTCCTGCACCACGCAGGCCATCAGGAAAGTGAGCACTGTAAAAGGAAGAAAAAAACCGACCCCAAATCGCGCGCCGGTAGCGGCGTACGCCAGCATGCTGGGACCGTCGTTCTCTCCCAGCATCACCAGAATCCCAGGCCCCACCAGCAGCCACAATAATCGCGCGCGCGGCCAGATTCCTCTTTGCGTGCGCGTCACCAGCACCCGCTCGCGATCGTGAGCGCGATCGATATCCTCGTGGGTGATTATGACGTCGCCCACGCTGAAAGGCGTGGTTGCCGGCGTCGCCAGGGACGGCGGTGTCTCCCCTGTTGTTTTCAACTCGCTCATAGACTCGGCGGCGACTTGAAACACACTTGAGCGGTTCCAGTCGATTAGCCAAAGTATATAACAGCAAGTAAACCGTAGTTAACTATTATTGGAAGACCGGCTGCGGTGTTTCGCCACTGCCGCAGGGCTTAGCCAGACGCGCTGCGAAGCTGCCGGGCCCAGCGCCACCTTCCCTGACGGAGTCGAAAGCGTTAGCGTCTGGTCGTAGTTGCGCTCGAGCAGCCGCAACCTGGCTCCGGGACGGATGCCGCGATGCTCGAGGAATTCCAGCAGTTGCCGGTCGCGCTCATAGATGCCGCTTACGGTATAGCTGTTGTCGAGCTCCGCGTCAGAAAGCAGAACCAGTCCGCGCCGGCGGCGACTGGCCGGACTTTCCACTTCGCTTAGATTACCGTGAGGGCAGGGGCGGGCTCTGCCCAGTTTGGCCAGAAGCTGCGCCTCAAAGTCCGGTGAAACCGCGTGCTCCAGCCGCTCCGCCTCGTCGTGAACCTTCCACCATTCCATGCCGAAAATTTCCGCCAGCATTCGCTCGATGAGGTGATGACGCAGCGTCAGTTTGCGGGCGATCTTCCTGCCAGTCGCTGTCAGGCGCACCTCGCCGCCGTTCGCAATGCGCACCAGGCCGTCTTTCTTCAGCCGCCGCAGTGCCATCGTGACCGCTGGAGGAGAGACCTTATGCCACTCGGCAAGACGCGCGGAGATTACTGTTTCGCCCTCGCTCTCCGCCTCGAGAATCGACTTGAGATAGTCTTCTTTGGAAACGGTGATCATCTGCAGGTGCATTATACGACGAGGTTAAGTATGGTTAATGAGGGGCCAGAATAGTTCCTGCGGCATAGACCGAGTCGATAAGTGTAATCTTACACTCGGTGTCCCTTTTTTTGTCGTCCCTATGGCAGATAGGCGCCGAACCGTCGTTGGAATTGTCGTTTTCGTTCTTTCGCTGATCGCTCTGAGTACGCCACTATTCATTCCGATGATCAGGGAGCGAACCATTTACCCGGGCGGCACCATTTGGTGCGTGCTGGGAGTCATGTGGTGTCCAGCTGTAGCGGGCCTGACGACCCGGCTAATCTTCCAGACAACTCTTCGAGGCGTGGGTTGGCAATGGGGGAAAGGGAAATATCAGTGGGCCAGCTATTTGATTCCGTTGATGTATTCCTCAGTCGTGTATCTGCCGTTTCTCGCTCTCGGATATGGGGACTATGCTCGGAAGGCTCACAGTGGGCTATCCCTGGTTCAATGGATCCATCTGCCCCTGCATTCCCAACCTGCATTGGTTGTTGTTTCCATAGTCACTGACCTAATCGTTGACGTCATCCCAAACTCCATGGCAACACTGGGCGAGGAGCTAGGTTGGCGAGGATTCCTGGTACCGGAACTGGCGAAGATCACGTCGTTCAAAAACGTAGGGTGGATTAGCGGGCTTATCTGGGCTTTTTACCATTTCCCTGCCATATTGGGAGCGGACTACCTCGGCACTGCGCCGCGATGGTCATCTGTCCTCTGTTTCACGTTGCAGATAATGAGCCTTAGCTACATCTATGCTTGGATGCGCCTCAGGTCGGGGAGTGTCTGGACCGCAGTAATTCTGCATGCGATGGGTAACATCGCTGTCCAGGGTATTTTCGATAACATGATCCGCCACTCTCATTTGACTAATTGGGTAGTTGGGGAAGGTGGAATCGGGATCGGCGTCTCATCGGGCATCATTGCCTATGTCCTTTGGAGACGCGATCGTCAGCCCCACCCTGAGCTGAGCCAACCCGTAGCTGCGGTGGATGGCGATTAAGCTGATTGATTCTTTCTTTCAGCCGCGCAACTGAATCAGGGCTTTCTTGGCTGAGACCCTCTCCACGACTTTGACAGCATCCAGCCTTTCGCCCTAACCTGATTTTTCTCTTATGAAAGTTCTGGTGCTCGGCGGCGGCGGACGCGAACATGCGCTGGTCTGGAAACTGCGCCAATCTCCGCGCGTGTCCCAACTTTACTGCGCACCCGGGAATGGAGGGATTGCCGAAGAAGCCGAATGCTTCCCGATCGACCTGAAGAGCGTGCAGTCGATTGCCACGCTCGCCGCGCGCCTTCAGCCCGATCTTACTGTGGTCGGCCCTGAGTTGCCCCTGAGTCTCGGCGTGGTCGATGAGTTCAAGCAGCGTGGCTGGCCGGTCTTCGGCCCCACGCAGGCCGCGGCGCAGCTGGAGTCAAGCAAGAGTTTCGCCAAAGAATTCCTGCAGCGCCATCGCATTCCCACCGCTCCCTTCGCCATCTGCGATTCGATCGATGAGGTCCGCTCCGCGCTCGGGCATTTTCATACGCCGGTCGTCGTAAAGGCCGATGGACTCGCCGCCGGCAAAGGCGTCATCATCGCTCAGACTCGTGAGGAAGCGGCCGGCGCAGCGGCAGAAATGCTGAGCGGCAAAATGCTCGGCGAGGCCGGCGCGCGCGTCATTCTCGAAGAATGTTTACAAGGCGATGAGCTTTCCTTCCTCGTATTCAGCGACGGCGAACGCGTTGTGCCTCTGGTCGCCGCGCAGGATCACAAGCGCGTCGGAGACGGCGACACTGGCCCCAACACCGGCGGCATGGGCGCCTATTCTACAACCGAGATGATCGACGATCAGATGCGCGACTGGCTGGTCCACCACATCGCGCAGCCGGTGGTCACGGGCATGAAGGCCGAAGGAACTGAGTTCCAAGGCGTGCTCTACTGCGGCCTGATGATGACCGCGCGCGGCCCCATGGTGCTCGAATTCAACTGCCGCTTCGGCGATCCCGAGGCGCAGCCTATTCTTATGCGGCTCGACTCCGATCTCGTCGAGGCGATCGAAGCGTCGATCGAGGGCCGCGTCAGCGACGGCGATTTCCGCTGGTCGCAGGATGCGTCGGTGTGCGTCGTTATGGCCTCCGGCGGCTATCCCGGAACCTTCGCCGTCGGCAAAAGAATCGACGGTCTCGCCGAGGCCGGCGCGGTCGAAGGCGTGAAGGTTTTTCACGCCGGAACTTCGCAGCGCGACGGAGTTTTCTACACAGCAGGGGGTCGCGTGCTCGGCGTCACCGCGCGCGCTCGGGATTTGAAAACCGCCGTCGCACGGGCTTATCAAGCGTGTGCGAGAATCAGCTTCGAAGGTGCGCACTACCGCAAGGATATTGCGGGGCGGGCGCTTAAAAAATAATCGTGAGTCGAATCGCGAGCGATTAGGCGAAACGAATCCACTTCATTTCAGTGAGAGAGGTGCAATGAGCAATCCACAAGTTTCCATCGTAATGGGCAGCGATTCCGATCTGGAGATCATGCGTGAAGCCGCGAAGGCGCTCGACGATTTCGGAATCGCTTATGAAATCGATGTGACCTCCGCGCACCGCTCACCCGATCGCACCGCCGACTACGCGCGCAAGGCCGCCAGTCGCGGCATTCGCGTGATCATCGCCGGCGCCGGCGGAGCCGCCCATCTCGCCGGCGTCATCGCTGCGCACACCACGTTGCCAGTAATCGGTGTGCCTATTCCTTCGACTCCGCTCAATGGGATGGACTCGCTACTGGCCACGGTTCAAATGCCGGCCGGGATTCCCGTGGCGACCGTCGCCATCGGCAAGCCCGGCGCCACCAACGCCGGCATTCTCGCCGCACAAATGATCGCCCTCGCCGACGCCTCGATCGCGAAAAAGCTCGATGCGCATAAGGAAAAGCTCGCTCGCGGGGTAGAGGAAAAATCGAAAAAGCTGCAAAGTTCGCTGCGCTCTTAACTTTTTGTCATTTCGACCGAAGAGGAGCGAAGCGAGCGCAGCGGAGGAACTCGCTTTTGACCTGACGCTCTGCGGCGATGCACCTTCTCAGAGTTTCAATCCCTTCAAATACTCGCGGAACGGCCCGCCCAGATCGTCGCGTTTCAAGGCGAACTCCACCGTCGCCTTCAGGAATCCCAGCTTGTCGCCGGTGTCGTAGCGGCGTCCTTCATAAACGTAGGCATACATTTTTTCCTGCTTCAGCAGCATGCGCATGCCGTCGGTGAGCTGCAACTCGCCGCCAGCGCCGGCCGGAGTCTTGGCCAGGCACTCGAACACCGTAGGAGTCAGGATGTAGCGCCCAATCACGGCCAGGTTTGACGGCGCTTCCTCCGGCTTCGGCTTCTCCACCATGTTGCGGATCTCAAACAGCCGTCCTCCGTATCCCTGGGCCGGCTGCGCGTCGAGCACGCCATAGGACGAAATCATTTTCCCTTCCACGACCTGCGCCGCTATCACCGAACACTGTTTCTGATTGAACACTTCCACCATTTGCTTCAGCGCCGGCACGCGACTATCGATCACATCATCGGCCAGCAGCACCGCAAACGGCTCGTTGCCCACCAGTTCTCGCGCCATCAGCACGGCGTGACCCAGCCCGAGCGCCTCTTTTTGCCGCACGTACGCGAGGTAAATCATGTCGGAGATCGATCGCACGATTTTCAGCAGATCGAGCTTGTGGCGCTCCTCGAGCATCTTTTCGAGTTCGTAGCTGACATCGAAATGATCCTCAATCGCCTGCTTGCCGCGCCCGGTGATGATGATGATCTGGTCGCAGCCCGAAGCCATCGCCTCTTCGACACCATATTGAATAATCGGCTTGTCGACCACGGGCAGCATTTCTTTGGGCTGAGCTTTGGTGGCGGGTAAAAATCGTGTGCCCAGTCCGGCGGCAGGAAAGACGGCTTTGCGAAGTTTCATCGTCATGCAGTTTGCTGATTTCTCAAATTCCGGCGGCACAATTGTAACTGGTTGCGTTTCGGCTAGCGATCGAGAGGGGTTTTACTGAGGCATACTCTTTGTGCTCGAGCCTACTTCTGATGCCGTTTCTCCCGTTGCCAGTTGCTCTAGAATTGTGCGCAGCGCCCGCAGCACATCATTCGCGGATGTCGCTGACAAAACAAATTTCAGCATTCCATCTGGAGTAAACGCCGCGCCGCGCTGCCCCGAAACAAATCGCGCCAGCTGCTCGGGATCGACCGCCGCATTCTGCCGGAACTTGAATGTCACCGCATCGCGCTTGCGCTCAATCGCATTCACGCCTACCCGCATGCAGAGCAACTTTAAAGACGCATAATCGAGCAGATTCTTCACTGCACCTGGCGCCGGCCCATACCGGTCTTCCAATTCCGACGCCACGTCGCTCAACTGCGACTCCGTTTCCACGCCCGCCACGCGCTTATACATGCGCAGCCTCTGATTCTCCTCCGGAATATACTCGGCCGGGATACGAATATTCAGCCCAAGATTCAGCTGAGTCTCGGCCTCATCCGGCGCGGCCTCGCCC
Organism: Candidatus Sulfotelmatobacter sp.; assembly: GCA_030040965.1. Lineage (GTDB taxonomy): Bacteria > Acidobacteriota > Terriglobia > Terriglobales > Acidobacteriaceae > Sulfotelmatobacter. The sequence goes on along the minus strand of JASHOT010000219.1, from coordinate 10,970 downwards.
TTCATCTCGCGCACCGCGCGATCGAGCATTTGCGTGTAGAGTTCGAATCCCACCGCTTCTATATGCCCGCTCTGCTCTCCGCCCAACAGATTTCCCGCTCCGCGCAACTCCAGATCGAGCGCCGCGATCTTGAATCCCGCTCCGAGATCGGAAAATTCTTTCAGCGCCGCCAGCCGCCGCCGTGCAATCGGCGTCAGCTCCATCTCACGAGGGATCAGCAAGTACGCATACGCCCGCCGGTTCGATCGCCCCACTCGTCCGCGCAGCTGATACAGCTCCGACAATCCCAGCCGGTCGGCGCGATTGATCAGGATCGTGTTGCACAGCGGAATATCGAGGCCATTTTCAATAATCGTTGTCGCGACAAGTATGTCGGCCTCATGATGCATGAACTTCAGCATCACTTTTTCCAGCTCGCCCTCCGACATCTGCCCGTGCCCGACGATAATGCGCGCTTTCGGCACCAACTCCTGCAGCTTGGCCGCGATTTCCCAGATGCTCTCCACGCGGTTGTGCACGAAGTAGACTTGCCCGCCTCGTTCGAGTTCCTGCTCGATCGCCGACTGAATCAGTTTGTCGTCCCAGCTGGCGACAACCGTTTGAATCGCCATGCGATCCTTGGGCGGCGTCTCAATCACGCTCATGTCGCGCAATCCCACGAGCGACATATGCAGAGTGCGCGGAATCGGCGTCGCCGACATGGTCAGCACGTCAACCTGCTTGCGCATCTGCTTGATGCGTTCTTTATGCCGCACGCCGAAGCGCTGCTCTTCGTCCACAATCAGCAGGCCGAGATCGGCGAACTTCAAATCTTTGGATAACAGCCGGTGCGTTCCGATCAGGACGTCAATCTTGCCCGCCTCCAGCTTCTGCAGAATTTCCTTCTGCTGCTTGGGATTGCGGAAGCGGCTGATCATCTCAATCGTCACGGGAAACGGCCCGAAGCGCTGTTTGAACGTTTCATAGTGCTGAAACGCCAGCACCGTCGTCGGAGCGAGCACCGCGACTTGTTTGTTATCGCTTACAGCCTTGAATGCTGCCCGCATGGCCACTTCCGTCTTGCCGTAGCCCACGTCTCCGCACAGCAGCCGATCCATGGGCTGAGTCGATTCCATGTCACGCATCACATCCGTGATGGCCCGCGCCTGATCTTCGGTCTCGCTGAACTCGAAGGCGTCTTCAAACTCGCGCACGAATTCATTTCCCGCGGGAAACGCATGCCCCTCGGCCATCTTTCGCGCCGCATACAGTTTCAGCAGTTCATCGGCCATGTCTTTCATGGCCTTGCGTACGCGCGCCTTGGTCTTGGCCCATGCCTGCGTGCCGAGATGGCTAAGCGCCGGCTTGGCTCCCTCCGACGACCGATACTTCTGGATCAGATCGAGCCGCGTCAGCGGAACATACAATCGCGCGTCCTCGGCATACTCGAGCAGCATGAACTCCGCGTTGCCGTCGCCCTGATTGATCTCTTTCAGCCCCTGATACTGCCCAATCCCGTGCTCCACATGGACGACATAATCTCCCACTTGCAGATCGCGGAAGTCCGAGAGAAACGCCGACACCTTCGACTTCTGCCGCTGCGGACGAGCCGCCACTGCATCCGATTCATCAAACAGATCGCGCGCGCCGAAAATCGCCAAACGGGCGTCGGGCAGCATCACGCCATCCGGCACGTACGCCTTCGCCAGCGTCGTGGTCAGCACTTCGCCGGCAAAATAACTCGTTTCATCGGCATAACTCTCGCCGCTGCGCGTGCGGCTTCCCAACCGGAAGCTCACGTTATATTCGGTGAAAATGTCCGCGAGCCTCTCCACTTCCCCGGTGTTCGGCACCGCGAACAGCACCTGCTTGCCTTCCCGCGTCAGCTTCTGCACTTCTTCCAGCATGGAAGGAACCGCACCGTGGAAGCGTGAAGTCGGCTGGGTCAAGAACGTCACCGCTGCACCGTCATCTTCTTCTTCCCGGGTGATATCCAAATGTTCCACGTCCGCGCCCGTCAGCGACACGAGCTTGGCCCACCAATCCTCCGGCGTCAGATACAAATCCTCCGGCCGCACCAGATTGCCCACGCCGCTGCGTTCATGCATCTCATTCACGCGCGTCCAGAAGCGATCGAACTCAGAATGCAGCAGATCGGGTTCATCGAGCAGAACCGCGGCGCGCGGCAACAAGTCGAAAACGCTGCGATCCGCACCCGCCACCGGCGCATAAAACTCCCAGCCGGGAAACACCGTCACTCCCTCGGCCCGCACCGCGGCTTCCATAATTTCTTCGGAAGACGCCGTGATTCGCCTGCCCGACAGACGCGTGTGAATCGCACCCAGCAGTTCGTCATTTACCGGAGTCTCGGTCAACGGCAACAGCAGCGCTTCATCCATCGGATTCGAAGACCGCTGTGATGTGGGATCGAAGCGCCGAATCGATTCCACTTCATCGCCGAAAAATTCAATGCGCACCGGCCGCTCCGCCTCTGGCGAATACACGTCGAGAATCCCGCCGCGCAGCGCATATTGCCCCGGCATCTCGACCACGTCGGCCGACGCGTATCCCACGGTATTCAGGTGGGCCAGCAACTGATCGAGGTCGAACGATTCGCCCCGCCGCACCGCGCGCGCCAGGTCGGAATAATATTCAGCTGCGCGCTGGCGGATCGCAGTGGCGGCAATCGCAGAAACGACAATCGACGCCCGGCCCGTCGCGATCTTCCACAGCGCCGTGGCGCGCTCTTCCTGCAACTCCGGATGCGGCGAAAGATTCTGAAACGGCAGCACATCGCGCGCCGGGAGCGAAACCACAGAGTCGGAATCCGCGGCGCCGGTCAGCTCGCAAAATCCGCGCAGCACCGGCACGAAATCTTCCACCGCCCGATTGTCATTGACCACCACGATCAGCGGCCGGTCGGACGCGCGCCGCAAAAGCACGAGCAGCAGGGCTTTTGCCGTCGGCGTCAGTCCGGAGACACGAATCCGCCCCGTGCCCTCTTTCAGGTGGGAGGCAACACGCAGAAAGCCAGGAAGCATTTCCACGTCCGCGAAGAGCTCGCGAACGAAGGGAAGAAGCATGCATCTCGATTTTAGCAGGACTCGGACCTTGAGAAGGTTGGTGTGGGCACACCCGGCCTCGGTTGTCCATCGAGCGCAGGTCGACGACTCACTCCACCGTGACCGTCACGGTCGCCGTCGTTCTGCCATACTCGTTCGTCCCATACAGCGTGTACTTCGTGGTTGCCTTCGGAGTCACCGTCACCGACGTGCCCCGCACCGCGCCCACCTGCGGCGACACCACGAAATACGACGCGCCCGTGACATTCCAACTCAATGTCGTCGACTGCCCCGCCGTCACCGTTGCCGGATTCGCCGTGAAGCTCGTAATTACCGGCGACGGCCCGGTCGGCACATTCGCCGGAGTATACAGAGGATCAATCAGAATCACGTCAAACTGCGACGCGGGCACGGTTTTCAGCCACGCCAGATCGTTGTTGTCCCAGCGGTCGTCGGGATCGCCCGTAATAAAGATCGAACTGCCATTGTCGGCCATGATCATGCCGTATTTCTGCAGCGCCGCCAGAATCACCTGCGACTGCGGCGGGAACGTCGAAATATCGAACGAGGATTTCAGCCGCAACCGCATGCCCATTACCGCCGCATACTGATTCGTCGAATTCGCCGCCCAGTGCGTGGCCGGAGGCGTAAACGCCGCCTGGCTCGATTCCAGCGTAAAGCGCAGCGCGTGATTGATGGCCCCACTCGCTACCTCGTCATACCGCGCCAGCCCGGGAAAAATCGGCAGCCCCGCCGCATCCGCCGAAGTCCATGTATATGGCCGCTGCTCGCCGTTCAACAAATCCCAAACCGCGCCCGAAGCCGCATCCCAGGTTTCTCCGCCCTCGGGATACGACGAATACAGCTCATAGAGCCAGCAGTTGTCGCGATCGAGCACCAGCACATGCCGGTCGCCGCTGCCCGGATTCGGAAATCCTTCGATCGGCGCATTTTGCGGAATCGGCATCGGCCCCGGATCGCTCTGAATGCCATATGCGGTGTACGTGATCTTCGCCAGCGGCGAACTGCCGGGACTCACCACGAGATAAGGAATGCCCATCGACGAGCCCTCGTACAAGCCGGCGCCGAAGTCGGGATGCAACGGAGTCGACTCGCCGATGAGATTAATGTAGCTCGCCGAATTCGGATCCACCGGCGCAGTGGAAATGTCCTGATTCCACCCGCTGTCGGCCGGAAACGGAATAAAGCCATTCAAACTGGCCATGCGGCCCAGGCTCATCTGGCTGCAGGATTGCGCCATGGCGGAACTCGATGAAATGCACAGGGAAAGAACGAGAGCGATACCGGCGAAGGCAAGCGCGAGTCTGTACATTAAGCACCTCTCCGCTAACCTACATCGGCAGCGGGAACTCGGCGTAAATCAAAAGACCTACAACTAACCCGGTCGAAAAATATTCCTGCGAGGCTCTTGACAGGCGAAGCGCGCGGGGTGTATTTAACATAATAGTTAATTAACCAATAGGTTTAATAAAAGTTAGAAACATGACCGACCATCTCAGCCAGACTTTCGGAGCCCTTGCCGATCCGACCCGCCGCGCCATTCTCGCCCGGCTCGCCTCGGGCGAAGCCTCGGTCACCGACCTCGCCGCTCCCTTCGATATGAGCATGCCGGCCATCTCGAAGCATCTCAAAGTGCTTGAGCGCGCCGGACTTATCGCGCGCGGGCGCGAGGCGCAGTGGCGTCCCTGCCGTCTGCAGGCTGCGCCGTTGCAAGATGTTGCCGGCTGGGTAGAACACTATCGCAAGTTTTGGGAACAGAGTTTCGATCGTCTGGACGACTATCTCCGCGAACTCACGAAAAAGGGATTGCCGAAGAAGGAGAAAAAACATGTGCGCAAGCAACGCCAGAATTAACCCCGCGACCGAATCGCCATGGGATCTCGTTCTCACCCGCGTCTTCGATGCGCCCCGCGACCTTGTCTGGAAGGTCTGGACCGATCCCGCGCACATCCAGCAATGGTGGGGGCCGAAGGGATTCACCAATCCGCGTTGCGAGTGGAATGCGCGTTCCAAGGGATCGATCCGCATCGACATGCGCGGGCCCGATGGCGTCGTCTATCCCATGAGCGGCACGTTTCAGGAACTTGTCGAGCCCGAACGCATTGTCTTTCTCAGCAGCGCGCTCGATGACCGGGGCAACTCTATGTTTGACATCCTGAACACCGTCACGCTCGCCGAACGCCGCGGCAAGACTGAACTGACTCTGCAGGTCCGCGTCGTCAAGGCGACTGCTCACGCTCCGCAATACCTCAAGGGAATGGAAATCGGCTGGAACCAGAGCCTCGACCGCCTCGGCGATCACATCGCCCAAACTGTCGTGGCCGGAGAGATCGCAACCATATCGGGAGACCGCGAAATCGTCGGCACGCATCTCTTCGATGCCCCGCGCGACGTCGTATGGAAGATGTGGACCGACCGCTATCACGTCGCGCAATGGTGGGGGCCGAAGGGGTTTCGCAACACCATCGAAAAAATGGATCTGCGCCCCGGCGGCGAGTGGCGTTTCATCATGCACGGACCCGACGGCCGCGACTATCGCAATCGAGTCATCTATCGCGAGATCACGAAGCCCGAGCGCCTCGTTTACGAGAACTCTCCTGACGCCGACAGCGAGCCCGTCCGGTTCGTCACCACCGTGACTCTGACTGAAGAAGGTGGAGGAACCCGGGTCCGCGTGCAGATGGTCTTCCCGACCGCCGCTGAGCGCGATCACAACGTGAAGACCTACGGCTCGGTCGAAGGACTGAAGCAACACTTCGGACGCCTCGCCGACTATGTCAATCGTCCTGACGTAAGAAACTCGCTGGAGAAAAACCGATGAATCGGAACCCTGAAATAAAACCCGCGCCCAAACAACGTTTCGCGGCCGCTCGGCGGAGCTTCATGCTCGTTTCGTTGCTGACCGCGGCTTGCACGATGCTGGCCCAAAATCCCAGAGCGCCAGAGCCGGCGTTCGCTCCGATCAGCCAATATCTGATGGAACGGGATGCCGAAATCGCCTTGGCGCAAAGCGCGGCGCCGCCCGCGATCTCCCGCGACGCTGACGTGCTCGTTCTCGGACGCCATGGCTACGAAACCGCAATCACGGGCACGAACGGTTTCGTTTGCATCGTCCAGAGAGGTTGGACGGCAGACTACAACGACAAGGAATTTGGCAGCCCCAGTCTGATCTATCCCATCTGCTACAACGCTCCGGCGGCGCGATCGTACCTGCCCATCGTTTTCAAGAAAACGGAATTGGCCTTAAGCCTGCCGTCCAGGGCGGCATTCGCCGCCGCCATCCAGGCCGCGTTCGACGAAAAGGAACTTCCCGACCCGGCGCCCGATTCCATGTGTTACATGATGTCGAAGTCGGCTTACTTCGGCCAACAATACGGCCGCGGTCATCCGCATCTCATGTTCTTCGTTTCTGCGACCGACGGCAAACTCTGGGGCGCGGGCCTGCCCGGCTCCCCCATCATGGTGCACGAAGACGCGCCCGATCAGCTTTCCGTATATTTGATTCCCGTAGCCAAGTGGTCCGACGGGACTATTGCACCCGGGGCGGATCGGTGGTAGAGCGCCGCCAATCAGGGATCACGAGTGGATTGCGAATCATCGTTTTTCACGGAGGAAACTGATGTCAGCCAACGTGTCCGCCGTTTCCGTCCCAACGAGAATGCTCTGGACTGGACGCATCATGAGCGCCCTGCCCGTGCTCCTCATCCTGTTTGCCAGCTCCATCAAGCTGGCAAAAACCGCCTCTGCAGTCGAGGGCACCATCAAGACGGGTTATCCCGCCTCCCTGGTCGTGCCTGTCGGGATCATCGAACTCACCTGCGTCGTGTTCTACGTGATTCCTGCGACGTCCGTTCTCGGCGCCATCTTGCTCACCGGTCTGTTGGGTGGCGCAACGGCAACATTGGTGCGGGTCGGCGATCCATCCATTCCTCTTCCCATCATCACCGGCATGCTGGTGTGGGGAGGCCTGTTCTTTCGCGATCCCCGCATCCGTGCGCTCATTCCGCTGCGCCGCGACCCATGACGCAAATCTGCGCGAAAACCGCGCTCTCCCCGCAATGTTGTTGTTTTTTATTCCGAAAAGCTATGATCAGCGAAAGACTCCGGGGAAACCTTACAACATGGGTACTCGACTGGCAGGAGCGAATAAATAAATGACTCAAGTCCGGGTTCTCGTCGGCACGCGCAAAGGCGCATTCATTCTCACTTCCGATGGCCAGCGCGATAAGTGGGACGTCTCCGGTCCCCACTTCGCCGGATGGGAGATGTACCATCTCAAAGGCTCACCGGCCGATCCCAATCGCATTTACGCCTCCCAGACCAGCGGATGGTTCGGCCAGATGATCCAGCGCTCCGACGACGGTGGCAAAACCTGGTATCAGCCCGGCATTAAACCGGGAGACGTCCCCAGACCCGGCCCCGAATTCAAGCCCGCGCCCAACAAATTCGTGTACGACACCTCCGCCGAGACCGGCAAGCCGCTTACCACGCACCAGTTCTACGACGGCACCCAGCATCCCTGGGAATTCAAGCGCGTCTGGCACCTCGAGCCTTCGCTCACCGATGCTAACGCCGTCTACGCCGGCGTCGAAGATGCGGCACTGTTTCGCTCGACCGACGGCGGCGAAAACTGGCAGGAACTCCCGGGCCTGCGCGGCCACGGCACCGGACCGCACTGGCAGCCCGGCGCCGGAGGCATGTGCCTGCACACCATCATTCTCGATCCCTCCGATCCCAACCGCATCTACATCGCGATTTCAGCCGCCGGCGCCTTCCGCACCGACGACGGTGGCAAAAGCTGGAAGCCCATCAACAAGGGTCTCTTTTCGAAATACATTCCTAACCCAACCGCCGAAATTGGCCACTGTGTCCACCACATCGCCATGAATCCCAAGCGCCCGGGCGTGCTTTTTATGCAGAAACATTGGGACGTTATGCGCTCCGATAACGCCGGCGATCAGTGGACCAAAATCAGCGGCAACTTGCCAACCGATTTCGGATTCGTCATCGACGTGCATGCCCACGAACCTGAAACGGTTTACGTCATCCCCATCAAGAGCGACGGCGAACATTTCGTGCACGAAGGCAAACTCCGCGTCTATCGCAGCAAGACGGGCGGCCACGAATGGGAGCCGCTGAGCCGTGGTTTACCTCAAAAAGATTGTTACGTTAATGTCCTGCGCGACGCCATGTCCGTCGACACGCTCGACGAATGCGGAATTTATTTCGGAACCACCGGGGGCCAGGTCTACGCCTCCGCCGACGCCGGCGACTCCTGGAATCCGATTGTGCGCGATCTTCCGGCCGTGCTGTCGGTCGAGGTGCAGACCCTGAAGTGATCTCCTCTTACTTGGTGGATTATTTCAGTTGCGTCATCCCGAACGCCCGCGCTTTCGCCAGCGGGCGGAGGGATTTCCCTCGCCACCAAACGCAGGGGCGACCGCGAGCGGTTGCCGCGCCCTAACTAAGCCGTTTTCGTAGGGTGGGAATCCTGCTCCTGGTTTTCCCATCCCATCCGCGTTCTTTGCGCATGGAACAAGGTAGGAGTAGACTTCGTTCATCTGCCAGGGGGGTTCTCCGATGGCGCTTCAAACTCCGTCCGACGTCGTACGCCAGGCCTCAACCACATCCATCCTCTGGGGCATCTTGCTGATTGTCTGCGGGATGTTTGCTGTGGCGGTGCCACTCCTCGCCGCCGTAGCCGTGAATGCCTTGGTTGCGTGGCTCATCTTTGTGGCCGGAGCAGTCCACCTGATTCTCGCGTTTCGCGTGCACGGCGCAGGCAGCAAAATCTGGAAGCTTCTGGTTGGACTCGCTTACCTGTTCTTGGGCGGATACCTCATCGTCCACCCGCTCCTCGGCGTGTCGTCACTCACTTTGCTGCTGGCGGTGTTGTTTCTGGTCGAAGGCGTTTTCGACATCATTCTGTTTTTCCGCATGCGTCCGCTGCACGGCTCCAGTTGGGTCCTGATCGACGGCCTCATTACTCTTGTCTTGGGAGCGATGATTTACCTGCAATGGCCATCGAGTTCGGCGTGGGCGATCGGCACACTGGTGGGCGTCAGTTTGATTATCAGTGGCGTGAGCCGCGTGATGCTGTCGATGGCGGTGCGCCGTGCCACGTCCTCCATGGAACTGCCCCCGGCACAAGCCGCCTGATCGTGCTTCCTTCGGAATGTTTCGAATGCGTCATCCCGAACGCCCGCGCTTTTACCGTCGGGCGGAGGGATCTCCCTTGCAACCAAACCTGCCGGCGTCCACAACGGATTGGTGCGATCCGACCACAAGATGTAAAGATCACAAAACGAAAACGCCCTACGCGGTTTCCGTAGGGTGGGGATGTCCAAGCAAACCAAATACGATTGCAAGAAGAACGTCGAGACCTCGTTCCTTCTCCGGAAAGGCGTTCCCCACCGAATGAAACCAAGGATCACGGCGCGCTCCGGCATCCTCGGCGCCGGCATTCTCTTTTTCGGATTCCTGCTCACGCGACACTTCCTCGGCCTTCGCAACCTGGGCTACATGGACTCCGCGATCGGCACTGTCCTTACCCTGGTCGATAACGAAAACAAGTTCGCCGCCAGCCATCCGGAGGTCGGCTTCACCTGCAACCTTGCAGACGTGACCATGAAGCTGCCCATCACCGACGGAAAAAGAGCTGGATACATGTTTCAAATCACCGATTGCGCGCGTTCGAGCAACGGCCGAATCACAAATTACAAAATCACCGCCCGCCCGCTTCATTCCGATTTGCCCGCGTATTGCGCCAATCAGTCCGGCATGATTAAGGCCGACTATAACGGCTCGGTTGAAAATTGTGTGAAGGCGGGCCAATCGCTCTAGGCGTTCGTCACCCACCCGCCCGCGGCATCAGTTTGATTATCAGCCGCGTGGGCCGCGTGATGCTGTCGATGGCGGTGCGCCGTGCCACGTCCTCCATGGACTGCCCTCGGCACAAGCCGCCTGATCGTGCTTCCTTTGGAGTGTTTCGAATGCGTCCTCCGAACGCCCGCGCTTTTACCGGCGGGCGGAGGGATCAAGCCGGTCTACTTCTAGACAGCACTTTGGACTCTGTAGAGTATGATAGCGTTTGCAAACGGAGCCCGAGCGAATATGACACCCGCCGACCATGTCACTCCGCCCCTGGCTATCTCTTCCTCTATTCATAAGGTATTCGCTGCTTGCGACGAGGTAGGCAATGCGGTAGATAGTGGAAAGGTCGGTGATATTGTCGCAAAGCATGAAAAATTAATTCTTCATTATTACGAGGATGTCCAAGATCAAGCCAAGCAAAGCTTTGCCTCTGCAAAGTCGGTCGCCCACATAGGATTCTGGGTGTTGATTGCGACGGTTGGATACTTGCTGGTAGTGGATGCTCTTAGCCGCATTCACATCAGTGGACTGGTCATGACCCAGCCGTCAAGAACCATTGTAAGTGCGGGTCTGGTAAGCGGTGCACTGATAGAATTCATCGCCGGAGTAAACTTCTGGCTCTACTCCCGAGCAGCCAAACAGTTCGGCGCTTTTCATATTTGTCTGGAAAGGACCCACCGCTACTTGGTTGCCTACAAGATGGCCGACGAAATCGTCAGCAAGAAAGATGAGATACTTGGTAAGTTGGTCTGCATTATGGCCAACGCCCCGATGATCACTCAGCAAGACGTTGACAAGATCACCCAAGAACCTGAGAACCGCCCCATCGCGCCCGGGTCTTAGGGGGCAGGCCTGAGTTCACCCTCCTGCCCGCAGGGCAACCACCTCCGCAATCGTCAGAAACAGCGCGTACGTCGCAAACAGAAATGCCCCATACCGCCCGGCCGTTTCCGGACGCATCCGCGGCATGAATGCAGCGAACCGCGCCAGCAGCGCCGCCTCGCCAAACATTCCGGGCAACGCCAGCAGCAATGC
>JASHOT010000218.1 GCA_030040965.1 Candidatus Sulfotelmatobacter sp. | reverse complement strand
CGAGAGTGAAAAGTGCCAGCCTCATGCGGCCGTTTCCTCCTGACTCGCCTCGTCGTGATCCTGATCTTCCGGAGCGGATTTTTCGGCACGATCCAGCTTGAGGATTGAAGAGACCCGGATTTCCCAGACGCGCTGCTTCGAGTTCGTTTTCTTGCTCTCGTATTCGCGGCTGCGCAGCTCGCCTTCGACCTGGACATGTGCGCCCTTTGTGAGCGTTTTGGCGAACTCCGAGAGCTTGCCGAATACCACGCAACGGTGCCATTCCGTGTGCGAGACATACTCGCCGTTCTTTTTGTAGGAAGACTTGGTTGCCAGCGAGAGAGTAGTGACGCTGACGTCTGGGTTATTGGTGCGAGCTTCTGGGTTGCTGCCGAGGAAGCCGATGAGCGTTACTTTATTCTGATACATGACTGTGTCTCCGTTTTTTGAATTCGCCCGTTGTTGCTCGGGTCACGTGGAGCGGAGCTAGCGAGTGGGCCCGGCTCCCAAGTGCCGAAGGTCTGCTTTCTGGGAGGGACCCGAAAGAAGTTTGCAGGGCGTTCTTTGCCGTACTTTGCAAACTTGTTTTGGGAGGAACCGAGACCCCGAAGGGGCGCTTGATGCGAAGCAGAAGACCGAGTGCCGCCGGGCGCCGGAATTGCCCCGAAGCGGTGACTGAGCATAAGACGGGATACAAAACGGCAGACACGCTTCAGAGCAAAGTTCTTATCCGCGCTCGGCTCACGGAAGTCCAACCGAATGGCAGAACGACTTGAACTGGCATCTCCGCGAAAAGAACGACGGCAACGGTCCCCAAGGTTGCGGCTGATAAAGCTCTGCTTCGCCCACGCCCAGGCGCACAGGTACATGTAAGGCAGGCCAGCAGAATTGGCAGCAGAAATGGACATCGTTAAGCCTCTGGAAGTTCGAGTCTCTCCTCAGCTGAACGCCTGGTCAGCCCGGAAGCGCACGATGGTCAGACCGAGGGGGTTCACGGCAAGCTCATTGTTCTTTACGTTCTCGCGAAAGACATAAGTGAAAGTGGCTGTCCATCGTTCCCGTTTGAGTTCCGTATGATCAGCGGGATTCGAGTACACGTTTTTCGAACTCAATGCGGTCAGAATAGGGCGACTGTCGCGGGCCGTCGAGCCGGCAGTTGGTTTTTCACCTTCATCTTGCATCCAACTTCGCTGTTTATCGTAGTGTTCCGAATTCGTGAATCGGCGCGAACTATCTATTGTTCTTGATCGGATTCTCATGCCCAAATCTCTCTATCGCTAAAGGGCTGCCCCCACGGCCGAGGGTATAGCGCGACCGGACGCCGTTTCACTCGTCCGGTTTGGTCACCGTAAAACAAGGAGTAATCACCCACACAAATCTTTCAACTGAGAACACGTTGGGTGGTGGACGAAACGCAAGAGGCGCATTCCTGACTTAGCCATTGACGTAGGTTTGTAGGCTCCGTTCGGGATAACGCACCAAACGGCCTATCTTCTTGAAAGGCGGTCCTAGGTGCTTTCCCTGGTTACATTTCATGCGCCATTTACGCAGTTGAGAGAGCGACACCTGCAACATCTCAGAGACCTGTTCCTCTGTATACAAGCGCAGAGACACCGGTTCGTGTCCATTCCAAGCCGGCGCAATACGCACCGATCGCGGCTCAAATCCCTTGTTCAGCTGTTCGGGTTCTAGGAATCGGGTCTCCAGTTCGGGCCCCGGCGGAATTGGTTGACTTGTCCTGACTGCTCCATTTGAGGGTCTCATCTTTACACTCCAGACTCACCATGAGTCCATCGTTCCTTAGATCAAATCCGGCAGTCAGTCAAACGCGGGCGGTACCGTGCTCACGAGACGAGTTCTATTGCGGTCAGTCGGCTGGGGGTTACTCTGGAGAGGTGTTTCGTCACCAGCCCTAGCCCTCTGTACAGCAGTTTCGGTCTTGATCGTCGAATCCACGCTAGGCGGTAAAGCACTGATCGAAAGCTGATCCCGACGCGACTTTGCGTGCTTTTTGGCGGCTTGGCCGAGACACTGCCTTTGTTTTTGGACTTGGGCCGAGGCAAGAATCTCTGCCTGCTCGGCTTCGATCAACTGTTTCGCCCGCTCCAGGGCTCGCTGTTGAATGTGTACATAGTCCAGTGAGGTCTGACGATCCATGTGCCCCAACTGCGCCATCATCACCTCGAGCGGCACCCCGGCTTCGGCTCCCTGAGTTCTGAAGGTATGTCGCAGATCATGAAAACGGAACCCGTTCATGCCACACGAATTCGTGAGCTTCCTCCATGACTTGACCCAACTTGTCATGGGCTTTGAGGCGTCCCACTTCGCGTTTGTGCTTTTTGCGAGATGCCGCGACTTCGAGACATTAAGCGGCAACAAGAAATGCTCCGGCGCCGACGCTCCCAGAGCCTGCGCTCGAAGCAAGAGCTGACCGAGCCCCCACTCGGCTAGCGCCATCAGACGGGGTTGACGCTCCTTTCGCGACTTCGCTATCTCCCTTACGACCCGTATCTTACCTTCCGCAAGGCAAATGTCCTTCAACTGCAACTTCCTTATTTCTCCGCTGCGGCAACCGGTTCCGACGGCCACGGCAGCGCACCACATCGCGAGCTGCCAGTACTCATTTTTCATCGCAGCATTGATAATCCGAATCATTTGATCTGAGCTGGCGGTCTTGCCCGCGCGACTCTTCACTTCACGAAGGGGCTGGTATCGTGCCGCAAGAGTGTCGGACCAACAGTCGGCATAGGTCATTACGCCCTTGAGCAGTTGCATCTCGTAGTTGACGCTTCGGGCGGTCACCGGCTGTTTCATGCTGGGGCTGATCTGCTTGCGGCGGTCCTTCTGATACTCACGAATCTGCGGCAGTCGGATGGACTTTACAGTGGTCTGAGGACCGAAGAACCTTAGGACGTTCTTGAACATCCGGCGCTCTCTTGAAACCGTGTCGGATGAATTATTGGCAAGCTTCCAGTCGAAGTAGAGCTTTCCCACCTTATCAAGCGGCTCATTCGTCAGGTCGACGGATTCGATAAATTTCGTTGTTGGCGTTTCCTGTTCTTGAAGAAATTGCAACTTGAAGATCAGGGCTTTGGCAGGATCGGTCGTCTCCGTGGACTTTTGGTGTTGTCGTCCCTCGGCATCGCGCCAGGTAAACCAGATGAATTGAGACGCGGAATGCCAGCGCAATCCGCGTGGAAGGCTCGGTGGTTTTTGCTGCTTCACGTGATCTGTTTCTTACAGATCAGCCCATCCGTCAAACGGCATGATTCGCATTCCACTCGTCCAGAATCGCTGGCTGGCGATTCTGGAAAAACTCTCCAGCCTGGAAAGAATCACCGAGCGTTTTCCGTCTCGCGGGTTGCGGTCTCTGCACCGACATTCCCACGTTGTCCGGTGTGTACGCGAAGCAAATGTTACCAGCTGGATGTTACCAGCTGGCCTTTTGGAAGCCTCTGAGGACCGTAAGTGATTGAAAAGATTTGGCTGCCCCCCAGGGATTCGAACCCCGATATGCTGATCCAGAGTCAGCTGTCCTGCCGTTGAACGAGGGGGCAGCGATATGAGATGTGTTTCGATTTTATGGGCGAGGACGGCTCCGGTCAACTTTTCTCGCCCCATCTTGGTAAGCGCGTATGAATTGAGCGCCATCAAGACTGAG
>JASHOT010000023.1 GCA_030040965.1 Candidatus Sulfotelmatobacter sp. | reverse complement strand
GAATTATTCTCGGCGCTATCGGCGTCTTTGATGCCGAGCACATTGCGCGCGAATTCGATAAAGGCGTATTGGAATCCGGCGCAGGTTCCGAGGTAAGGCCAGTCGCGGCGGCGGGCAAACTCGATGCCCTTCAGCATGCCGTCGAAGCTTTTGAAGGGACTTCCCGGCGCGCCCCAGAGGCCGTCGAAGCCAGCCAGTTTCTCTTCCGCACCGGCGGCGAGGAGCGAAGGCGTCGGCAGCCATTCCGACTCGATCTTGATTTTCAACTTGTGAGCGGCGTGCTGGATCGCATCATTGGTGGCGTGGTGCGAGCGGAATTCGGCGTTGAAATCGCCCAGGATTCCGATGCGCACGGCGTCGTCGCTCACGCGATTGATTGTACTAAAGCAATGCTGAATTTCTGTCCCAAGCGTGCCGTGTCCGGTTAGAACCGTGGTGCGCCTCGGACGCAGCGTCGGAAAAAGCCAGGACGTATAAAGCCTGCTGCTAGTGATGATACTTCGCGTTGAGGAAGAGATATAGGCAGGCAAGTGACAGAGCGGGTCCGCCCCAGATCATTGCCGCGCATTTCCAGCCCATCGACTTCGCGAGCTCCAGCTGGCTCCGCCA
The DNA here is from genome assembly GCA_030040965.1 of Candidatus Sulfotelmatobacter sp. GTDB lineage: Bacteria > Acidobacteriota > Terriglobia > Terriglobales > Acidobacteriaceae > Sulfotelmatobacter. The sequence continues at coordinate 2,914 of JASHOT010000023.1, read as the reverse complement.
GGAGATCAGAAAAGTCTTGTTGTTTGTTCCCTTCATCAGCACCACGGATGGATGCTGGTCAAAACCCTCGGTCGAAATCGCCGAATTCTGTCCCGAATTCTGTCCCGAATTCGCGAGCGCGCCATTCGAACCGGCTCCGTTGCCGTTTCCGGCAGGCTTGGAGAGATTTGCTGCGGGATCGGCAACGACCTGGACGCCGTTCGTCACACGAGCATCCGTCAGTCCAGCCGCGGCCCACGCCGCCGGGTTCGAGATTCCGGCCTTCAAAAGAGCCGCTGCTACTTTTTGTTGTTGCGTCATTTCCGAGGTCTTGATGGGTGCAGCTCCAGGCGACAGCCGGATCACCTCTGGATGTGCACTGCCTACGGGAGTAGCGGCGAAATGCGCCGCGAACTTGTCTTCGTCGATATCACTTTCGACCGAATTCCCAAACGTCGGCGCGCCGATCGTCAACGAAAACGTTCGCGAGGCGATGAACGGCTCGAAGTCCTGAATGGGCTGCGGGGTGACCGCGAGTCCGGGATTTTCCGTCAACGTGCCCAGAATGAATAATGAATTCTTCGGCTTGATGCAGAACTCTTCGACTTTGATCTTGTTTCTGGTCGCAACTCCGTGACGCGCGAGAAAGGCCACGACATTGGGTGGTGCAGGAGCTTTGGTGGTGAAGAAGCCGTCGCAATATTGCTGTTCAAAATCGCGGTGCAGATCGAGATCGGCGCCGCGCGGATCGATCAGCATGCGGCCGGTGTTGTCGTCGACGAAAAATGGCACATGCATGCATTCTCCGGCGACCTTGACCCACTGCGAGCCCTTGCCCTGCTTTTTCAATTCCCAGACGATGGTGCGGTAGTAATAGCAGGCGCGCGCCATGATCGGCGAGATCAGTGTGTAGGGCCCGACGGCCTGTCCGCTGACTTCGACCATGCCCATCGAGGCGCTGCGGATTTTAGAAAACGGCGTGTCGAGAATCAGACGCCGGCGCTGCAGCAGGCGAAAGCCGCGAATGAACAGATGAATGCCGAGGCCAAATCCGAGCATGCACATGAGGTAAAGCGGCAGCGGATCGTTCGAGCGGCGAAATAGGAAGTCGGCGAGCAAGGCTGAATCCCGGGGTGTGACACTTCTCCCGCGATCAGGCTAGCGAAGCGAATCAGATGGCGCAGCTTACGTTGGTGAAGGCAGCTTTGGTAATCGAAGGCTCTCTATAGCTGAAAAATGTTTAGCTGATGGTTATTCTCCTACTCCAACTCTTTGATTCAAAAAACCAATCGCAGCCATACAAACACTTCATAGAATCTTTACGGCTTCCTTATGGACTGCGCCGTAGCCTTGCGGGATGAGAAGCCGCAAGACCGCCGCTCTGGTTGCTACATTTTTTGCCCTGGTCGCCAGCCTCTCTGCGAACGCTCAGACGGCGAACACGCAAACGGCGCTTGCCGGCCCCGATCCCACCGCCAAAAGCGACGCTGGGAAGATCGACACAGGGAAGATCGACGCGAAGAACGACGCCGTGAAAAGCGAAAGCGCCGTTGCCACGAGCGCGTCGAGCAAGACCGCGGGCAATTTTTTCCAGAGATTCGCCAAAGCCTATGCCGATGATTGGAGGCCTGCGCCTTCCACGAGCGATGCGCCCGCGCCGGCATTCCGCGGCACGCCATCGCCGATCGATGGTCCGCCGTTTCCATTTTCCGACTGGCCCTATGGAGGATCGGTGGTCATCACCAAGCCGTGGACGCAGTCCGCGCCGCTGATGGATGCCGTCTGGAGTGGACCACACGGCGAGGGATGGAAGAATAGCGGCGTGCAGATTTATGGCTGGGCCAACGTTGGATTCAATGTGAGCACGTCGGACAAGGCTGGATATTCCAATCTGCCTGCCGCATACGCGGAGAAACCGAATACGATCCAGCCGGATCAGGAAGTGCTGTATATCGAGCGCCAGCCGAACACAGTGCAGACCGACCACTTCGATTGGGGATTTCGCATCTCCGGGCTTTATGGTCTCGACTACCGCTTCACCACTGCCAAGGGAGTGTTCAGCCAGCAATTGTTGACCCACGACCGGGAATACGGTTTCGATCCGGTGATGTTGTATGCGGATTTGTATTTCCCGCACGTGGCTCAGGGGATGGATGTGCGCATCGGGCGCTACATTTCATTGCCTGACATCGAAGCGCAACTTGCGCCCAACAACTACACCTACAGCCACTCGCTCACCTATACCTACGACTGCTACACGCAGAGCGGAGTGAATACATCGACGAAGCTCAACGATCACTGGATGTTTCAGGCAGGAATGTCGGCAGGATGCGAGGCAGTGCCCTGGACGCGTCCGGATGCGAAGCCGACCTTCAACACTTGTGTCGCGTACTCCGCGCGAATGGATTTCGACAATGTTTACCTGTGCGCGAATTCAATCAACGATGGCAAATACGCCTACAACAATCTGGCTGCCTACTACCTGACCTGGTATCACAAGTTCAACGGTTCGTGGCACACGGCGACGGAAAGCTGGTATCAGTACGAGAGTCACACGCCGAATGTGCTGAATCCGGCGGCCTCGTCTTTGCTCGAAACGAATGCCAACGGAGCCGTGTGCGCGACGCCGACGCAGCTGACCTGCTACGCGCCGGAGTATGCAATCGTCAACTATGTCGAGAAGGAGATTAACAAGCACAACTACTTCACCATTCGCAACGAGATCATGGACGACTTGCGCGGCCAGCGAACTGGATTCAAGACGAAGTACACCGAACATCTGATCGGCTGGGGACACTGGATTGGGACGACAGTTCTCTTCCGTCCGGAGTTGCGGTTTGAGCGGTCGTACGACGTGCCGGCGTACGACAACGGAACGAAGAAGAATCAGCTGATGCTGGCGGGGGATGTGATTTATTTCTTCTAAAAAGCGCCA
>JASHOT010000217.1 GCA_030040965.1 Candidatus Sulfotelmatobacter sp. | reverse complement strand
AGGGTGGCGTCTTGCCGTTGCGCAATTCCTCGCGGATGCGCTCAAAAATCAGCACATTCGAGTCCACGCCCATGCCCACCGTCAGGATCACTCCGGCAATTCCGGGCAGGGTCAACACCGCTTCGAAATAACCCATAAATCCCAGCAGGATGACCAGGTTCAAAATGAGAGCGACATCGGCATTGATGCCCGCCCCGCGGTAGTAGATCAGCATGAAAACCAGAACCGCGCCCATGCCCACGCAGGCGGCGGTAACGCCCGCGCGAATCGAATCAGCCCCCAGCGATGGCCCCACCACCTCTTCACTCAAATAAGTAATGCCCGCCGGCAGAGCGCCCGAGCGCAGGATCATGGAAAGATCCTTGGCCTGCTGGTCGCTCATGTGCCCGCCGCTGATTCGTCCCTGATCGCGAATTGGTTCGTGGATGTTGGCGACTTCCTGCACTTTGTTATCGAGCACCACCGCCAGCATGTCGCCCACATGCGCGGAGGTGAAGTTATAAAATCGCTGACCGCCTTCGTTGGTCAGCGTGAAGCTGACGTCGGGCTGTCCGTTCTCGTCGGTGCCTTCCCGGGCATCGCGCAGATCCTTGCCACTCACAGCCGAGGCTCGCGATACCACATAATAAGCCGGCCCCTCATCGGCCGAGCCCGGAGCGCTGTGCCCGGGTAGCAGCATCTCATCGGCGGGCAGAACACCCGGCGTCGTCTGCGCCTGCATTGCCGCCTGTTCACTGGGATACGGCCCGCCCAGCGACTGCTTGATCTCGAGCATGGCCGTATTCTGCATGATGTCTTTCACGCGCTGCGGATCGTCCACGCCCGGCAACTGCACCAGGATCTGGTAATCCCCGAGCCCATGCTCCTGGATGGTCGGCTCGCTCACACCCAGCGCGTCAATCCGGTTGCGGATGGTCTCGATGGCTTGCGTCACCGCCTTGGTCTTAAGCTCGAGCAGGTTCGACGGCTTCATCGACATATTCCATGAGTTCTCGGCGCCGCCGGTGATGTCGTACTCCGGCAGGTGGTCGCTCACAATGCTCAACAGATCGCCGCGCGCTCCCGCCTGCACTCCCTTGATGACGATGTGATCGGGATTATTGGTGGGATCGGTCTGCACGACATCGGTGTAGTCGATCTTGTGGCTGCGCAGCTGCTCCTTCAGCACCTCGATCGCGTTCTGCGCGTCCACGTTGACGGCGTCATTGACCCGTACCTGCAGGATCAGGTGCGTTCCCCCGCGCAGGTCCAGGCCCAGGTGAATATGATCGGTAATCGCCGTCAATAATCCCTTGTTCGGAATCCCGAAGATGCCGTAGAGGAAAAACAACAGCGCCACTCCGATGACGCTCACTCTCCAAAGAAAAGGCTTGTTCATATAAATTCAGTTCCCAGTTGTCGCTTGCCAGCTCCCAGTTACTCAGCAACCAAACAGTTGTCTTGCCGGCAACTGGCGGCTGGCCACTGGCAGCTGCGTTTTATTTCTTCGCTTCTTCCGGCTCCTGCGTGGTCACCTGCGACACCGACGCCTTGGTGACTTCCACCCGCAAGTTGTCAGGCGGAACGCGGAGATGGATCGAGTCGTCTTTCAACGCCACGATCACCCCGCGCAAACCTCCGGTGGTCGTAACCTTGTCACCGGTCTTCAGTTGGTCGAGCATCGCCTGCCACTTCTTCTGGCGGCGCTGTTGTGGCAGGATCAGAAAAAAATAGATGAGCGCCACCATGGGCAGGAACATGATCAGCAGCGACATAGCGCCACCGCCCTGCGCTTGCACAATTGCCAAAGCCTGCATATTCACAATGTCTGAGCGGATGTGTCCGCGAAAATCAACCGCGCCTGCCAGTGTGGAAGCTCGTCATTTCACCACGGGGTTTGTGATCGACTTCGGCCGGATTCCTTCTCGGGTCAGGCTTGCATCCGGGGAGATCTTTCCTTGGAGGTCTTTCCCTTCACATCTACCGCAGGGATTCGGTCGAGACCAGACACCAGAAAGAAATGGGACTCTTCCCCAAGTGAAATAGCATGCCGCACGCGCTGCCTAGTGTCAAGGACGACCAAACGGGACGACCAAACGGGACGACCAAACGGGATGTCCAAACGGGACGACCAAACGGGGCAATGGCTCTCCTGGGCTCTAGTTTCCTCCGGCGTCATCCCGAAGCGCGGCGCTTTTGCCAGCCGCGCGAGGCATCTCCCGGAAGGATGCATTCGGAGCGGGAGATCCCTCCCTCCGCCTGAAAAACGGATCCGCTCGGGATGACGGCAACTACGAGGCCGCCGGAATTCAACGCCGAGACATTTCCGGTCACGACATCCGCAAACCCTCCCGCACCCGCTTCATGGTTTCGAGATAGAAACTCAGATTGTGCACCGTGTTCAATACCTGCGCCAGCACTTCGTTGGATGCGTAAAGATGCCGCAGGTAGGCCCGCGAATAGCGGCTACAGACGCTGCACGAACACGCCGGATCGAGTGGCCCGGAATCCTGCCCATAACGCGCCTGCTTGATCGAAACCTTGCCCTCGGAGGTGAACAGCAGCCCGTGCCGCGCCGCCCGCGTGGGCAACACACAATCCATCATGTCAACGCCCAGGTTGGCGTATTCGACAATCTCTTCCGGCGTGCCCACTCCCATCACGTAACGCGGCTTGTCCGTGGGAAGATGCTCGACCGTCCACTCCACCATTTGGCGCGTCAACTCGCGCGGCTCGCCCACGCTCAGACCACCGATCGCGTAGCCGGGAAATCCGATCTCCACCGTGCGCTCCGCCGATTCTTTCCTCAGCTCGCGATCCATCCCGCCCTGCACAATGCCGAACAGCGACTGCGTCTGATCGGGACATGTATCCATCCCCCCGTCGATGTCATTCCGCACCGGTGCGAAGCGGCGGCGAGGAACCTGCTTCTCTTTCCACGGAACTTCGTTCTTATGCTCCTCAAAATACTTCTTGCCGCGCGCCGCCCAGCGCGCGGTCAACTCCATTGATTCGCGCATGCGCCTGCGCTCCGCGGGATACTCCGTGCACTCATCAAACGCCATGATGATGTCGGCGCCCAGCCCGATCTGCGCCGCCATCGCGCTCTCCGGCGAGAAAAAATGCGAGGAGCCATCCAGATGCGACCGAAACGTCACGCCCTCTTCCGTCACCTTGCGGAGTTCATTCAAACTGAAAACCTGGAATCCTCCAGAATCGGTCAGAATCGCGCGCCGCCACGCCATGAACCCATGCAGCCCGCCCATTTGGCGGACCGTCTCTACGCCCGGTCGTAAATACAGGTGGTAGGTGTTGCCGAGAATGATCTGCGCGCCCAGTTCTTCGAGCGTCTCCTGCGGAATGCCTTTGACCGATGCGACCGTGCCCACCGGCATGAACACCGGCGTCTCGATCTCGCCATGCGGCGTGGTCAGCCGCCCCAGCCGCGCCTTGCCTGAAGTTTTTTCAATGTGGAGCGCGATGGACATTGGTTGGATTGTAGAGACCCGGTGCGATTGTACAGGCCGGATGCCCCATTTCTGGCGCGCCGTTTGCGCGAGAAGTGGGGATTTTGACTCCCTCTGCGATCCCTCTGTGACCTCTGTGGTGAACCTTTTCACGGGGCTATAATGCAGGGCCGCTTAAGTTTGGACCTTGAAAGGTACAAGTTATGCGCACCACGCGCCATATCGTCACGGCAATCTTGCTATCCGGTTTGTTCTGCTTGGCTGGGAGGCTCACATTCGCGCAACAACCGGCGCCCAACAAGCACCTCATGCTGGTTACTTCGTTTGGTCCCGGTGCGATTGCCTTACCCTCCGGCGGTGATTGGAAGGCAGAACTGCTCACTATTTATGACGACGGACGCCGTCCCGTCGCTCAGTTCAGCAAGGCCAACTCAGGCCTCACCGTCTCCTTCATCCTGTTCGAGAACCTTTCCGGAAAGCCGAACGCACAAGGATGCCGCGAGGATGCCATCAATCCGATTGTTGAGCATGAATCGAAATCGATTACAAAGCGGGTGGACGCTGACGCTACGAACTCCGCCGGAGAAACCCTCGTTACCACTGCTTATCTGCTGTCGTTGGGAGGGCTGCAACAGCATAATCTGTTCGGGTTTGCCGGAGACGCGAAGACCTGCGCGGAGATTCATGTATCCAACACGAAGGAAGCGCCCGACATGGAAGCCGCGATGAAGGACCTGCTCGCAGATTTCCGACCCGACCTCAGCTACCGCCCCAGCGCCATGGATTATTTCGTGCTGGCATCGTTGTTCTTCAAGCACTCGCAGCCCGCGTTGGCCGCGCCCTACTACGATGCTTCATTGCAGGCGTTACCCGCCGACGCCGGCTCACTTATGATGCGGCGTGTCGTGACCGATCAGCTGGTTATGTCGCTCGGAATGAGTGGCGACCTTAAGGATGCTCGCGCGCTGGCGGAAAAGGCCGCGGCCGCCGATCCCGATTACCCGATCAACTACTACAATCTGGCCTGCATTGATGCCGAGCAAGCCGATGCGAAAAACGCAAAAGTGCATCTGCAGCAAGCCTTCGACCGTCGCGTCAATGTTCTGAAAGGCGAGTCGATGCCCGATCCCACAAAAGACGACTCGCTCCTGAAGCTGAAAAAAGACAAGGAATTTTGGACCTTCGTGGCGGGTCTGCCAAGAAACTAAGGCGCTCTGGAAGTTAGGTTAGCTCGGCATCAGGTTGGTTTCGGCCAACTTGCGATCTTCACAATCTCTCCGCGAACTTCCCCACGCTCCACAATCAGCCTTCCCACGCTTACCGGCAATTTGAACCTTCGCGGCCCCGCGCTGCCGGGATTGAAATACAGCACGCCATTCCGCGTCTCCTGCTTGGGAACGTGGCTGTGGCCGGAAATCACAATCGAAAATCCCGCCGCCTCCGGCTTCAGATCGAGCTGCCCGAGATCGTGCAGCACATAAATGGAAAGTCCGCCGATTTCGACGACTTCGGTTTCCGGCAACTTGCGTGCCCAGGCGCCCTTGTCGACATTGCCGCGAATCGCGGTGAGCGCCGTAATCTCCCTGAGCTGATCCAGAATCGTCGGATCGCCCACGTCTCCCGCATGAATGATGTGATCCGATCCTCGCAGCGCCGCGAGCGCCTCGGGCCGCAGCAGCCCATGCGTGTCGGAAATGACGCCGATGTTCGACACAGTTCTCAGTTGCCAGTACCCAGCTTCCAGTTGTCGAGTGTTGTTTAACTGATGTCATTCCGAGGCGGTGCGAAGCAGCGGCGAGGAACCTGTTGTTGCCTGACGCGGCACGTGAACGTGATCGGCGGGAACTCGCGACTCACGACTTTCCCGCAAACTTCCCCACGCTCACCACCGCGCGTGCCACAGTCCCGCGCCCGATCTCGCGTTCGCCCTCGCGGGCCGTGACCCGCAGGGTATAAAAGCGTCCATCGAATGATTCGAGCACCGCCTCGGCCTTGATGCGCGCGCCGATTCCGGCGGCCGCGCGATGTTCAATGTGGATTGCCGTTCCAACCGTGATCTCATCGCCCTCGCAATACCGCTGCAGGGCGTGAAAAGCCGCCGTCTCCATCAGCCGGATCATATCCGGCGTCGAGTAAACCTGCGGCAACTCGGCATGATGCGCCGTCAGCGTGTGCTCAAACGCGACCGTTTCCTCCGCCTTGCCCCGCGTGCCAATGGGAACCTGCCTCATCGCAATCACTCTCCGAAACAAAACGAGCCAACGACTCCAAGGAATCATTGGCTCTTAACAACCTATGGGGGGTGCCCCATTCAAGCCCGCCTTTGGCTTGAGTGGGGACTTCTACGCCGCGGCCAGCCTTTTCGCCTCGATCCCATCCAGCGCGCGCCACAGCATGCGCGCCGCGTTCTCAGCGGCGTCCAGCGCCGCGTCCGCTGTCTCCGGCCTGGCGGTAATTCTTTTTTCCAGCTGCCGGCGCCAGACCTGCGAGTGATGCACATCGGCGGTCGCATGCAGCGAAAAATAGCCGCAGGCCTTGTCGTCGGCGTGATACTTCTCGCGCAAGCCGCGCGCTTTCTCCTTGGCAATGCGCGGCACCTGCGACTCGTAGACGTAGAAAGCCGCCAGCGCCTCTTCCGCCGTGCCTTCGCTGGCCACGCGATGGAAATGCCGCACCAGTTCGCGCACCTCGGCCACCGGAGTATGCCACTCCAGGTTCCGGCTCGATCCCATGCCCTCGGCGAAATCGAGCCACAGCTCGGAGTGCGGCACCGAATCGCTGCCCGGCATTCCCTCGATTCCCTTTTCATCGCACATGTTGGCCAGCACCGCCCGGCGCAACTCGCCATCTTCCAGGCGCAGGCCGAGCGCCGCCAGATACGACGGGAACGCCTCGACATGATGGAAATAATCCTGCGCGTACTGGCGAAGCTCGTCGCGCGTCAGCTCACCCGCCGACCACGCCTGGTAAAACGGATGGCAGAGCAGGTCATATTTCGCAATGCGAGCGTTCAGTTGTTCGAAAAATTCTGCGGCAGTCATAAATCCTCACTATGATGAAATCCCGACCGTCCAATATAGGGTCGTACCCGCCTGTGCGGCAAGTGATGGGGATCACTCGCCGAGCCAAGTTGCTAAAATGAACGAAGTAAGGGCGACGGATTTAACCTGAAGTTCGCCACGTCATCGCCCGACGCAGAATCATGCAGTTCACAGAAAAGTTCGATGTCGTTGTGGTTGGCGCCGGCCACGCCGGATGCGAGGCCGCCATGGCCTCCGCGCGCATGGGCCTGAAGACCGCGCTTTACACTCTCAACGTCGACCTCATCGCGCAGATGTCCTGCAACCCGGCCGTCGGCGGCATCGCCAAAGGACATCTCGTGCGCGAAGTCGACGCCCTCGGCGGCATCATGGGCGAAATTACCGACGCGGTGGGCATCCAGTTCCGTCTGCTGAATACGTCCCGGGGCCCGGCTGTCTGGTCTCCCCGCGCGCAATGCGACAAGCAAGCTTACCGCCTGAAGATGCGCGAGGTCCTCGAGTCGCAGCCGAATCTGAAAATCAAGCAGGCCGAAGTGGCGGATTTGATCGTGGAACCGTCGCTCGTCGATGATCGTTCGTCGTTAGCAAGCTCTATTTCCTTCTGTCATTCCGAGCCGGTGCGAAGCAACGGCGAGGAACCTGCTTTTGCGAACGACCGACGACCAACGACCGACGGCCGCGTCTTGGGCATCAAGCTCCGCGACGGCCGCACCGTCGGCGCCGGCGCGGTCATCATCACCACCGGAACTTTTCTCAACGGCCTCATCCATTGCGGCGAGCAGCAATACCCCGCCGGACGCTCCGGCGAGCCCAACGCCGTTCTTCTCGGCGAAGCACTGAAGAAGCTCGGCCTGCGCGGATGCCGCCTCAAGACTGGCACTCCGCCGCGTCTCGACGGCCGCACCATCGACTGGTTGAAGTTTCCCGTGCAGCCCGGCGACAACGATCCCACGCCGTTTTCTTTTCGCACGCGCCGCGTTGCACATCACGATTCGCAGGTTCCCTGTCATATCGCTTACACCACACCCGAGACGCATCGCATCATCCGCGAAAACGTGCACCGCTCGCCCATGTACAGCGGCCAGATTCAATCCATCGGCCCGCGCTATTGCCCCTCGATCGAAGACAAGATCGTCAAGTTCCCCGACAAAGAGACGCACCAGCTCTTCCTCGAGCCCGAAGGCCTGAACACGCACGAGATTTACGTCAACGGAATGTCGACCTCCTTACCGGTAGACGTTCAGCTCGCGATTCTCAAGTCGATCCCTGGTCTCGATACCGCCGAGATGCTGCGCCCCGGCTACGCGATCGAGTACGACTCCATCGATCCGACCGAACTCGAACGCACGCTCGCAACCCGCAAGATCGCCGGCCTGTTTCTCGCCGGCCAGATCAACGGCACATCCGGATACGAAGAAGCCGCGTGCCAGGGCATCATGGCGGGCATCAATGCAGCGTTGAAAGTGAAAGGCGAGCCGCCGCTGATTCTCGACCGCACCGAGGCTTACACGGCGATCCTCATTGACGACCTGATTTCGAAAGGCACGAACGAACCGTACCGCATGTTCACTTCGCGCGCTGAGTTTCGTCTGCACTTGCGCATCGACAACGCCGATCGCCGGCTCACGCCGCACGGCCGCCGCGTGGGGTTGATCAACGATGAAGCGTGGGCGGATTTTCAGGAGAAACAAGACCGGTTGGCGCGGATAAAGCAGCTGCTCGAAGCCACGCGCGTGACACCGGATGTGATCGAACTTTTAAAGTCATGTCATTCTGAACCGGCCGAAAAAACTAACCCATGTCATTCCGAGCCGGTGCGAAGCAGCGGTGAGGAACCTGCTTTTGCCAGCAGCATCGGCCAGACTCTCGCGCAACTGCTCAAGCGCCCCGAGGTCATGATTGAGCAATTCGTTCCCATCCTGCGCGATCTTGACGCGAAATTTTTTGCACGGGAAACAATCCGCGTAAATTCGCGCGAATCCGCGGCAAGAACTTCTTCGGAACTAAGAAACGAACTCAAGTCGGTCGAAACCGAAATCAAGTACGAAGGCTATCTGCGCCAGCAGGAGCGCGCCATGGATCGCCTGAAGAAGGCCGAGCAGCATGCCATCCCCGAGTGGTTCGACTACCGCTCAGTCAGCGGCCTTTCGCGCGAGATGCAGGAAAAGCTCACGAAAATCCAGCCGCGCACCATCGGCCAGGCGTCGCGCATCCCCGGCGTGACACCCGCCGCCGTATCTCTGGTGAATGTATATATCGAGATTCAGTCGCGACGACGAGAACAGGCCACCGCACTGTAGCGCATTTACTTCGCGTCCTGCTTCGTCTGCAACTCTTCCGCCAGCTTCAACTCCGTCTCCGCTTCCTCTTTCTTGCCCATGTCTCGGTACGCCTGTCCGAGCAGATGATGCGTCGTGGGATTATTCGGATCCATCGCCGCCGCGCGTTGCAGGGCGCGCACCGCCAGCTCGGCCTCGCCTTTCTTCTCCAGCACTTTTCCCATCAGGATGAACGGCCCGGTCGATGTCGCGTCGAGCCAGATGGAGCGCTGCAAGAGGCGCTCGGCATCTTCAAACTTCTGCACGCGCGAGTACGCGTCCGCCAGCTTGTAATAAGTCGGCGCGTGCCCGGGATTGATCTCCAGTTCCTTCTGAAATTCGGCAATCGCCTCATTCACACGCGATTTGTACAAATAAAGTTCGCCCAGCAAAAAATGCACCAGCGGCAATTTCGGATCGAGCGCCGCCGCCCTCTGCGCATACTCTTCGGCGACAGGATCGTACTCCTGCCGCAGAAGCATGCGCGCCGTAAACAGATACGCCGCCGCTGAATCACCCGGCACGTCAAACATTTTCCCGAACGCCTTGCGCGCCTGATCGTAATTACGAATTTGTATGTAACAGATTCCCAGGATGTACGCGGCATCCACATTCGCCCGTGGAAACCATCCTTGAACCTTTTCCAGCAGGGGGATCGCATCCGCCGGACGTCCTCCCAGGTAATAAGACAGCCCAAGCAGCTGCGTAGCCTCTTCATTCTCCGGATCCGCCGCCGTCGCTTTTTTCAGATACTCAATCGCCTTGGGGAAGTCGCTCTTCTTGTAGTACGCCGTGCCCAGTTCGAGCGCCAATCCCTTCGTAGACGGATCGCGCGCTTCCAGCGTTTTGAGTTCAGCGATGGCGTCGTCGATTTTTCCCTGCTGCTCCAGCTTGCGCGCATCGGCAAACTCGCTCGCAGCGTCGGAAGCTTGCGCCGCCGGCGCGGAGAGCGGTGCAGGCCCCGGCGGCGATTGTTGAGCCGAAGCCGTGGCACACCAGAGGTAAATCATTACGCCAAGCATTAATGCTGCCGGCTCGACCGTGAAAGAGCCGCGCTTCAGCGCCACGTATGACGCGAAAAGACTATGGGGCTTCAGCCCCGGCATCCATGCCTTCGCAGATCCACCGACCCATCCGGCGCTAGTGTCCATTCAGCTCCTTCTCCACGGCTTCCAGATTCTCTCTCGCGTCGGCTTGCTTGGGATCGATCTGCAATGCGCGCTCGAGATGCGTCTTCGCTTCCGCGTATCGCCCCATTTCCGCCAGAGAAGCGCCCAGATTCGCCTCCACTCCGGCGTCGTTCGGCTGCAGCGTCAAGGCCGCCTCAAAGTGTTCGACCGCACGGTCCATCTCACCGAGCTGAATCAGCGCAAGCGCAAGGTTGTAATGCGCATCGAAATAGTCCGGCCGGGATTGCAGCGCGATATTGAAATACATCGTCGCCCCTCTCGCTTGGCTCGTAGCCAGCAATGCCGTGCCCAGCGCGTTATTCGCCGCGGCATCATCCGGCCGCAACCGCACCGCCGCTTCATACTCGTCAAGCGCCTTCTCCATCTCACCGCGCGCCTGAAGCATGGCCGCCAGATTGTAGTGCGCTTCAAAATCCTTCGGATTTTTTTCCACGTTGTGCCGCGCCAGAGCTTCCTGCAGCGCCATGCGCGGATCGCCCTGTTTCGGATCAAGATTGACCGGCAGTACCTGCAGCCACAGGTGGCACATCTCGTCGCTCGATCGATTGCCGCCTTTCACCGGCAGCGGAGGATGATTCGGATTCATCGCATTCTCCTCCGAGTTGTCGTAGACATAGCGCAGGCTCACGATCGTTCCCTTCGGAAGCCGCACCGGCGTTTCATAGCGATACACCGCCTGCCAGTTCAGATTCCACTGCGGAATATGAATCAGCATCTCTTTTGTTCCGTCGGGCAGCGTCGCATATGCCTGCAAATCTTTTCCGAGATAATGCGCGTGCGGATAAATCGCCATCAGGTCCACATCCACCGGAAGCATGAAATCGTCCGAGACCAAGAAATTCTTTTCTCCCGCGGGAATATCAAGCTTGGCGTCGTTTTCCAGTTCGAGCAGCATGGGAAATTTCGTCGCGGGACGCAACGTAAAATAAATTCCGATGCTCGGCTGAATCACCTCCGGCTTGCCCGAGGGCTGCATGTGCGTGTTCAAAATCAGATCGGTGCCCTTGTCGAGCCGCAGCGCCATTCCCTCCGGCTCAACGTAAGGCGCCGTTCCCGGTTTCCAAAACAGCAAGTGGCTTTCGGGATCGAACACCTGCGACTCGATGCGCAGCTCCATGCCGCCAAAACCCGCACCCGGCTCGGCTTCCCGCTGACGCGACTGCCCGGTGCGATCGACC
>JASHOT010000216.1 GCA_030040965.1 Candidatus Sulfotelmatobacter sp. | reverse complement strand
ATTGATGGCGTTGGTGTGGTGTGGATATAAGTTCCGCCTGCGTCAGGTGCATGTGCGTTTTGAAGCCGTGTTGAACGAAAGAAACCGGCTGGCGCGCGAGATGCACGACACGCTGATTCAAGGTTGCGCGGGGGTTTCCGCCCTGCTGGAGGCACAATCGAGTCTTGATGACACCGAAACCGCCGCGAAAGAGAACTTGCTCAGTTATGCGCGCGAACAATTGCGCGTTTCCATCAACGAGGCGCGCGAAGCGGTCTGGGATCTGCGGCACGCCAACGGTTCGGCGACCGTAATTAGTCCCATCTTGCAGAGTATGACGCAGCAGGTGAGCCATGAATTTGGAGTGCCCGTGGAGTATCGCATGGCCGGCATGCCTTTTGATCTCGACCAATCCACGGCGCATGAACTTCTGATGGTTGTGCGGGAAGCATTGCATAACGCCATTCGCCACGGCCAGCCCAGCAGCGTGCAGGTAAGCATCCGCTTTGGAAAAAATGATCTGGTGATCGAGGTCGATGATGACGGCCGCGGTTTCGACCTGGCGATTGTGTCGGGCTCGTCCAATGGCCACTACGGCGTCGTCGGCATGAGGGAGCGTGCCCGGCGCATGGGCGGTGTGCTTACCTTGGAAAGTCAGTCGGGCAGCGGAACGCAGCTCAGCTTGCGTATTCCGCGCAAGGCTTCTGCCCCGGCGAAGGAAGGAATTCAAGCATGAATGCGAACACGACAACTGCGCCGCCCAAGATGAAAGTCATGATCGTGGATGATCACCCGCTGATGCTGGTTGGGGCTGCATCCATTGTGAACGCCCGCTCGGATATGACCGTCGTGGCTCAGACTGGAACGGGCGAAGAAGCTGTTTCCCTCTTCTCCAAACACAAACCTGATGTCACCCTGATGGATTTGAAGCTTCCCGGCATGAGCGGAGTCGAGGCCATTCACATGATTCGCTCGGCTTACCCGGGAGCACGCTTTGTGGTGCTGACGACTTACGAGGGAGACGCGGATATTCACCGCGCGCTGGAAGCGGGAGCCCAGGGCTACGTCATCAAGGGCATGCCTTATCAAACGCTTGTGGAAGCGCTCCAGCGCGTGCACAAAGGCGGGCGTTTTCTGCCACCCCCGGTCGCCCGCGCGCTTGCCTCACGCATGCCGGACTCCGATCTAAGCGCGAGGGAACAGGAAGTTTTGCTTCTGCTGGCCAGCGGAAAATCGAACAAGGATATCGCCTCTCATCTGGGAATCACGGAAGCCACGGTGAAATCGCATGTCAGCGCGATCTTGGTCCGACTGGGAGTGAGCGACCGTACAGAAGCGGTGGTGACCGCGCTGCAACGGGGATTAGTGCATTTATAGTATCCCACGCCATATGTCGCATCCCGTTGTCAAGACAAATACTTTTCCCCAATCCAACTTTTGACGGATTGCCGATCTGGTCGTCGAGCTTAGGATTCCAATCGATTTGCAGCTGAAAATGTGCACTAGAAGGCTCCTGTCAGGGGTGTTTTTTGCGTTAGAAGATCCATGCTGATCTAAGGCGCCGATTCTGAGTGAGAGTCAATCTGGGGAGGCTCCGCGATGAGCGTAGCAACTTTTCGCAGCTTTAGCCGCGTTTGTCTTCTGCTGGCCGCAACCTTAACCGCCGGTCTTGCCCTCGGGCAGAATGCCAACACTGGAGAAATCAAAGGAACCGTTACCGACCCCTCGGGCGCAGTCGTGTCCGGAGTGACGGTCACCATCACCGATGTCCTGACTGGCGTGTCGACGGTGACCACGACGAACTCGGCGGGTATTTATGACGTTCCCTCGGTTCCCGTCGGCCAATACAAGATTACTTTTTCGAAGACCGGTTTCCGGAATTCGGTGCGTGACGGAATTACGCTTGAGGTCCAGACCATCGGCATCGATGCAACGCTACAGGTGGGTTCCATCTCCGAAGAGGTTGTGGTTCATGCTGACGCGGCCCAACTGGAGACGGAGACATCCGATCAGCATCTGAATCTCGACACCCATGCGGTGAGCACAGCTCCCATCGTGGGCACGGACTGGCGCGCCGAGATGATTCAGCTTATCCCCGGCGTCAATGCCGGTGGAGGCGCCGGCGAAGCCAACGGTCAGCAAGCCGGAGTCAACGGCACGCAGTCTTACAACATCATGTTTTTATCGGACGGAGGGCCGGCCACCGCTCCCAGAGACTTCAACGGCAGCAACTACTATATGCCGGTTGACGCCATCGGCGAGGTCAGCATCAATTCGGCCAACGCACCTCCGCAGTACGGCGGGGGTCTGACTTCCGTCAATGTGATCATGAAGAGCGGCACGAACCAGTGGCACGGCAGTGCCTATGAATACATTCAGAACACCGCGTTCAACTCCAGAAATTTCTTCGATCCCGCGCCCGATGTGAAATCCGTGGAGCATTGGAACACTTACGGCGGTAGCATTGGTGGCCCGATCGTCAAGAACAAGCTGTTTTTCTTTTTTCTCTACCAGCGCAACCCTTCATCTACTCCGACCTCGGGACTCTATACCTACCCGACAGCTGCCATGGCGGCCGGAGATTTTTATGGGGTCAGCGGCTACAACACAAATCCGACCTTCTTCAATCCCACCACCGGCGTGCTCATCCCTGCCACGGATCCCGTAGCTTTGAAGCTTCAATCCTACTTTCCCGGTGCAAATGCCCCGGGATGGCTTCCTGGATGCCCCGGACCAGCGAACGTAGGGCCCACGGTCGCGCAAACCTGCCCCCAGACGATCAACAATTACGTATTCAACGGGAGCAGTCCGAATACGGACACGTGGTACACGGGCAAGGCCGATTACGATCTTTCCTCCAAACAAAGACTCTCGTTTAGTTTCAACTATTTCCCCACCACGACGTCGTATGTGCCGGCCGATCCTCTGTTCCCCAACGACGCCACCGCCTATGAGCAAGGGAAGACTGACAATCTGACTGGGCAGCTCTCGCATGTTTTTACGATTAGGCCGACCATGGTGAATGAGTTTCGTGTGGCCGGCAGCCGCGAGCTTGATAAGTACAAGCCGCCATCACTGAATCATAACGACCCAAGCACGCTTGGCCTGGAGCCGGCCTATGGCACGAACGCTCCGGCCAACGTATTCCCACACATCACACTTGACGAGGGGGCGGGAGTAGGATCGATGGTTTTGGGCGCAGGGGGCGGAAACGGCAACATCGACGCCACATTGGGCGAGGGCATCTATGCCGTGTCCGATATCCTCACGCTCATTCGGGGCAAGCACACCATCAAGGTTGGTGGAGAGTACGACCGGCTTTATCAGAACTACACGAGCTGGGGAGACATCGACTCCGGTCATTTCGAGTTCAACGGAAGCATCAGCGGAATCCCGTACGCCGACTTCCTCTCCGGAAATGTCTATGGATGGTACGTTTACGAGGCCGACCCCACCAGCGCTCACAGCAAGGGCGGCGCTCTGTTCGCCAGCGACGACTTTAAAGTCTCCCAGCACCTCACGCTCAACCTGGGCCTGCGCTGGCAGATGCTGAGCGGCTGGACGGTCACCAATAATCTGTTCGGGAATTACGACCCGGTTATCCCTGATCCCGGCCAATACAGCGGTACATACCCCGGCGGCATTCTCTTTGGCGGACAGAGCGACAAGGCCTTTGGAGGCACGATCAGCAATCTTTCGGCAATTCAAAATGGCGATTACAAGCAGGTCGCACCGCGGCTCGGCTTCTCCTGGTCACCGCGCGACAAGTGGGTCGTCCGCGGAAGCTTCGGAATTTTCGACGCCCCGCGTGACGCTGAGAACTATACCGACGGCGCGCTCGGTTTGGGCTTCAATCCACACAACCAGGGCAACGGTGGGTACACCAACGGCAGCGCCGCGTTCCCATTGTCCGTGGGACCTCCCGCCGGCACGGTCATTTTTCCAACCGTGCAGACTCTTTCATCGACTTTCGCGAACTACAGTAGCGCAGAATACTACCCGCGGAGTATGCCGACGGTTTACATCGAGCAGTTCCTCCTGGGGGTTCAGCGTGAGTTCGGGCGCGGCCTCATGCTGGACACAAGCTATGTTTACACCCGGGGCAGGAACCTGAACTTTGCGACCGATATCAATCAGGCTACGACCCCCGGCTCGACTGCGGTTGGCGGTTTTGAGTGCACCAGCTTCTATCATTGCGGCAACCCCAACCCCGTCTTCAACAGCATTTCCGCTCAATACTACGATGGGTACTCGAATTACAACGCGCTGCAATTGCGCCTGCTGAAGCGAATGTCGTACGGCTTGAGCTTCCAGGTCAATTACGCCTGGTCGAAATCGCTCGACACCGGCACCGGGAACGGTCACGGATCGGGCATCGACATCTACCAGAATGCCTATACGCCTTCCCTTAATTATGGCCCGTCGGACTTCAACTCAACGAATACTCTGGTTGGCCAGATTACCTACGAACTGCCGTTTGGTCAGGGACGCCAGTTCGCTCTTCACGGCCCGCTCAATCAGATCGCGGGCGGCTGGCGCGTCTCCACTCTTTTCCAGTGGCACGGGGGAGTTCCGTTCACCCCGGTGATTCAGGGTTCTGTTGCAGACGGCATCGATCCCGGACTAACCCCGGCCTTCCAGGCTGGCTCGACGCTATATCCCGAGCAAATTGGCGCCCCAAGCGTGTCGAATCGCTCCCGCGCCATGTGGTTTAACCCTGCAGCCTTCGCCAACCCAGCCGACGGCACGTTCGGCAATATTCATCGCAATGCTCTAACCGGGCCGGGCTTCGCGAACGTCAACCTGAGTATCGCGAAGGAGTTTCCTCTGCACGAGGCGATCGCACTCGAAATCAGGGGAGACATGTTCGATGTGTTCAATCACATCAACTGGAGCAACCCGGACGCCAACGTTGGCTACAACGGCAGCGGAGCTTTGCCGTGTCCGGCCGGCGCTCCTAATGCTGGACTGCTTTTGGCCGATTGTACCGCCGGCACGATTACAACCCCCATCAATTTCGGGATCGACGCACGCATCATTCAACTCGGTGCTCACGTTCGATTCTGAGCTCGAACAAGCTTGTTTCCTGGAGGGTGCGGAAGCAACTTCCTGTTCCGCACCTTCATTTTGCAAGTGCCTCGCCGAAGCGGCAGATTCGCAGTATCGTTCCTGTATGAACAAGCTTCAATTCGGCACGTTGCGTGAAGTCTTTGATTCTTACGATTCTTTGACTGAATGTGCGAAGCGAGTGAAACGCCGGGCCTGTAGGCCTCAGATATTGGTTCCTATGGCTCTCGCCGTCTCTCTTGCGAATGTGGCCGCACAAACCCGGGCCGTCGCGCCGCCACCGGCGGTGCAGGATCACTTACGCAAAGCAGAGCAGTATCTGCAAGCAAATGATCCAGACTCGGCGGAACGCGAATTCCATGCCGTTCTGGCTCTCGATCCGAAAAATGCCGAAGCCTATTCGAACCTCGGTGTGATTGCGTTTTCCCGGCACGACTGCCAGTCTGCGTCCAAGGATTTTCGCCAGGCTCTTGCCAGCGACCCATCGTTGACCAAAACGCAGGCTCTTCTCGGCATTTGCGAGAAAAAATTAGGAGACCCGGCAGCCCGTGCGCTGCTGGAAAAATCCTTTCCCAAGCTGAAAGAAAAACAACTCCGCATGCAAGTAGGAATGGAACTCGCGTCTCTCTACGATCAACAGGGCGATCCCGGTGGCACGGCCGCGGTGATGCGGACGCTGGTCAACCTGGACCCTGACAACGTAGACGTTCTGTTCATGGCGCAACGCGTCTACTTCGAGCTGGCCGACAACACGCTGAACAAGCTGGCTATTCTTGCCCCGGGTTCGGCGCGCATGCAACAGGTGATCGCCGAGCATTTGGTGAATGAAGCTGATCTCACCGGCGCCATAGAACATTACAGGAAGGCTTTGCAGGTCGATCCGCGTGTGTCTGGCGTGCACTTCGAACTTGGGGAAGCAATTCTCGAGACCGCGCGGGCGGATGCCGGCACGGAGGCGCAGGCGCAGCAGGAATTCGAAACCGCGGTCGCGGTCGAGGGCGACACAGCGAAGATTGAGTGTGAATTCGCCGACATCGCCTTCCTGCAATCCAAACAGGACGAGGCATTTGCGCACTATCAACGCGCGATCCAACTCGAACCGAATGAAGTTCAGGCACAGATGGGGCTGGCAAAGTTGCTGCTGCAGGATAGACCGCAAGAAGCCGTGAAATACCTGCGCATGGCGGTGGAATCCGAGCCGTTGAACGAATCTGCCCACTACCAGCTCGCGCAGGCGTACCGCAGGTTGCAAGTGCCTGAGATGGCACAGAAAGAGATGCACCTGTTTCAGGAGATCAAGGCGGCGAAGGATCAGGTGGAAGCCCTCTACCGTCAGATGAAGCGGCCGACGCCATCGAGGAATGGAGAAGAACTCCCCGACAAACAGCCAAGCGAACCCGCTCCGCCGATCAAGGAGCAGCCATGACAGTGAAGCCGCGCGGAGCCTCATGTTCAGTTTATTGCGTGCTGGTGACCGCGGGCCTCGTGGCGTTTCTGGGATGCAATATCGCGTGCGGAGGCGGCTCATCGGGAAGTTCGACACCACCTCCGACGAAACTGCCGCCGAACATCAGCAAGCTTTACGGATCGGCGAGCGTCGCGCTCAACGGCACAACTTCGCTGACCTTCACTCTTTCCAATCCAAATGCGAGTCTCTCGTTAACCGGCGTTGGCTTTACGGATGCGTTGCCCACCGGGCAGCTGGTTGCGACTCCGAATGGCTTGACCGGCAACTGTAGCAGCGGATCAATCATCGCAACCGCAGGCTCGAGCAATGTGAGTCTTTCGGCGGCCACACTGGCTGCGGCCGCAACCTGCAGCTTTTCGGTCAACGTGACCGGCGCGTCGTCCGGTACACAGACCAACACCACCAGTGCGGTCACCTCCAACGAAACAGGAAGCGGCACGACAGCATCGGCGACGCTTATCGTCGCTGGCCCGAGCCAGCAACCCCCTCAGCCAACCAGCGTCACGCCAATCGATGGCCAGGCCTATTACGTTCTCGACCAACTCAGCGGGCTCCAGGCCGACCTCGATAACGGCTCAACTACTTCGGGCGCCCAGCTCCTACAGAACTCGCGCAGCTTCACCAGCACTACCCAGAGATGGACGTTTACCTCCGCTGCTGGTGGTTCGTGGCAGATCAGCAATGTTCAGAACGGTCTGTGTTTTGACAGCGCGAGCTCTAGTGGCGTGACGTATCTGGTGCAAAATGCGTGCAGCGGCGCCAGCACCCAACAGTGGACGCTCACTGCAACGAGCAACGGCTATTACGCCATCTCAAACAGCACTGGCCTGTTGATCAGCGCCCCGTCATCCACGGCCGGAACGTCCCTCCAGTTAACCGCGCCCTCTGGGAGCGCAACCCAAAACCAGCAGTGGCTGTTGCGGCCGGTATTTTTTCAGGGAGTCGACAACGCTTTACTCGAGAAGCAGGAAGCAGCTCGCATCGAAACCGGCCTCGTTTGGTGGAAAGACAGCAACGGAGTTCAGACCGATGTGCTGCAGATTTTCAAGAACCACGGCATCAACACACTGCGCCTGCGGCCGACTTCCGCGCCGCCGTACTCCAATCCGTCACAGTCCGGATGCACGGGGAGTGCGTGTTTCGCCGAGACCGACGCGCAGGATCTTGACCTCGCCAGACGGGCCAAGAATCTCGGGCTGAGTGTGGAATTAACTTTGCTATTTGACGGCGGCGGCTCGGCCAGCGTCCCGCCAGCGTGGTCGTCCGACACGCTCAGTCAGTTGCAAACGGATATCTACAACTACGTCAAAAGCGAAATCATGTCGTACCGCCAGAACGGGACCATGCCGGACCTGGTTGCCATCGGCAACGAAGTGGATACGGGCTTCCTCGGTTCACTGGGCAGCCCGACGGGCAGCGACTTCAGCGGTTTCGCATCCCTGCAGATTCAAGCCTTGCAGGCCGTGGCTGACGCTGCCAGCGATACGTCCATCGGCCCTGCAATTCCCGCGCCGCTCACTTGCATTCACATCACTCCCGCATGGAACCTCACACAATTTTTCACACTGGCGAATCAGAACAACATCTCCTATGACGCGATCTGCCAGAGCTATTACCCATTTTTCCACGGGCCGTTGACCGACGCTCAGGCCGCGCAATCGAACCCGAACAATCAACCCGTTGAGCAGGATGTGCTGGTGAACGCCGCCAACAGCATTGGCAAGCCGATCTTCGTTATTGAAACTGCTGAACACTACGAAAACGGATTCGACTCCAACGATCCCTGGTACAGCCCGCCCACCGAGACGGAACAGGCGCAATTCCTGACTGATCTGCAGACTGTCGAGCAGGGCTTGCCCAACAATCTTGGCCTGGGCATCGAGTACTGGGACGCCGAAGGCGTGAACATTCCTCGGCTCACCGGGGGATATTTCAACGGAGGCACGAATCTGCCGGATGCGATTTATGTCTGGAATGGTCTGACGATTTTTGATAACGCCGACTCGTCCGGCTCTACCAACGTGAACGATCCGAATTACTCGACTCCGCTTCCCGCGCTCGATGCGCTTGGAGGGCGCTAATAAAAGTTTTCGCAAGAGATCGAACACCTTGGGGCCATGGATAACGCGATGAAGAGAGATAGTCTCCCGCAAATCGTTCTGAGCCGGCGTCAACTGCTCAAGGGCGCGATAAGCACCGCAGCCATCGCGTCCACTTCACTCATGGGCAGTAGTTCGGTCCAGGATCGGATCGCGGCCGTGCCTCCGAGAGTTCGAGAGAGTTTCGATTTCAATTGGAAGTTCTGCCGCGGCGATTTCCCCTCGGCGCACTTGCCCGATTTTTCAGACGCCGGGTGGCAAGCCGTATCTTTGCCTCATGACTGGAGCATCGAAGGTCCTTTCGATGCAAACGCTGCATCCCGTGATTGCGGAGCCTATCTGCCGACAGGAATCGGCTGGTATCGGAAGCGTTTTCGCGTCCTTAAGTCATATACCGACAAAAAGCTGACTGTCGAGTTCGACGGCGTGTATCAGAACAGCGAAGTTTGGGTAAACGGCAAGTGGCTCGGGAAGCGTCCGTACGGCTTCGTTCCTTTTTATTACGACATCACGCCAGACATCGACGTCGCCCGTGAAAACGTGATCGCCGTGAGAGTCGACAACTCCCATCAGACGAACTGCCGCTGGTATTCGGGGTCGGGAATTTATCGGCACAGTTGGTTGTTGGCCACAAACGATGTTCACATCGCGCCATGGGGAACCTTCATCAGCACGCCCCAGGTGTCGAATGACAGCGCCAGCGTGCATGTGAGCACAAAAATTCAGAATGAAGGAAGCACGACCGCTCGGTGCACGCTGATCACGAGCCTGTTCGAGCAAGACGGAAGACTCGTGCAAACTGCCGAGGGAACACAAGAGATCTCACCTGCGAGTGAGCTTGAATTTGTACAGACGATCGATATCGAGAAGCCGCACCTGTGGTCGGTGGAGAACCCGTATCTCTACAAACTGCAAAGCACCGTGCGTGCCGAAGCCGGCAACGTCGATGAGTGCGAAATTCCCGTGGGCATCCGCCAGCCTGTCTTCGATGCGGACCGTGGTTTCCTGTTGAATGGCGAAAGAGTGAAGTTGCGAGGCGTTTGCCTTCATCATGACGGTGGCTGCGTAGGCGCAGCCGTGCCGGAGCGAGTTTGGGAACGCCGCCTGGAAATCCTGCGCGAGATGGGCTGCAACGCGATCCGTATCAGCCACAATCCGAGCGCGGCGGAATTCCTGGACCTTTGCGACCGCATGGGGTTTCTGGTTGTGGCGGAGGCATTCGACGAGTGGAGGGTACCCAAAGGACAGATTGGCCCCAACGGTTACGCCAACTATTTCGATGAATGGTACGAGCGCGATGTCCAGAATTTCGTGAGACGCGACCGCAATCATCCTTCGGTCGTGCTGTGGAGCGCCGGAAATGAAATCGGAGACCAGGGAGCGCCCGAGGGGGCAGAGACTCTCGGCAAACTGCTAAAAGTTTTTCATTCCGAAGATCCCACGCGGCTGGTGACGGCGGGCTGCGATCATATTCAATCTGAACCCGCCTCGGAAACGGCGCGACCCGAATTTCTGGCGCGGCTCGATGTCGTCGGCTACAACTATGCCGACCGGTGGCGCGACCGGAGAGAGAAATACTACAGCATCGATCGTCACAATTTTCCCCAAAGACGCTTCATCGGAACCGAGAGCGAATCAATCGCGGGCATCCGCGGCGAATATCCGGAGTTGTTCCCGGAAAGCAAACCCGCCGGTTTTTCCCAGTTCTCCCGCGGACGGAACATCGACGTCGAGCAATTGTTCAGGTTCGTGGCTACCTATGACTACGTTTCCGGGGATTTCATGTGGACCGGCATCGACCACCTCGGCGAAGCGCGCTGGCCGATGAAAGGTTCGTCGACCGGCGTCATCGATACTTGCGGCTTCAAAAAAGACGGTTTCTATTTCTATCAGAGCCAGTGGGTCTCAGAGCCTGTTCTTCACGTTTTTCCGCACTGGAACTGGCAAGGCAAAGAAGGTCAAATCATTCCTGTCACCTGTTACACGAATTGCGACACGGTGGAACTGTTCCTCAACGGTCGCTCCATGGGCGTGAAAGGATACGAATTTCCCCGCCTCGGGATGGAACTCAGGTGGGGAAATTTGCCTGCGCGCGCAAAAGTCCTGCGCACCACCGCGGACCTTCATCTCTCCTGGGATGTTCCTTATGAACCAGGAACCCTCAAGGCAGTTGGAACGAAAGCCGGGATGGTTGTCTCCACACTCGAGGTTCCAACCACTGGAGAACCCGCGGCCATCGCTTTGTCCGCCGATCGCGAGGTGATCGCTGCAGACGGGCGCGATGTGGCAAACCTCGTGGTGCGGATTCTCGACGATAAGGGAAACATCGTCCCCACTGCGAAAAACGAGGTTACCTTCGCAATCGCGGGGGTGGGAAAGTTGATCGGCGTCGATAATGGGGACCCATTCAGCCACGAGGACCATCGTACGAATCGCCGTCACGCTTTCAACGGACTTGCCCTGGCAGTCGTGCAGTCTAGCGGGGGAGCGGGCCAGATTCAATTCAACGCCAGCTCACCATCGCTCAGACCGGCGAGCGTGATGATTGCCGCCAGAGAATGATGCCATCATGTCGTCCTGACGTGCAGGATGCGTTTCGTCGGGGATTGGCGACCAACGTCACCGTATTTTGGAGCGCGGGCATCACAAATGGCGATCTCAAAATGTTTTGGCGTGACTCATGTTTTCAGCCCAGTAGTTAGTTCCAACAGGCTGCCAATCACGACATCCGGTTCGAACTCCCACGGGTCAAACTGAGCGCCGGAGTTCCGCCTTACCCACACGGCTCTTACGTGGGCAGCCTTAGCACCTATCACGTCGAAAGGATTGGACGAAACCAGCCACGTGTCTTCGCGAGTTCGACCGCCTCGATTCACGAGGTAGGTGTAGACTTCTGGATCCGGCTTGAACGTCTTGATATCGTCCACGCTGACCACTCCGTCAAAACAGGACAGCACACCTGCGTTGCCAAGCAACGTTCGCAAGCTCTCTTCAACCCCGTTTGAGAACGCCAGCAGCCTGAACCCTGACTCTTTGAGGGTTTCCAGCGCAGGCAGCACGTCGGGAAAAGCTGGCAGATTCAGGTAGTCAGTCAGGAGTTGTTGGTGGGCAGCGGCGGACAGTTCAACCTGATATGCCTTGGCCGCAAACTCTAAAGCCCGCATGGTGCAGGCATTGAAGTCCTCGTAGCGACGCATGAGTCCTCGTCGAAACGAATATTCCAGTTGTTTCTGACGCCACAAGGCACAGATGGCCGGTCCGTGCTCTCCGAACCGGGCAACGAGCTGCTTCTCCATCCCGAACGGGTCTACGAGCGTTCCGTACACGTCAAAGCCGAGCACCGTCGACATATCTTGCGGGGATTGTATCAAGGGGATGATTCGTGCGATGCAGATTGTAAGCTCGAGAAACCGAAATCTGAACGATGCGACCGCGTAACTTCTGAGTGTCGACGCGCATCAACTTTCACGAACAAATTTCTTATGCTAATCAAAGTCGTATTTCTCTTGTCAGTGGTGTTGGCCACTGTTGCAACTTCGATTCCGCCGCGGGAGAGCGGTTCGGTCGCTGGCGAAACTCGGACTCCTCTGCTCGTGGAACTGTTCACTTCCGAGGGATGTTCGAGCTGTCCCCCGGCTGACAGGTTTCTGGAGCAGCTCGATCATCAGCCCGTTCCTGGGGCCGAGATGATTGTACTCAGCGAACACGTCGACTATTGGAATCACATCGGCTGGCGAGATCCCTACTCGTCACACCTTTACAGCGAGAGGCAGAGCACGTACGGCCAACGTTTCCGTCTGGACAGCGTATACACTCCCCAAATCGTTGTTGACGGGGCTCGTGAATTTGTCGGTAGTAATACAGAGCTTGCGGAGAAAGTGTTCGCCAAGGCCTTGGCCACTCCAAAGATCCCGGTCCACTTGTCGCTCGTCTCGAAAGAGGCGAAGAGCCTGCGCGCGCACCTCGATGCCGGAGTCCTGGAACCATCTTTCGGTGCAAGGGAAGCAGGGGTATACCTTGCCGTTGCCCTAGATCGGGCTGAATCACAGGTTTCGTCGGGCGAAAATGCGGGACACAAGCTAGCACACGTGGCGGTAGTGCGAGAGATCAGGACGCTTGGTGTAATCAAACAGGCCGAGGGTTTCTCAGAGGATATTCAGTTGAATTTGGAACCGGCATCCGGCAATTTGCGTCTGATCGCATTTGTGCAAAAGCCTCGACAAGGCAATGTGCTCGGCGCAGCTCTGCTACCCATAAGACCAGATTAGTGGTTGCTACATGCGGACTGCGGTGCTGACATTAACGAGCCCGATTCGAACGCCCGTATCCGGATTCAAAGTCCAGAGTCCTGCCACCAGACGGACCTGATCACGATCCAAAGATAGATGAAGTCGAGAGAGCGCGTTTTGACTTCAAAGTTTCCGAACCAAGGCCCTCTGAGCCCCTCGACCTAGACTTTTAGAAAGATTTTCCTGCGGCACAAGAACCAGAGCATGATCCAGCAGATCAGCAGCGCGGCGACCGAATAGACTAACGAAGCGTTGGCGACGCTCAGCCCAGCCGCTTCGAGATGCGCCTGGGCGGCTTTGTGCCGGTTCATTTTTGTGCCACTCTCGGTTGTGACAATAAAGGAATAGCCAGGCCCGTAAATCAGGGAGTCTGCCACGAAGCCGGCGATGGCGTTCATGCCGAGTACGAGAATCGGCATGGTCCATCTCCCACGCCAGCGTCTCACCTCGGTCGCCCAATAAAGTAGCGAGAGAAAGAGGAGGCAGAAGCCGCCGCTGAACAGGACGTAGGAACTGGTCCACATGTGTTTGTTGATCGGAAACCAGCAATTCCAGAGTTCGCCACCCAGGACTCCGAGAACTCCTGAAGGTCGAGAGTCTTCCTATTCCGGTGCCAAAAGCCGGTCAAATACTGATCCGTGTGAAGGCCTTTGGGATCAACCGCTCTGAAATGTTCACCCGGCAGGGACGCTCGCCCGGCGTGAAGTTCCCGCGCGTGCTGGGCATTGAGGCCGCCGGCGTCGTCGATGAAGCTCCGTGTGGTGAGTTTCGCAAGGGAGACGTGGTCGCGACTGCAATGGGAGGCATGGGACGCGACTTTGATGGAGGATATGCTGAATATACCTGCGTCCCTGCTACTCAAGTGCAAGCGATTCAAACGAAATTGCCTTGGGATATTCTGGGCGCCATGCCGGAAATGTTGCAGACCGCTTGGGGCTCTCTGTTTCGCGCGCTTCGTCTGGCAAAAGGCGAACGCCCGATCCGAGGCGGTACTACGTCAGTCGGGCTTGCCGCCGCGGCGATTGCCAAGAACCATGGTGCCTCAGTTGCGGCGACCACACGCAACCCAGACCATGCCGACCTGCTGCATTCGAGTGGCGTCAACGACGTGATCAAGGACAACGGCGCGATCGCGGACGAGGTTCAGCAGAGGTATCCAGGAGGCGCTGAGAAGGTGCTTGAGATGATCGGTACGGTGACGCTCGAAGAATCGTTGCATTGCGCCAAGCAGGGCGGAATCGTGTGCATGACCGGCATCGTCGCAAATCGATGGACGTTCGAGCGGTTCGCGCCTATGGATGCCATTCCTACCGGCGTTTATTTGACGGTGTATGCTGGCGAATCTGATGACTTCATGCGAACACCGATTGGCGATCTGGCGCGCCAGATCGAAGAGGGCACGCGGCACCTCCAAGTAGGTAAGACCTTTCATCTGGACGAGATCGTATCTGCGCATCGCCTAATGGAAGAAAACACGGCCGGTGGCAAGATCGTCGTTCTTTTCTGAATCTGAGTGGGCGGAGTATCGCGTTTAAGTTTTGCCGGCGTACTGCTTGCTCTCGGATCGAGCGTTGCGAAACTTGGCGGGAGCACCACACACTTACACCGGGCGGTGGGGGATCGAAGTGCTTTCGCGAAGAGTTGCGAAAATGGCCCGCTCGAACGTTTGACGACTGAGGCTTTTGAAACGACAATGGCGCAATTTGGCGGAATGGCGGCGGCCTAGTCGCGGCAACGGAGCTAAGATACTCGGACAACCATATAAGGCGGTGTCGTGCGACCCTCGAGCGCCGGGGTTGTCGTGAGGCCACTGAATTTAGAATGCGCACGCAAGGTACGCGATCGATGAGGTTGACTTCTATCCTTTTCGACTGCAGCCCCTTGTGCAAGAAGATCCGGCACGATCGGAGCTTTATCCACGCTGAATCTCGAGCGGGAAATCGGGGTTCATCAACGATGCCCCACCATCCGCAACGATGACCTGGCCCGTAATCCAGCCAGCCTCTTCCGAGCAGAGCAGGGTCACGGCGTTGCCGATATCCGCTGGCGTTCCCAACCGACGCATCGGCGTCCAGCCAGCTCGGTGCCAGGCACGTATCCCGTCCTGCGCCTCCTGTGGAAAGCTGTTCAAGACACTATCTTCGGTAACGCCAGGGCTGATCGCGTTCACGGTGATGCCACGGCTGGCCAGCGCCACCGCGAAGTAGCGAACCAACGAATCCAGCGCCGCTTTGGCTGATCCTTGGGCGAAATACGGCTGCCAACTGGCAGTAAGACCACCGGGGCGGTAGGTGATGGCGACGATCCTGCCGCCCTTGCCCATAAGGCGGGCCGCCTCCTGGACTCCCACGAGGAATGCTTTGGCCTGGGAATCAACCGCCTTGTCCCACTGTTCTGGCGTGAGTTCCAAGGGAGGCCGATAGTAGGTAAAGATCTCGCCCAGAGCATTGCTCACAAAGATATCCAGCCTGCCGAACGCTGCTTGAACTTGGTTGAACATCCGACGTACATCCTCGAGGCGCGAGACGTCGGCCTGAACGATCAAACCGTCGGACCCTCGCTCCCGCACCTTCATAAGCGTATCGTTAGCCGCAGCCTCATTCTGGCGATAGTTGATCGCTACCTTGACGCCCATCTCGGACAGCTTCAAGGCAATACCTCTTCCGATCCCACGTGAACTTCCAGTAATCAAGGCATGTCTTCCTGTGGGTGACATTTCAGCCTCCTCGACTGCGCGGCCCAAGTCCGGCTGACGATTGCCGGATTACCGTCGCAAAATCCCTTTCATTCAGGAGCCAACTTGAACACGACTCCGCTCGATATGCCGCCCAGGTAAGTAGTGCCGTAGAGATTTCCCGCTGAGTCGAGCAAGGTTCCTTGCGGATCAGAGCCGTCGGCACCTCCGGTGAAGTTGTAAAGAATGGTTTCTTGCCAGCCGCTTGCGGTTGGAGACAACCTGAAGATCACCCCCGAGTTGTAAGTTCCACCGCCAGGAGTCGTGCCGTAGAGATTGCCCTTTCCGTCCAGGATGAGATTGCACTTGGGACTCGCACCGTCCGCGGGAGGGCCGGCAAAGAAATGGAGCACAGTTTCGTTATCCGCTGCATCCACCTCGAAGACAGTTCCGCTTGCCGTTGGCATAAGGTTCTCACCCGCGGTCGTGCCAAAGAGGTTGCCTGCCTTATCGCGGACTAGGCCGGCGTAGGAGTTCGCTCCGTCGGGGGTCGTGTCAGAAAAGGTGTAGAGCAGGGTCTCGGTCCAGACTCCGCCCGTTACCGGCGAAAGTTCGAATACGACTCCACCTCCGGTTGATCCACCACCGTTGGTAACGCCGTATAGGTTGCCGGCTGGGTCCCGGATCACTCCCCCTAAGGGATACGCACCGTCATTCTGATCGGGCGGGTTGTAGTTAAAACTGTGCAACACGGTTTCAACACCGTTTGAGATTCTTACTCGAAACACGACCCCACAACCTGAGGAGTCATCGCACGACAAGTCACCGCCCTCGTATGTGGTCCCATACAGATAGCTTCCAGCGAGCAGCAGGCTTCCGAAGTAGGGATGTGCGCCGTCGGCGCCGCCGGAGAAGCTGTAGAGGAGGGTCTCCGTCCAGCCGCCACCTGCGACGGGAGTAAGCTTGAAAACCGTTCCCTCATTCGAGGCTCCGCCGTAGAAAGTCGTGCCGTACAGGTTGCCATCTGAGTCCCGAACCAAACCCGCGGTCGGATTGACGCCGTCCGTCGTTCCTCCGGTGAAGCTGTGCAGGATGGTTTCGCTCCAGCCGCCACTTGTGGACGGAGTGAGCTCGAATACGGTTCCCGAGGCGGAAGCCCCGCCGTCGAAAGTGGTGCCATAGAGGTTGCCTGCTGGGTCACGGATCACACCTGCCCGCGGATTGTTCGCGTCTCCGGTCACGCTTCCGAAGGTGTAGAGAACGGTCAAGCTCTGAGCGTGTACTGGCCGGCTCGTGACGATTGTTAGTAAAAGCGCGAGTGTCAGTAACCACCCAGCGGTTGCGATTTGCCGAATGTTCTTCATGTGAGTTTCTCCTCTCCGTTTCTCCCCGGCGTCAGTGGCTCGGCGGATGCGCCTCGGAAGGCGAG
>JASHOT010000215.1 GCA_030040965.1 Candidatus Sulfotelmatobacter sp. | reverse complement strand
TTTGCGTACACCTTTTCCCCCACCCTACGTCGAGAACGATGGGATGTAAGTTGTGGCGACCCATGTTCAAATTCCCGACTCAAGCCCAAGGCGGGCTTGAATGGGGCACCTGCCGCTAGGCGACAAGTCCTTCCGGCTCTTTCAGGAAGGGCGCGGCACCGAGCAGCAGGGCAATTGCGGGCGCCCCTGCCCAGATCAGAATTGCTAAGGCTAGGCCGGCGGGATGGCTCAGCACATAAGCGTTGTGCTCGAACACGGCACTCACCGGAATCACAATCGCGCATAATCCGAACATGACGATAGCCGGGAAGGCTCCGGCGAGGATTCGAGCCGTGGGTGTTCCACCGCCACGACGAGAGAGAAATGCTCCCAACGCTCCACACAGAATTTGCGCGGCCAGCCAGATGGAATAGAACCAGAACGGCATGCTCGAAATGAGGCGTTCGGGCTGCAGGCTGAGATTGGTGAAGTAAAAAGCAGGATCGTACGCCAGGATGACTTCTTCGGCGAACAGGAAGAGGCTGGCTGCGGTGAGGCTGACGAATCCGGGCAGCCAGATGCTTCTGGTTCGCTGGTTCATACACGCCTCCGGCCCGGTTTGGCGTATAAGCACCAGCACGGCGACCCACGCCAACTGCAGCATCATGGCGAGATGGCCAAGGCCAACGATCAGCGGCCGAGCGTGAACCTTGTCAAACACAACCAGCAACACGGCATTGAGCGTGAGACTCGCCAGCGTGATCAGCCAGAGAGTTTTTGTGCGATAGTTCATACAGTCCTCCTCGCATTTCGCGCGCGCGATCTGCGCAGCTAGAACGTCCCAGTCTTCGACTTCTTGCAGAGTGCGCCGCATCGCTTCTTTTTCATTCGAGCCGCATTCGTTCGATCCATGGGCACGCGCATCTTCGTAGACTTCTTCGAGATGCGCTGCCAGTTCGGCGATGACATCGTGGTGGAGCGCGTTTGCACCCACGCGCTCACGGACGATCCGCTTCCAATCAGGCATGGCTGACTCCGGCAAGAGCGTCGAGCGCGTGGAAGAACGAGCGCCACTCTTCGCGCAAGGGAGCGAGTTGTTTGCGGCCGGCGCTGGTGAGCCGGTAGTAACGGCGGTCGCGGCCGGCGTGATTCGGTTGCCAATGGCCCTCGACCCATCCGCGTTTTTCCATTTCATAGAGCAGCGGGTAGAGCGAGGCGAGCGTGAATTGCAGGGCGCCCGAGGTGCGCTCGCCGATCTGGCGGGCGATTTCGAATCCGTAAAGCGGTTTCTCGTTGAG
The DNA here is from genome assembly GCA_030040965.1 of Candidatus Sulfotelmatobacter sp. GTDB lineage: Bacteria > Acidobacteriota > Terriglobia > Terriglobales > Acidobacteriaceae > Sulfotelmatobacter. The sequence continues at coordinate 37,122 of JASHOT010000215.1, read as the reverse complement.
CAGGGAGAGGATGGCAAGTTCTCCGCTGCCGCGGGCGATCTGGGAACGAATGCGTTTGGTCATGGTTGCGGATTCGCAGTATAGGATTCCGATGTTCGGAGTATAGGATTCCTATATTCAGAGGGCAACGTTACGAAAGGCCATCCTGACGTTCCGAGACGGCGTTACCATGCGAGTTACCCATGCACCAATTTTGATGCAATGTTAACCATCCAGTAATCGCACCGTAACAATTCCTTGACATCCTATAAACATGGATCTGCACGTCTACAACACGCTGATCCTGTCGGATCTGCACCTGGGTGCGGAGATGAGCCGCGCGCGCGAGGCCACGCGCGTGCTGAAGGAAAACCGCTTCGAGCGGCTGATTCTGCTGGGCGATATCTTCGCCGACCTGAATTTTGCCCGCCTCACGAAAGATCACTGGAAATTTCTCGGCTACATCCGAAAGCTGTCGAATCCCAAGCGCAAAATTGAAGTGGTGTGGGTGGAAGGCAATCACGATCACGGCCTGGCCGACATTATGTCGCACCTGGTGGGCGTGCGCGTGTATCAGCATTACGAGTGGATTTATTGCGGGCTGCGCCATGTGGCGATTCACGGGCACCAGTTCGATGGATTCCAGGTGAACCGGATCACGGTGAGCCGGCTGGGAACATCGCTGTATCTGCTGCTGCAAAAGCTGGATTTCAAGAGCAAGCCGATCGCGCGAATGATCGATCGGCTGAACACGCGCTGGCTGCGGATGTCGCCGAAGGTGGCGGAGGGCGCGATCGCGTATGCGACGCATCATGGAGCGGACCGCATTTTTTGCGGGCACACACATGAGGCGCTTCATGTGGGGCGGGATGGAGTGGAGTACTACAACTCGGGCGGATGGGTCGATTCGCGGCTGACGTATCTGACGATTGATGAAACGGGGGTGCAAATCCATGAATATGCCGAGCGTGAATGCGACGAACACAAATTCGGGGAACGAGCTGACGATCGTGATTCCGGCGAAGAACGAAGCGAAGCTGATTCCGCGCTTGCTGGCCTCGCTGACGATTCAGGACTACTCGAAGATGTCGAGTACGAGAGTGTTGGTCGCTGATGCGAATTCGACCGACGGCACGCCCGCGATCGTGATGAGTTTTCGCGACCGGCTGAACGTGAGTGTGATTCGCGGCGGAATGCCTTCGGCGGGACGCAATCAGGGCGCGGCACAGGCGGATACTCCGTACGTTCTGTTCATCGATGCGGATATTGAATTGGCCGACCGGTCGCTGGTTCGGCGATGCGTGGAGCAGGCGCAGCGCGACTCACTGCATTGCGTGACGACGAACATTGTGTGCCGCGATGGCAACTGGATCGACAAGCTGTTCTATACGGCTGGAGTCGATCTTTGCCAGTATCTGTCGTACCTGCATCGTCCGTTTGCGACGGGAATGTTCATGCTCTTTGATCGCAGAAAATTCTGGGCGTTGGGCGGATTCAACGAGCTGATTCATTTTGCCGAGGATTACAAGCTTAGCCAGCAGGTGGAACGGAAGCGGTTCGCGATTGTGCGCGGCGGAGTGTGGACGACGAATCGGCGGTTCAAGCGCATGGGGCATCTGCCGGTGGGATGGCTGTTCGTGAAGACGGCGCTGAATTATTGGAATGAAAAGCATTTCCTGCGCGATCACAAGTACTGGGCAAACGAGGCGGACGGGACCGGGCGTGCCTAGCTGCCTCCGCGGCTAACGCAATAGAGCTTGTTGTCGCATATCGGCGCCCTTCGACTCGCTTGTGCTCGCCCAGGGCAGGCCAAGAAACCAAGCCGAGCCCTTCCCAAACTTCATCGACACAAGGTTTGTTGTGGCCACAGAAAACAGGGTTCAGCCAACCAGCTGAATCCTGCTTTTGTTTTCCGCCGATACATCCCCACTCAAGCCAACCGCGGGCTTGAATGGGGCACCTGACAACCACCGTCAGAAGCGGAGAACAATGCCGGTCGAGATGCGAACGTCATTTTCTCCGGTTCCGAAAAGGTTGGTGTGGATGTAGTCGCCCTGCAATCGCCAGGCGATGGGACGAATGATTCTGTAATCGAAGCCGCCGCCGACGGCTGTGGCGAAGGAGTTGTCGGTGCCGAAGGACGAATTAGTGCCGGTGGCTTTGGCATTCATGTGGGCGCCGCCGATGAGGAATTCGCCGAACGGACGAAATCTGCCGGCCGGAATGGATACGCGCGGGCCGAACAGAAAGTCGTATTCCAACATATTGGCGCTGAGATAGCCGCCGGGTTGAGGGATCCCGCCGTTAGCAGGTCCGACCGGACAGGCGATTCCGGAACAGTCCGATTCCGGAAAATTAACTGTTCCGGAGTAGTGGCCGTCAAAGTCGGCGACCATCCCAAGAAACGGAACGATCTTGCCTTCGAATGAGGCTTCCCAGCCGTTCGCGCTGGTGCGATTCCCGAACAGGTTGGTGTTGAAATACGAGTATCCGAAAAAGACGTTTCCGGAACTGGGCACCTGCGCCCATCCTGTGGCTGTCAGCGCAAGCAACAGCGAGGCCAGCAGGATCGTTCTACCTATGTTGTTTCGATGCATGTTTGCGCTCCTATCAATGCACGAACAGCACGAGTCAGAAACGAAGAACGATGCCGGTGGAGATGCGCACGTTATTCTGCGGTCCTCCAAACAAACTCGTATGAACGTAGTCGCCCTGGAGGCGCCACGCGATGGGACGAATGATGCGGTAATCGATGCCGCCGCCGACGGCCGTCGCGAAAGAGTTGTCGGTTCCAATGCCGTTGGCGTTCGCGTGGGCTACGCCGACCAGGAATTCACCGAAGGGCCGAAATCTGCCAGCTGGAAAGGAAACGCGCGGCCCGAACAAAAAGTTGTGTTCCGAGAAATCGCCGTTAGGAACTACGCAGTTTGGGCAAGGCTGAGGAACGCAACCCACCACCGGACACACGGGAAAAATGACGCTCTGCGAGCCATAGTGGCCATCGAAGTCGGCGACAATGCCGAGAGACGGCACGATTTTGCCTTCGAACGAAGCCTCGAAGCCGTTCGTGTTCTGGCGATCATTGAGGAGAGCACAACACTCATTCGCGCCGGACAGATTGGTGTTGTAGTAGGAGTATCCGAAAAAGACATTGCCGGATGTCGGAACCTGAGCGGAGGCCAGCGCGGCAAGCACCAGCAACAGCGAGAGCAGCAGGACAATTCGATGCATATTGGTTCGATGCACGTGGACCTTTCTTCTCGGTGCAGGATCGGGGCCCGTTTTAAAAACGAAAAACGATACCCGTCGACAGGCGCACATTGTTTTCTCCAGTTCCGAAAAGATTGGTGTGGATGTAGTCGCCCTGGAATCGCCAGGCAACAGGACGAACGATGCGGTAGTCGAGGCCACCGCCGATGGCGGTGGCGAAAGAAGTATCAGAGCCGGCCGCACCGGCATTGATATGGCCGGCGCCGATCAGGAATTCCCCGAAAGGACGAAATTTGCCGGCTGGAACGGAGACGCGCGGTCCGAACAGGAAATTGTGCGCCGAGACGTTCGCGCTAGAGGGTGGGAGGGGACAGCCGACGCCGGGGCAGTCGACCGCTGGAAAATTTGCAGTCCCGTAATGGCTGTCGAAGTCGGCAACCATGCCGAGGAACGGCACGATTTTGCCTTCGAACGAAGCCTCCCAACCATTGGTGTTGATGCGGTTGGCTCCCGGCACATTGGTGTTGAAGTAGGAATATCCGAAGAATACGTTGCCGGACGTGGGTACCTGAGCCGCCGCAAACGAAGCGAATACGATGAGAACGATTACAACAAATAACGACTTTCGCATGAAGCTCCTTTCTGCTTCCGCATCGACATTCCAGGAAAACTGAAGGGGCACTATGGGTTAACCCGAATCGATGCAGGAAGTTGTTAGATGAAGGAGGGCCAAAATGGGCTGTGGGCGATTATGGGCACACCAAGCGCATCGAAGCGGCCGTCAATGGCTGCAAACGACTGTGGCTCAGGGTTGACGAAACAGAATCAGAAACGCCACACCGGGCCGGTGGAGACCTTGTAATCGTTTTGTGAGATGGCGGAGTAATGCCCGTGAAGGTAGTCGCCCTGCAGGCGCCAGGAGAAATTCTTGATGGGGAGCTTGTAGTCGGCGCCGCCGCCAAAGTCGAGGACCAGGGGGTTGTAGACAAAACCGTAAGAAGTCACATGGCGAATTCCAGCCATGGCCTGCACGAACGGCCGCCAGTTGCCGTAATTATTGGAGAGACGAAAGCCGCCGACGCCAACGTATTGCGTGACGCCGGCGCGGTAGAAACCGCTGCCGTCGAGCACGGCTCCGAGGTGGGGGAGGCGAGCGAAGGGGAAGGCTTCGAGAGAGCCATCAAAGCCGTGATATGGCTGTTTATTGATCACATCGGTGAGATGACCGTAGGAGACTCCGGCGTAGACGTTTCCGTTGGGAAGCAAGGCGCTGAATTGTGCCGACATCGGAATAGAAAAAAGAAGAAAAACAATGAACCCCAGGACCGCGGCAGCAGTCTTCGACACGAATTATTCCTCCCCGGCGATCGCGCCGGCTGGCAAATGAGATTTGGTCAACGAAATCCGTTAGATGCAGTGTACCGGATGGCCAAGATGTCCCGGCTGACAAAATTTGTCTCGCTATGAAACAGTTCCCGAGCGGAGCCAACTTCGCCAAATTTAGTCAAAATTTAATGGTGCCAATCGGCATGCACAAGCGTCTATCTATTAGCATGCAACCGACCGACACAAATTGGCAAACCAGTGGTCGTCCAAGCGATGATTGGCCCAGCGGTGACCGGCCGCCTGACGGACTGGCCGCCTTCGCTACAACGCACAAGGAGCCGGAGTTGAAACTGAGTCTGGAAAAGCGAAATCTGGGCGATGTGATGATTGTGCACTGCCAGGGCCGCATTGTGTATCGCGATGAGGCCCGAACGCTCTCGCGCATGGTGGGCGAACTATTGCCTTCGACCGAGAAGCTGGTGATCGACCTGAGTGGAGTGCAATCGATCGATAGCGCAGGAATTGGGGAGCTGGTGCTGCTCTATACCTGGGCGCAGGAGAAGAACGTCAATCTGAAGTGGGCGGGCGCGAACTCGCTGGTGCTGACTTTGCTGGATCTGACGCATCTCGATCGCGTGCTCGATGTGCAGCCTTCGATTGCCGCGGCTCTGGATGCATTTCGCGAAGAGCAGGTCTGCGCCGACTGCTGAGCCGCTATTCTTATCGAATCAGCCTTTTGATCGAATGCGGGAGTAAAGAGCAACGCGCGAGCATTGCTCTTTTGCTTTCCTCTGCAACCTGCCCGATCGGCTCAAGTACTGGATTCCTACTTTTCGCGCTGGAAGCGATAGCGTCCTTTGCGCTCCACAGCGACCGCTTCTGCGACCTTCAGAAATGCCCGCGCAGCATGCGATAGATTTGCGTCTTTGCGATAGATCAGTCGCAGCTTGCGTTTGATTTGCAGCTCGTGTACCGGGATGCGCACCAGCTCTCTGCGAGCAAGTTCCGTTTCCACGCTGATTTCGGGGATGAGTGCGACTCCGCTGCCCATGGCAACAAATTGCTTGATGGCCTGCAGCGTGGGCAGCTCGAGATCCATATGCAAGGGAGTTTTGTGGGTCTTGAAAAGTTGAAGAACCTTCTCGCGATAGGGCGACGAGACGATATGCGCTACGAATGATTCGGCGCCGAGCTGTCGGATACTGACTTCTGCTGCGCTGGCCAGAGGATGGCTGGGAGGAGCGACAAAGACCAGTTCGTCGAGATAAACGACGATGGAGTGTAGTGTCGGCTCCTGCGGTTCGTAGGAGAGCACGCCGAATTCGGCGCGGTAGAGAAGAACGTCGTCGGGGATGTGGCTGCCCAGCGCGCGTTCCACGCTGATCTTAATCATGGGATGAAGGCGGCGAAAGACCGCCAGGATCGGCAGCAGGTAGAGCACGGTGAATTCGTTGGCCGCAATGACCAGCTTGCCCTTTTGCAGCTCGCGCAATTCGGCAAGAGATTCGGCGGCTTCGCTGCGCAGATTGATCAATTTTTCGGCGTAGTCGAACAGTACTTTGCCGGCGTCGGTGAGAACGCCCTCGCGCGAAGAGCGATCGAAGAGCGCCTCGCCGAGTTCATCTTCGAGCTTGCGGATGGTCTGGCTGACCGCCGACTGCGTCCGATAAAGCTTTTCGGCGGCGCGGGAGAAGCGGCGCTCGCGGGCCACCGCAAGGAAGACTTCGAGTTGGGAGAGCTCCATCTGTTTCCTCTGCCATGGTTTATGGATGCTTAAGATGTCATTAGCAAATCTAATTATACAATTAATTCTTATGATCACTGAAGAATTATAAGTTTTGCTTCTATCTGCGGCGACCGTACGATAGAGCGTTGGTTCCATTTCCGGGCAAGGTTTGTCTTTGAGAGGGATCATGACCGCAGAGCGGGCGCGCGTTACGGTATTTGACACGACTCTTCGCGACGGCGAGCAGTCGCCGGGTTGCAGCATGAATCAGCAGGAAAAACTCCGGCTGGCGCAGCAACTCGACCGGCTCGGGGTGGACGTGATCGAAGCGGGATTCCCCATCGCTTCCGACGGCGACTTCGAGTCGGTGAAGGCGATTGCCATGACCGTCCGCCGGCCGGTGATTGCGGGCCTGTGCCGCGCCTGCCGTCCTGATATCGAGCGCGCGTGGGAAGCGTTGCAGCATGCGGCGCGGCCGCGAATTCATGTGTTTCTGGCGACCTCCGACATTCACTTGCAATACAAGCTGCGCATCACGCGCGATCAGTGCGTTCACCAGGCGCGGGAAGCGGTTGCGTATGCGAAATCGCTGTGCGGTGACGTGGAATTTTCGCCAGAAGATGCGACCCGCACCGATCCCGAGTTTCTGTGCCGCGTACTGGAGGCGGTTGTTGAAGCGGGCGCGACCACGCTGAATATTCCGGATACCGTCGGCTACACGGTGCCAACGGAGTTTGCCGCGCTGATCACGACGATCCGCCAGCAGGTGAAGGGAATCGAGAATGTCACCATCTCGGCGCACTGCCATAACGATCTCGGGATGGCGGTGGCGAATGCGCTGGCTGCGGTCGGCGCGGGAGCGCGGCAGGTGGAGTGCACCATCAACGGCATTGGCGAGCGCGCAGGCAACGCATCGCTCGAAGAGATCGTGATGGCGCTGCGGGTGCGGCCCGACCGGTATCCGTATGATACGGGAGTGGCGAGCGAGCAGATTTTTGCCGCCAGCCAGATGTTGAGCGACATTACCGGCGTGCCGGTGCAGCCGAATAAAGCCATCACCGGACGCAACGCGTTTGCCCATGAGGCCGGCATCCACCAGGATGGCGTGCTGAAGAATCCGCTGACCTATGAAATCATGACGCCGAAGTCGGTGGGCGTGCCGGATTCAAAACTGGTGCTGGGCAAGCACTCCGGACGACATGCATTGGGCATGCGCTGCGAACAGTTGGGATATCAGTTCGACCGCCGGGCGCTGGATGACATCTATCGGCGCTTTGTGCGGTTGGCCGACAAGATCAAGCACGTGGAAGATCATCATTTGCTCGAATTGATTCGCGACACGCACAAGCCATCCACTTCGGCGACGCCATTGATCGAGCCGATTTCTACCCCAGCGGCCGCGGTAGCGAATCTGCCCGTACCCGCGGTCGAGCCGGGAAAGCCTTTCCCAATTCCTTCGGCGCACGTTCCTCCGACGACGAATGCGTTCGGCGTGCCGTTGCCGGTCGCCGCAGAATCTCATCACGAGCAGACGCAGCAGGAAGACTATCTGTGGGGAGTTTAGGAAATTGGGTCATTGAGTGATTTAGTCATTTGGTCATTGGGTGATTGGAAAGATCCTGATCCGACTTGGCCTTTTCCCTTTCCCCTTTTTCCTCGTGTTCACGCTAGAATTGCTTCGGTTTTCAAATTTCCCAATTACTCAATCTCTCAATCACTCAATGCTCCTGAATCTTACCATTCTTGGCGGCGACGGCATTGGTCCCGAAGTTACTGAGCAGGCCGTTGCCGTTCTGCAGACTATCGCGGATTTGTTCGGCCATCAGCTGCAACTTCAACACAAACCGATTGGCGGAGCCGCGCTGACTGCCGCGAACGATCCGCTGCCTCCCGACACGGTCGAGGCATGCCTATCTTCTGGAGCAGTCCTGCTCGGAGCTGTGGGAAATCCGGCGTTCGATCAGAATCCAAGTCACCTGCGTCCCGAGGCGGGATTGCTGCGGCTGCGGCGCGAACTGGGCGCATATGCCAATCTGCGTCCGGCAGTATTTTTCCCCGCACTGGAAGACTGTTCTCCACTGCGCGGCGAAGTTGTGCGCAGCACCGACATCATGATCGTGCGTGAGTTATTGGGCGGGGCATATTTCGGGCAGCCACGATCGATTGCAGGCGCCGCCGGGGCGCGGGTCGCGATCAACACCATGCGCTATGGGGAAGACGAGATCGAGCGCATTGCGCGCGTGGCGTTTGATCTGGCAATGAAGCGGAAGAAGAAAGTTCTCTCCGTAGATAAGGCTAATGTGCTCGAGTGCTCGAGACTCTGGCGCGAGGTTGTCACGCGGATGGGAAAGGAATATCCCGAGGTGAAGCTGGGGCATCAGTATGTGGATTCGGCGGCAATGCTCTTAGTCCAGAGGCCGACGGACTTCGACGTCGTGCTCACGGAAAATATGTTTGGAGATATTTTGTCGGATCAGGCCGGCGGCGTGGTGGGCTCGCTCGGTCTGTTGGCGTCGGCGAGCATCGGAGGCAAGGTCGGATTGTATGAGCCAGTGCACGGATCGGCGCCGGATATTGCGGGCAAAGGAATCGCCAATCCACTGGGCGCCATCTTGTCGGCGGCCATGCTGCTGCGGCATTCATTTGCGCTGGAGCGCGAAGCTGTGGCGATCGAGAGCGCGATTTCCGCAGTGCTTGCGCGGGGCGCACGGACGGCCGATCTGGCAGGCAAGGCGCACAAGGCGATCTCGACTGCGGAGATGGGACGGCGGGTTGTGCAGGCCGTAAAAGAAAGATTGTAGAGATTTATGCTGAGTGGAATCCTACCTTAAGCGCAAAAGGCGCGCTTAGGATGGGGCACCCTCAGTAGGTACGGGCACCCACCTTTACGGAATTCTCTTGATTCTTGTTGCTTCCGCGGGAGTGATTCCTGACGATGGGCCATCGTATTTTCCCGCCAGGTCATTCCAGCGAACGCGCAGCATCTCCTGAAACATGCGGGAGCCGTCGAGCAGCGGGTGAATGCGGGTTTCGCCGCTGTGACCCCAGGCGACGGGGATTTCCGCCACTTTGAATCCGAGTTTGCGGGCGAGAAAAAGAATCTCCGGATCGAAGCCCCAGCGCTCAATTTTCTGCAAAGGAAAGATGGTGTCGACGGCAGAACGTTGGAATGCCTTGAAGCCGCATTGCGTGTCGGCGAATTGGAGACCCAGAGTGAGGCGAAGCAGAAGATTGAAAACGCGCCCGAAGAGCTGACGATGCAGCGGCTGCCGCTGGGTCTGGGTTTCGGCGCGCAGCCAGCGCGATCCGATGGCGATGTCGGCGCCGCTCTCGAGCGCGTGAATGAGTTTGGGCGCCTCTTCAATCGGAGAAGAAAGATCCGCGTCGCTGAATAGGGCGACCTTCCCCTGTGCGTGCAGCATGCCGTTGCGGACGCTGTATCCCTTGCCGCGGTTGCCGGGGTTTTCGATCAGATGCACGACGGGATCTTTGGCGGCAAAGCCGCGGATGATTTCTGCCGTGTTGTCGCGCGAGCCGTCATTGACCACGAGAACTTCCGCGTCCCACGCTTGCGCGTGAACGTAGGCCAGTACTTTTTCCAGAGTCGCGCCGAGGCGCGTGCTCTCGTTGTAGGCCGGGATCACGATGCTGTAGGTCGGGGACAAGGTGTCTCAGTTCTCAGTTGAGAAGAAGATGCGGGAACATCTGATTTGGATGCTGCCGCAGACTCTGTGATTGTACTTTTGCAGGATCAGATTGCAAAACTCGGTTTGCAAAACATGTTTTCGGCGGTAATACCGCGACCTGAACCGGCCCGAATCCTGAAGGCGTCATCCCGATCGGAGCCGTTTTTCAGGCGGAGAGAGGGATCTCCCCAGGCAGAAAGCGGTGTGCGGGAGATCTCTCGTCCCGCTGGTGAAAATCGCTGGACTTCGAGACGACGCCGGCTCGTTTGAGATTTCACACTGAGACACCACCCTATAGCATTGCTGCATTACGCAACTTGGCGTTTCTGGTTGAGCATGGAGAAATATTCGCTGACCAGTTCGGCATCCCATAATCCGCGAGCGGCCTCGTCGCGCATGGTCTGAGCGGCCTGATCGTGGTTTTGCGCAGGCTTGTAGGAGCGAGCAGTGCGAAGAGCATCATAGACATCCACCACCTGCAGCACCCGCGACAGCACGGGAATTTCCGAGCCGCTTAGGCCATCGGGATAGCCCGAACCATCGGTATGCTCGTGATGGTGGCGAATGATAGGTAGCACCAGCCGCAGCGAGCGCAACGGGCGGCAGATATTTTCTCCGGTGATGGGATGGAGCTTCATGATCTGCCATTCTGGAGGGGTGAGATCGCTACCCTTTTTCAGAATTTCGTCGGGAACCGCGATCTTGCCCAGATCGTGAAGATATCCGCCGCGCTTGAGGGCAATGATGGAGTCTTCGTCCATGCCCAGGTGACGGCCAAGATCGGCGGCGTGAACCGAAAGCCGCTCGCAATGGCCCTCGGTATAGGGATCGCGACCTTCGACGATCAGCCCGAGCGTGCAGAGAACGGAATCGGCAGTTTCGAGTTCGTCGGTAAATTCTTTCAGCCGCAGAAGAGATTTGACGCGCGCGATCAGTTCTTCGGCGAGGACGGGCTTGTTGAGAAAGTCGTCAGCCCCGGCTTCAATGCCGCGCACTTTATCGGTCGAGTCGCTCAGTCCGGTAATGAGCACGAAGGGAATCAGGCGGGTTGCTGGATTCTCCTTCAACGTGCGGCAGAGTTCGTAACCGGATTTGCCGGGCATCATGACGTCGGAGAGAATCAAATCCGGCGACTGGCGGCGGATTTCGGCTTCGGCCTGGTCCGCGCTGGCTGCCGTGATGACCTCATAGCCGCGGATCGTCAGCAGTTGGCTCATCAGGCCGGCAATGCTGGGCTGGTCGTCAACCACCAGAATGCGCGGAGCGCGGCGTCTTGGAAGAAGATCTCCCATGTCAACGTAAGAGTCGGCCTCTCCACATGAAGTTGTACGCGCCTGGAATTACGACGAAGGGCGAGTCAGGTGGGGAGGGTTGATCTCCAAAACTCATTTTACAAAATGATTCTACCGCCATTTTCTTTTTTTCGTCTTTTTCCTGCACATTTTCTGCACAGTGTGCCAACCTTTGAGTATTGGGCGATTCCCACTTCGGAACAAGATGGGTGGAATAAGCGACGCAACTCTTGCTCGGGACGGGATGGATTTCCTACTCTCGAATCATGAAGTTGGCTCGGCGATCCGGCATTTTTCTGCTTGCGGCCGCGCTGGCGTCTGGAGCGACGGCGGCAAAGGTCCACGTCATCTCGTTCGCCAAGTGGACAACAGTCGAGTGGCTCCCGGAGACCGGCGACGAGAAGCCTCTGACCATGAAGGTTCGCGCGCTGGTGGTGGATGGTCGCGTGAAAGAGTACGTTCTGGGCACACCACACGAGGTGACCGACCGGCTGTTCGTGGTGCGGCGGGCGTTTCGCGTGAATGACGGCCTGCCGGAAGACTTAGCCCCGTGATGGCAATGGCAGCGCGGAGGATGGCTGCTGGTTGATCGCACGACGGGTAGAGTTTCCGCTCTCGCGCTGCCTGAATTCGATTCCTTTTATTCCGTCGCCAGCTGGTATCGCGACTACGCCGCGTATTGCGAAGTTTCCGACGACGGCAAAAAGACGTACGCCATCGTGGCTCAGATCAGCCGGCGCAAGCCAGTCCTGAAAAAGCCGCTTGCCGGGGATGGCATTGCGGAGAATGCTGCCCCAGATTCCGCCTGCCCGGCGCCAACGTGGCAGCGCAATCCGGTGCGCGTGAGTTTTGAAGCGACAGGAAACGCGAAAGAGACATTTGCCATCCGCGGGCATGTGGTGGACGTCGTGAATGACGCGGAGAAGGATGAGGAGGGATCGAAGTGAAGGCAGATTTCAGATTGTAGATTTTTGATTTCAGATTGCAGACCCAAGAGTGAGCGTCCAAAGCAATCCGCGATCTGAAATCGAAAAATCTGAAATCTTTAGTCGCCCGTCGCTTCGACTGCCGGCAGTTCTTCCGACGCTGTCCTCTGTTTCACCTTCGCACTTGTCACGAGGATCACCGACAGCACCACGATCACGCTTCCCGCCACAATGAAGCGGTCGACGCGCTCGTGCAGAATGAGCCATCCGAGAAAGACGGCGACCACGGGATTGACGTATGCGTATGTCGAAACCTTCGATGTAGGCACGTGCTTGAGCAGGAAGATGTAAGCGGTGTAGCCGATCCAGGAGCCGCAGACAACCAGATAAGCCACGGCGCCGAGGCCGCTAGCTGTCCAGGTAACGCGCGAAACATCGCCATTCAGAAGTGCAAACGCGAAATTGCCCACGCCGGCCGCGAGAACTTGCCAGCCGGTGGCGCTGAAGATGTCCATCCCTGACTGCCAGCGCTTGGAAAGCACCGATCCCAGCGCCCAGCTGAACGAGCCGCCAATCAGGCTCAGCGATGCCCAGAGTTCGCGGCGACCGAGCGACCCCGCCTGAAGATCGGGCCAGCACAGAACGAATAGTCCGAGAACGCCAAGGGCAAGCCCGGCCTTGCCTCGGCCCGAAATATGGTGATCGCCAAGCAGAAGCTGATCGAGCACCAGAAACCATAGCGGCGTGATGGCGATGATGAGCGCGGCCAGTCCGGTGGATACGGTAAGCTCGGCGTAGGAAAGAGTAAGGTTGCCGCCCATCAGAAGCAAAAGGCCTATTACCGCGGAAGAGGCGATCTGCAGCGGCGAATAGAAAATTCTGCGGCCGGTGGCGGCGCAGACCAATAACATGACCACGCCGGCTACGGAGAAGCGCAATCCGCACATCAGCGCCGGAGGGATGGTCTGCACGGCAATATCGATGGCGAGATAGGTCGATCCCCAGAACAGGTAGACGAGGCCGAAGGCGAGGAAGACCATCCACCGTTTTGGATTCTGCTCGGGCATGGAGAAGAAGAGGCGAAAAGACAATTTAACAGACGAGGCGAACAGAGGGATTGATTCAAAACCTTTGAGCGGCTGTCCCTTCGTAACGATTTTGGGGGTTACGCCGCTTGACCGTTCTCGCTATAATCAATCAGTAATGTCCCTGTAAGCGATGCTGCGCCGCAACTCCAATTCGCCAGCGATCTCTGTGCACCGGCCGGAGTGCTGGCTGGATGGTCTCGTGTGTCCGCGGCGCTTTCGCGCCAATCTTCCTTCACGTCTGCGTCCTAGTCTGTTCGGCAGTGATTAATTCCGTCATCCTCTATTGATTGGCCTCGGCTTGTGTCGAGAGACCGCATGCTCGAACCAGAGCTGCAACCGAGGTTCGCATCAACTGGCCAGATTTGGGTTCCCTCAGGGGCGAAAGCCCGAATCGTTAGTGGCCGCAGATGGCACGACTGAAGTCGTGCCCTTCCCAAACCGGGGAAGTACATAGCACGACTCAGGATCGTGCTTCCTAAAACGAGGATGCCATGACGACTATGACACAGGAACAGAACCCAAAGACCACGTCCACGAAGAATGTCGGACCCCAGACCGTTGGACCCAAGATCAAAACCACCCTGCCCGGGCCGAACGCCAAGCGCGTGCTCGCAGGCGACCAGAAATATATTTCGCCGTCCTATACGCGCTCCTATCCAATGGTGGCGAAGAGCGGACGCGGCATCGTCGTAACCGATGTCGACGGCAATGAGTTTTTTGATTTCTCCGCCGGCATCGCCGTGACTTCCACCGGCCATTGCCACCCCGATGTGGTCGCCGCCATTCAGAAGCAATCGGCGGAACTGATTCACATGTCAGGCACGGATTTTTATTACGAAAACATGGTTGAGCTGGCGGCGCGGCTCTCGAAGATTGCGCCCATGTCCGGTCCGCATCGCATCTACTATGGCAATTCGGGCGCGGAGGCGATCGAATGTGCGCTGAAGCTGGCGCGCTACCACACCAGGCGCCAGCAGGTGATCGCATTCTTCGGCGCCTTTCATGGGCGCACGATGGGAGCACTGTCGCTGACGGCGTCGAAACCGCAGCAGCGGCGGCGTTTTTCCCCGCTGGTGCCGGGAGTGACGCACGTCCGCTATCCCGATGTGTATCGCGGCTGTGTTGGCGGAAGACAAGAGGCGGATAATTTTGCCCTCGGCTGCGCCCGTTTCATCGAAGAGAAGCTTTTCAAGACGACTCTTGCGCCCGAGGAAGTCGCCGCGATTTTCGTGGAGCCGGTGCAGGGCGAAGGCGGCTATGTCGTCGCGCCCACCATCTTCATGCAGGAGTTGCGGCGCATCTGCGATCGGCACGGCATCATGCTGGTGGTCGACGAGGTGCAGAGCGGCATAGCTCGCACCGGGAAATGGTTCGCCGTCGAGCACACCGGCGTCGAGCCCGACATGGTGTGCATGGCCAAAGGCATCGCCTCGGGAATGCCGCTCGGCGTGACGATGACGCGCGCCGAAGTCATGGACTGGGTTCCGGGATCGCACGCCTCGACATTCGGCGGAAATCCGGTGTGCATCGCGGCGGCACTGGCGACTCTCGACGTCATCGAAAAAGAACATTTGCTCGAAAATTCAGCGAATGTCGGAAATCACATGCTCGAGCGCATGGCGGATTGGCCTTCGAAACTGAAGCTGGTCGGCGATGTGCGTGGCCGCGGACTGATGATCGGCGTTGAGATCGTCAAAGACAAAGTCGCCAAAGAATATGGCAACGCCGAGCGCGACAAGATCGTCGAAATGGCGTTCGAGAAGGGCATTCTTTTCCTGGGATGCGGGCCGAGCACCATCCGCATCTGTCCACCGCTGGTGGTCACAAAAGAACAAGCCGACGTCGCAGTCGATGTGCTCGAACAGTGCATCTCTGCTGTGGCGAAAGGCGCGTAGTACTTCACAGAACGGCCTATCGACACAAAAGAAGGAGGGGCGAACCTCACCGGTTCGCCTTCTTCTTGCAGTAAATACCTAGCCGGCTCTCAGTGGGCGGGAAAGTTGAATCGCGCTGCCAATTCCTTATAGGCAGGTTCATCGCGAAGAATCTGAAAGTCCGGTTCGTCCGCCATCCCGACCAGATTATCGTCGTGCTGATCGTAGGCGACTTTGAGATAGCGCAGCGCTTCCCGCTTGTCCCCCAGCAGCGAGCACGTACGCGCCAGCGGATACGGCGATAACGCGCCTTGCTCATAAAGTTTTTTCTGCAGCAACTGCAGGTTCTGCAGCATGCCTTCCACTCCGCCGGCAGAGTAGCCTTTTTCGGCCGCTTCGACCAACCGTAAAGAGGACTTGTCCTGCATGAGTTCAACTTCTTTTCTCCACTCTTGCAGATAGCTGGCGTAGTCGCCGCTGGAGAAATAGGCGACCTTCAGATACCGGTGAGGCGAAATGAATGCCGGCTCGCTCGTCTCCAGTTGCTTGAGCACCGCAATGCCTTCATCGCGGCTGCCCGCGAGCCAGAGCAGATCGCCTTTGTCGGCGAGAATCGCTTTCGAGGATGGGTCGAGCGATTGGGCTCGTTCGATCTCGATCAGCGATTCAGCATGGCGGCCGCTCGTCGAGAGGAAGGTCGCATACCAGTGATGCGCCACGGCGTTGTTGTGGTTCAGTTCGATGGCGCGGCGGAATTCACGCTCGGCACCGGCGGCGTCCCAGCTGCCATAAAAAAGAGCGAAGGCCAGAGAAGCGTGTGCGTCGGAGGATTGATCGTCGAGTTCGACCGCCTTCTGCGCCGCCGCCAGAGCGCGCGGATAAGCCTCACTGGCCGGCATGACCGTGTATTCCCGCAAAAGGTTGTAACAGTCCGCGAGGCCCACATAGGCCGGCGCGTAGTTGGGATCATGAACAATGGCCTGGGTGAAGGCATCGACGGCCTTGTTCAGACCTTCCGGATTGCGTTCCTGCCAGTAAAAACGCCCGCGCAGATAGAACTGCTCCGCTTCGGCGTTGGCGGCGTGCCGCGGAACCTGGCTTTCGCTATTAACTGCTGGCCGCGGACTGCCGGCCCGTGCGGAATGATGCCCTGGCCACAACATCCAGCCAATCAGCAGAAGCGCAGCTGCAGGAAATACGAGCGACCATCTCAGCCAGCCCATCGGAGCGTGCGCAGCAGTTTCGGCAGGTTTTTCCACACCCGGCTTTATGACATCCGGCTTTTCCACATCCGGCCTTACCAGCATCGGGCCCGCCGTCGCTACGGTTGCTGGTCCGGGCGTATGGGTGGGTGCAATCCAGCGGTAGCCACGCCGCTCGACCGTCTCTATAAAGATGGGGTTTTCGGCGGAATCGCCGAGAGCATCGCGCAGCCGGTTGATCGCGCTGCTGATGCCATGGTCAAAGTCAACAAAGACTCCCTCCGGCCACAAAGCCTGGCGGAACTGATCGCGGCTGATGATTTCATGAGGGTGGTCCAGGAAGAGCTTGAGCGCCCGGAAGGGCAGATCCTGAACCTTGACCTTAATTCCGTTCTTGCGCAGCTCGCCCGAGCGTACGTCGGCCTCGAAAACACCGAAGCGGATCACTGCATCAGGTTTTTGAGCTGGTTGCATGCACTTCCCGTCGTTGGCCGAAGTCTAGCAAAGAGATCGAAAGCGCAAAATCGCCGTTTCGTGCCATCTGACTAACACTTTTGCGTAGGTGAGAGGTCGATGCATCCCCCTGCTTGGTAAGGATTTACTGAGTGAACTTCGTTTGCAGGAGGCGTGAATTGACGATACCGCCTCTCTGTTGGAAAGTAGGCACAACGTAGTAGTGCGATTTGCTACCGGGCTTTATTCCAGAATTTTGAACGCGTTTTCAGGTTGTCGGCAAAAAAGTTGAGCTGGGCCTGGAAGGCGAGAACGGCTGCGACTTTCACGGTCAAAAGAGTACCGTGGGGCACTTGCGGAGCGCGCGAGAGGGTGCGCTCCGCAAGTCTAAGAAATATAAGGTTTTGTTGCTACCTTCTTTGGGGGGAGGATAGCGACTCAAGCCTTCGGCCAGTCCGAAGGCTTGTTTTTATTGAGAGCTGGTTCCACCGTGGCCCAGGAAAAAAGGGCCCACTCATTCCCCCATTAACGCTACTGTCCCAGATTGAGACTTCGTCGGGCAAAATTGGCAGCGAAAAGTGAGTCTGGTCACAAGTGCAGGCCTATGCACTCACTTAGACTGCGACACAGAGGCAATCGATCTTGGCAGTGTTCTCTTGGCGACTAACTCGGGCCGTTGTTCGTTCACTCGATCATCTCGCGACTAGAGTTCTGCCTGCGGATAAGCGTCCGCGGAATCACCAGGTTGGAGTGCGGGGCGAAGAGGAAGCGTACTTTCATCTCCGCAAGCTCGGGTATGCCATGGTCGCCCGCAACTATCGCACTGCTCGCTCGCGGGGAGAAATCGATTTGATCGGATGGGACGGCGATGTTCTTTGCTTCGTTGAAGTTAAGACCCGCACATCGCAGGATGTGAAGACGCCCGAGGCAGCCGTGGACCGGCACAAACGCCGGGAAGTCGCGGAAGTGGCGCGCGAGTACCTGCGCCGCTTGCCACCATCGTGCCAGTGGCGCTTCGATATAGTAAGCGTATACTATGACCGCCGTACTTCCCGCCCGCAGATCGAAGTGTTTCAGAATGCCAATTTGGCGGCGTAGAATACGAAGTTTGCGCACATCCATGGAAAGGACTGAGTAGGTGCCGGAACTTAGAAAAGATCCGATTGTTGGGCGTTGGGTGATTATTTCGACGGACCGCGCGAAGCGCCCAACCGATTTTGTTCGCGAAAATATGAAAATCAAGGGGGGATTCTGTCCCTTCTGCTATGGCAATGAGAGCAAGACGCCTCCCGAAATTCAGGCGTATCGTCCGAATCCGAATGGTGGACCGCCCGCGCAGCGGGACGCTCCCGGCTGGACCGTTCGCGTGGTGCCGAACAAATTCCCGGCGCTCGGGATTGAAGGAAATCTGAACCGGCAAGCCGAAGGAATGTTCGATCGCATGAACGGAATCGGGGCGCACGAGGTTATTATCGAGACGCCTGATCATTCGGCTAGCCTCGCCACGCTTCCGCCCAAAAGAATCGAAGATGTTTTGTGGACGTTCCGCGACCGCATTCTCGACCTCAAGAAAGACCGGCGATTCAAGTACATCCTGATTTTTAAGAATCATGGCGAGGCAGCGGGAGCTTCTCTGGAACACGCCCACTCGCAATTAATCGCGCTGCCCATTCTTCCTATCAACGTGACCCAGGAACTGGAAGGAGCCAAGCAATATTTCCTTTACAAGGAGCGCTGCGTTTTTTGCGACATCATCCGGCAGGAGATGGATAGCGGCACGCGGGTGGTGGCGGAAAACGAAAACTTTCTTACGCTGGCGCCGTATGCGCCGCGTTTCCCGTTCGAGACCTGGATCATGCCCAAGACGCATGAGTCGGCATTTGAGAACTCGTCGTCGCATATGTTCGAGAATCTGGCTCGGGCATTGAAGGATTTACTGGGACGCGCCGACCGGGTGCTCGACAATCCGCCGTACAATCTCGTGATCCACACCTCACCGGTGCAGGATCCGACCAATGACCACTACCACTGGCACATTGAATTCATGCCCAAGCTGACCAAGACGGCAGGATTCGAATGGGGCACGGGTTTTTATATCAACCCGACGCCGCCGGAAGAGGCCGCTAAGTTCTTACGCGAAGCGAACGTCGCAGAGGCCGCGCCGGTTTCGGTTGGCAGTTGACAGGCGACCCGATCAACAAGGGATAGGTAAAAAATCAGGGCACGGTTGTAGAAACCGTGCCCTTTTCCATTGGGCCGTAGAGAGAGAAAGGGCTAATTCTGAGCCCTCGTACAAAAGAGAATAGTCTCGGCAGGCTTTGTATTTGTCACGAAATTGTAAAAACCGGGAAACGAGAGCCGTTTGAAAAGAGCGGACGAAATGCTGGCAACACGCATGCGGCGGCCCTGGGCTGCTCGATCTTTAGCTTTTTGTAGGAAACCGACGTTCTTAGGTGCAATGACGCTCGAGGCCGATCATGCTTGCGTGCGATCCTGATATTCCTCGTGCCAGGCCATCTGTATGGCTTCCAGCTTGCCTTCGTTCGAAGCCTTCGGATCGCCGGCAAAGTCTGGTAGTTCAGTAACGTAGCGGTGCAGGTCGGTAAAGCGCACAGTCAGCGGGTCGAGTTCCGGATGAGTCTCCGACAGCAGGATGCCAATGTCTTCGGCGTCGTCCCAGGTGAGTGATTTCGGCATAGTGTCCAAGGTTTCAAGGTGCGAAGGCTTCAATGTTTCAGGGTCGGATCAGACAGAAAGTTCTTCGGGACAAGGCCGACCTTGAAACTTTGAAACCTTGAAACTTTTGAAACCTGCCTCCTAGTGATGTTCTTCCGACACGTAATTGCGATTCCACGCGGGAATCTCTACCACAACTTTGCCCGGCTTTACGATCTGCGCCTGGCAACCGAGACGCGAGTTTAGCTGGAGATCGGCAGCCATGTCGAGGCGGTCGGCTTCATCGTCGTCCATCTCGGAAAGATTCTCAGCGCCTTCCTTGACCCAGATGTGACACGTCGTGCAGGCGCAATTTCCGCCGCAAGCGTGATCGAGCGGAACACCGAAGTTCAAAGCCACATCGAGCAGCGACTGCTCCTTGCCGTGGTCCTCGTAGGGCAGCTTGCCGTTCTCAAATGTCACCGTCTTGCCTTCGGGCAGGAAGGTTACCTGAATTGTGTTTTCGCCGGGAGGGTCTTCGGTCAAGGTGCCGGCTCCCTGTGTTTTTTCGTCTGCCATACTCTTCTCTCTGTTTTTCCGTGTTCCTCCGTGGCCTCTGTGATTAGTCTTTGAAATCACCACAGAGGGACACAGAGTTTCACAGAGGTATCATTGAAACTCCGGCGGCGCCATCGGATGCGGCGGAGTCGGGCCTTCGCCCAAATCGGTCTCGTCCATCTTCTTACCCTTCAGGGCGGAAGAGACTGCCGTGTCCATCATCAGTTCAGCCAGGCGCATCGTGCCCTGATTCAGTGCGTCGATGGCTTGGCGAATCGCCTGATAATCGTCTTCGTCCTTGGCCGCAACCAGCACTTTTTCCATCCTGGCGATCTGTTTTTTCTCGTCTGATGTTAGCTCGGCCCAGGCAACCGATTTCTTTCCTTTATCGAGGGCAGCGAGAATTGTCGCGGCTTCGTTGCGCGCCTCGATTACCTGGCGGCGGCGAAAATCTTCTTCGGCATTGTCGAAGGAGTCGAGAATCATGCCTTCTACCTGCTCGTCGGTCAGGCCGTAACTCGGTTGCACCTGAATGTCGGCCTGCTTGCCGCTGCGCTGTTCGCGCGCGGAAACGTTCAGAATGCCGTTGGCGTCAATCAGAAATTTCACCTCGACACGCGGAATTCCAGCAGCCATCGGCGGAATGCCTTTGAGATCGAATCGGGCCAGCGAGCGGCAATCCTTCGCCAGTTCGCGCTCGCCCTGCAATACATGAATCGCGACATTGGCCTGGCCATCGATTTGCGTCGTATAAAACTGCGTGGCCGAAGCGGGGATGGTCGAATTGCGCAAGATGATCTTGTCGGTCACGCCGCCGGCGACTTCGATGCCGAGCGAAAGCGGCGTCACATCGAGCAGCAGCATGTTCTGCGTGGCCTGCGAGCCTCCACCCAAAATGACAGCCTGCACCGCGGCGCCCAATGCGACGACTTCGTCAGGATTCAAGTCGGTGTGCGGTTCCCGGCGGAACATTTCCTTCACCAGCGCTCGCACCTTCGGAATACGCGTCGATCCCCCGACGAGTACGACTTCATCAATCTGTTCGGGCTTGAGATTTGCATCTTTCAACGCCTGTTTGCATGGGCCGACGGTCCGATCGATGATCGGCTGAATGAGTTGTTCGAATTGCTCACGTGTGATCTCGCGCTGATAGCGCTTGCCGCCGGGCAGTTCGAAATCGAGCTTCACGGACGGCTGCGCTGAGAGGGCAATCTTGGCGTCGATCACGGCTTTACGGATCGCCTGCACCGCTTCGGCGTTGCGGCGTAAATCGATTCCGAGATCGCCGCGAATATCGTCGAGCGCAATGGTGATCAGCAAATTATCGATATCATCGCCGCCGAGGTGGGTGTCGCCGTTGGTCGCAATGACTTCGAAGATGCCATCGTGCAGCTTGAGAATCGAAATGTCAAACGTGCCGCCGCCCAGATCGTAGACCGCGACAATGCCGTTCTGCTTCTTGTCGAGTCCGTAGGCGAGCGATGCCGCGGTTGGCTCGTTCACGAGGCGCAACACTTCGAGACCGGCAATTCGGCCGGCGTCTTTGGTGGCCTGTCGCTGCGCGTCGTTGAAATATGCGGGAACGGTGATGACGGCCTTCGTGACCGCTTCGCCAAAATAGCGTTCCGCGTTGCGTTTGAGCTGGCGCAGAATCAGCGCAGAGATTTCCGGTGGAGTAAACGTCTTGTCGCCAAGTCTGATGCGAAGAACCTCGCCCGGCTGCAGGTCTTCGGCAACGCGAAAGGGGAAGAGTTTCAACTCTTCCTGAATGTCTTCAACTCCGCGCCCCATGAGGCGTTTGATCGAATATACGGCGCGTTCGGGAGTTTCGATCAGAAGATTGCGGGCAGCATTGCCGATCACCGGCTGATTGCCGGCGTCAAGTGCAACAACGGAAGGAACAAGATTCGACCCGTCCTCGCCGGGAATCACGACAGGCGTCTCCCCCTGCATGAACGCCACGAGGGAATTCGTGGTGCCCAGATCGATACCGACGATGTGATCAGAGCTCATTTGTAAATTTCTTATTGGGCAATTTGTAATTTCAACGCTATGGCAATCTGGCTTTTACATCACAAATTACCCGATTACCAAATTACAAATCCCCTTCAGCTTTCCAGCGCCTCATTCACATCCCGCACCAGATTGCGAATGTAATTGCGGCGGTTCAACACATCCACCATCTGGCCCGTAATCTGCGCCCGTTCCACCGCGTTTGCTGCTGATCCCCGATCGATCAGAGCATCCCAGGCTTTCCAGCCCGCTTTCAGCTCGTCGAGGAGCGCTTCGTGTTTCTCTTCCAGCGCCAGCTTCTGCTTGCCGATCTCCTCGATCAGCGCGGGATCGTCTTCGCCCATCTTCTTCTGCGTGCGCAATTCTTCAAGCTGCATATTCAATTCGAAGACTTCTTCCAGCAGATCCGGCGGAACGATCTGCTTCTTCACTTCCCCAGTGGCTCGCGCCTGTTCGGTGGCGCTCTTCGACTGCTCCTCCAGTTCCATGCCTTCAAGGTGCAGCAGATATTCCGTGCGCTTGATCGGGTCGCGCAGAGTGCGGTAAGCGTCGTTGAGCATGGAGCTTTGCTCCAGACTCCATTCCTGCACCCGGCTGCCGCCGCGCGCGTTGAGATCGGGATGCAGCCGCCGGCTCAGCTCATAAAAATCTTTTTCCAGCGTGGCAACGTCCAAATTCAATTTTGGCGGCAAACCGAAGAACGCAAAGTAGTCGACGGGTTGCGGCGGCTGGACCTTGCCGCACGATTCGCAGAAGTGCGCGGCGCGCATCGATCCGCAGGACCAGCAGGAGTGCGTCTCCTCCGGCAGAGGCCTGGTTCCGATAGTGGCAAGCGATTCCGTCATGCCTATGATTTCTCAACTACAAAATTTACCGCCGAGCACGCTGAGACGCAGAGAGCCAAGGGATACCCCGGTCCTTCTCGGCGCACTCGGCGTCCTCGGCGGTGAACTTCTCCTGGACCAAGATCAGGCCGGGAAGATCAGGCGGAGAACGAAGTTCCACATCCGCACGACTTGGTGGCCTGCGGATTCACAAAAACGAAGCCCTGCTGCATCAGCGTCTCCTGATAATCCAGGGTCATGCCGTGCAGGTAAATAAACGACTTCGGATCGACAAACACGCGCACATCGTCGAACTGAAAGATGCGGTCGCGCTCGCGCGGCTGCGTGTCGAAACGAATGTTGTAGCTCAAGCCCGAACATCCGCCGCCCTGCACTCCGAGGCGCAGTCCGCCCTGCTCGGGTGAAATGCCTTCCTTCGCCATCGCCGAGCGAATCCTGGCAATGGCCTTTTCCGTCACCGTGATTCCCTTGGCGGTGGCGGGCGTCGGGTTTTCAGTTGCAGTCGTCATACGCTCCAACGGCGGCACGGCTTAAACCGTGCCCTTCCCGTTCGTGCGCTTCGCGGTCGTTATTTCGCTTCCACGGCGGCTGGCTTGGCCGAATCCTGCTTCTTCTTCCAATCGCCGATCGCGGCGCGGATCGCGTCTTCCGCCAGCACCGAGCAATGGATCTTCACCGGAGGCAGGGAAAGCTCCTTCACGATCTCGGTATTCTTGATCGCCAGGGCCTCATCAATGGTTTTCCCCTTGACCCACTCAGTCGCAAGCGAAGACGAGGCGATGGCCGAGCCGCAACCGAAGGTCTTGAACTTGGCGTCTTCAATCACGTTGGTCGCCGGGTTGACCTTGATCTGCAGCTTCATCACGTCGCCGCATTCCGGCGCGCCGACCAGGCCGGTTCCGACGTCGGTGCTGTTTTTATCCATCGAGCCGACGTTGCGGGGATGGTTGTAATGGTCGATCACTTTATCGCTGTAGGACATTTGTTTCTCCAGGTTTCAAAGTTTCAACGTTGCAAGGTTTCAAAGATTGCGAGGCGGTGCAGGGTTCAGAGCTTCTCACGTTGAAACTCTGAAACCTTGAAAACCTCGGGTCATTCCGCCGCCCACTTCACATCCTTCAGATTGATGCCTTCTTTCGCCATCTCGTAGAGCGGAGAAAGTTCGCGCAGCCGCTCGACGGTATCGATCACGCGATCCGCCACGTAATCGACTTCGGCTTCGGTATTGAAGCGGCCAAGACCGAAACGAATCGAGCTATGCGCCAGATCGTCACCCGCTCCGAGAGCCTTCAATACATAAGATGGCTCAAGCGTCGCCGAGGTGCACGCCGATCCGCTCGAAACCGCGATGTCGTTGATGCCCATCAGCAGCGATTCGCCTTCCACGTAGGCAAAGCTGATATTCAGGTTGCCCGGCAGGCGATGCTCCATCGAGCCGTTGATGTAAGTTTCATCGAGCCGAGTCATGATGCGGTCGCGCAGGCGGTTGCGCAAGCCAGCCAGACGGCACGACTCTTTCGGCATTTCTTCGTGCGCCAGAGCGCAGGCCTTGCCCAGACCAACGATGCCAGGAACGTTCAGCGTTCCCGAACGCATGCCGCGCTCGTGGCCGCCGCCGTCGATGATGGCGGAAATCTGCACGCGCGGATTCTTGCGGCGAACGTATAACGCTCCGACGCCTTTCGGCCCGTACATTTTGTGACCGGAAATCGATGCCAGATCGATGTTCTGCTTGATTACGTCGACCGGGACTTTGCCAATCGCCTGCGTCGCGTCGGTGTGGAAGATTACGCCCTTCTCGTGGCAGAGCTTGCCGATTTCGGCGACCGGTTGCAGCACGCCAATCTCGTTGTTCGCGAACATGATCGTGACCAGAATCGTCTTGTCATCCATGGCGCGCTTGAGATCGTCGAGATCGATCAGGCCGTCTTTCTGCACCGGCAGATACGTCACGCGATAACCGTACTTTTCGAGGCGCTTGCAGGTATCGAGCACCGCCTTGTGCTCGGTGACCGCGGTGATGATGTGGTTGCCCTTCTCGCGGTACATTTCGGCGACGCCCTTGATCGCAAGGTTGTCGCTCTCAGTCGCGCCGGAGGTGAAGATGATCTCTTTTGTAGTCGCGCCAATCAGCTTTGCGATGCGCTCGCGCGCCGTCTCCGTGCCCTCTTCGGCGGCCCAGCCGAACGAGTGATTGCGGCTGGCCGCGTTACCGAACTTCTCCATGAAGTAAGGCAGCATCTCTTCCAGCACCCGCGGATCCATCGGCGTGGTCGCGTGGTTATCCATGTAGATGGGCAGCTTCACGCCTTCAGGAGCCGTGGGCTGCGTCTGCGGCAGTTCGTTTCTCTGTAAATCCTGGGGGATCTTCACTTCCGTGCTCATCGATTGCTTCTCCTGCTATTGCTTAGTTTGATGAATGCCTCTCGCATCAGGGTTCAACTGATCGTCACCAATTCTGCGGCTTTCGAAGTCACGCTGGCCGGCGCTTCCGGCTCCTCGCGCATGTGCGAAATCTTGATTCGCTTCAGCACCGCTTCAATGCTCTCGTTCACCTTGCGCAGCGGCTCGCGGATATTGCAGCGATCGCTCTGGTCGCACTCCCCACGGACGGTCACGCAGGAAGTGATGAACAAAGGACCATCGATCGCCTGAATGACTTCAAACGCCGAGATGGTGTGCGCCGCACGTGCCAGCGTGTAACCGCCATTGATGCCGTGCTGCGAATGCAACAAGCCAGCCTTCGCCAGCCGCTGCAGAATCTTGGCCAGAGCCTCAGGTGGAATGCCGAAAGCATCGGCAACATCCTTGGCGCTGTGCGAACCGTCGTCGACGTGTTCCGCGAGATGCTTCATCGCCATCAACGCGTAATCTGCCTTTTTGGTGAGCTTCAGCACGTTTTGTGTTTCCGACCTGATGCTTTCAAATCCGACCAATAAGATCGCCTTAAATGCCGACCTTTGTAGTCGTACTTTATTCTACGTGAAAAGGGATGATCTCAGCAACTCCCCTCAGGCAACGGCCAGATTTTCGGACTGAACAGTAAGTGGAAGGAATTGAATGGCTTACTGCACTACGACGATTTCGGTCGGATTTTTACTCCTAGCATTCGCGACTGGCTGTATCGGATGTCGCGACTGTTCCAAGACATATCCACAACATCTTGACGGGCAGGGACTTGACAAGGCGCAATGCCGTTCTAAAATACCGGAAATTCCGGCGAAATATCCCTTCCCCCAACAAGCCAAGGGACGCAATTCCGGATTTATGACCCCAAAGTCGCCTCCTCCCCGCGAAAGCGCAGATGTCAAGCAGTCTTGCAAGCACCCGCGCGTTCAAATCGTGAGCCGCGATGAGGATTCCGAGTTCGTCGAATGCAAGGAATGCGGCGAAATCTTCGAGTCCAGTGAATTCAAGGACATGAATATCGAAGAGAGCGCACGGGAAAAAGAGGTCTGACGGTTTGTTCCTTGTCACGCCTGTGACGGACGTAATCGGCCGCGCGCAATTCTCATTGTTTCGCCCGAACGGCTTCCGCTAACGTGTGAGCCGGGGCGTGTGCCGACTCACGCCCGGAGACAGACTGCATGCTGGCGTTGGTCGTCGACGATTCCATGCTCATTCGCTATACGATCTGCCGCTTCCTTGAAGGACGCGGCTTTTCGGTGGAGTCTGCCACGAATGGCCTGGAAGCGCTCGCTGTGCTCGCCCGCGTCAAGCCTGACTTGATTGTCACCGATATGCAGAT
Organism: Candidatus Sulfotelmatobacter sp.; assembly: GCA_030040965.1. GTDB lineage: Bacteria > Acidobacteriota > Terriglobia > Terriglobales > Acidobacteriaceae > Sulfotelmatobacter. The sequence continues at coordinate 10,541 of JASHOT010000215.1, read as the reverse complement.
GCCGAAGATGTCGGGCGGCGAATTGATTACGGCGCTGAAGCGCGAGCCGACGACAGCAGATGTTCCCATCATTATTGTCGCCGGCAGGAATAGCGGCTTCGATGCGTCGGAAAAGCGCGCCAATTTCGCGATCTATAAAGATATTGACATCGAAGACCAGCTGGAAAAAGCCCTGAAGAAACTCTTCGGATCGCAGGCAAAAGGAAAAGCCAACGGCAATTAGGTTCCGGCGGCGATTCCTCACCTATGGGAACTTCCAATCATGACACCGTTATCTTTCTCAGGGTGTTGGGCATTTTCATGCTCGTGTTCTCCTGGCTTACAGTACTGCGTCCTGAAATGAAGGTGTATTGGGGCAAAGGCAGGAGCACGAGTCGTGCTCCACTGTCGCAAAAAAGCAAACTTGCCTTTGCGATAGCGATCAGTGGCTGGTGCCTCGGGGTTTTCAGTGGCAATCAAACACTGGCAGTCTCGCTTTTCCTGATCGGTTTTGTGACTGCGTGCATTTCCGGCAGCGACGATCAGAAGGAGCACGCGCGCCAGACTGGCACAACAGCCCGGAAGCCACCCACGCCGCAGGAAATGTGGCTGGCGCTATGCATCATGGATGGCGCGCTCTTTGCTATCACGCTCTATGCCATGGTGCGAGATCATTTTCATCCCCCGCTTACAAACGAACAAAAGAGCGTGCATGCGATGGGGCTCGTGCTCTTCAGCCTGCTATCGGTCGGGGGTGTTCGGCTTTATCTGAAGCGGCCGGGCAAACCTCAAGAGTCGGACTAGCAGAACATTCACTTCAAGACCATCCCTGCTTCGGCGGAAAAGTCCATTGGCGCGAAATGCTTTGCCAAGAATTTGGGATAGGCGGCCGCCGCGATCATGGCGGCGTTGTCGGTTGAGAGCGGACGCGAGGGGAAAAAGACGGGCAATCCCTGCTGTGCAGCCTCGCGCTCGAAGGTCTGGCGCAGTTCCTGGTTGGCCGCGACTCCACCGGTGACAAACAGGGTTGCCGATTCATAGGCCTGGGCCGCGGCCAGAGTTTTTTCTACGAGATCGTCGACGATGGCGCGCTGGAACGACGCCACCAGGTCCAGCGTCTGACCGTCGCAGTTCGCCAGATAATCCTCCAGCTTCAGCTTGGCGATCTGCGACAGAGCTTTGCGACGCTTCTCGATGGCGTTGCGCATGTTGTGCGTTTCAACGTGACGCAAGATTGCGGTCTTGATGCCGCTATAGGAAAAATCGAAACGCGGATGGCCACTGGCGGCAGACACGCGGCGGCCGTCTTTTCTCCCACGACGATCCGGATGTTTGATCTGCGCGGACGCGAACTTCACTGCCTTGGAGTCGCCGTGCGTCGAGAGCCGGTCGATCACCGGGCCTCCGGGATAACCGAGGCCGAGCAGCTTGGCCACTTTGTCGAAAGCCTCTCCGGCCGCATCGTCGCGCGTGTGGCCGATGTTTTCGTAGGTCCACGAGTCGCGATTCTGGGTTGCAAGATAGAGATGGGTGTGACCTCCCGAGACAACAAGTGCGAGCACTGGGAACTGCAGTTCGCAGTTGCCTATCTGTGGCTCCCGATTTTGTGAACGATCCAAAAGAACGGCGTGAATGTGACCTTCGAGATGGTTGACCGCGATCAGTGGCTTATCAAGCGCGAAGGCGAGCGCTTTGGCATAACTGATGCCCACCAGCAGAGCGCCGGCAAGTCCAGGACCCTGCGTAACCGCGATGGCGTCGATCGAGTCGTAGGTATGTTTTGCCTCGGCCAGCGCCTGATTCACGACCGGGACAATAGCCCGCAGGTGCTCGCGAGAAGCGAGTTCCGGCACAACTCCGCCATAGGGCTGGTGCGTCGCAATCTGCGAAGCGACTACGTTCGAGACGAGTTGCTCGCCCGAGCGCACCACAGCGGCCGCGGTCTCGTCGCAGGAACTCTCAATGCCGAGGATGTAGGCGTCGGGCATGTTCCCATATTATTAGAAGGATGGCGGATTTGCTTAAACACGTCGTGGAGTACTTGTGAAAGACTTCGCCACATCGATCGTTCAAACCCTGCGCGAGCGTGGGTTTGTTGCCTATCTGGTTGGCGGATGCGTGCGCGACCTCCTGCTCGGACGCGAGCCGAACGACTACGACGTTGCGACGAACGCGAAGCCGGACGAAGTCATGCGCATCTTCCCCGAAACCTATGCCGTGGGAGCGCAGTTTGGGGTGGTGCTGGTTCCCTTACCGGAAAGCGACCCCGACAAAGCCCGGGCCGACGAAACCCAAGGCTCAAGCCATCCGGCGGCAGTTGAGGTGGCGACCTTTCGCAGCGACATCGGATATTCCGACGGCCGCCATCCCGACGAAGTGCGCTTCAGTGTAGATCCGCGCGAGGACGTGGCGCGTCGCGACTTCACGATCAACGGCATGCTGCTCGATCCGATCGTTATCCCGGAACCTGGCGAAGTGCTCGATTTTGTCGGCGGGCGCGACGACCTGAAGGCGGGCATCATTCGCACCATCGGCGTTCCGGAGCATCGCTTTGCCGAAGACAAATTGCGCATGCTGCGCGCGGTGCGATTTGCGGCGCGATTTGAGTACGCCATCGATCCACATACATTTTCGGCGATGCAGAAGCTGGCGCAGGAAATTGAAGTCGTTTCACGCGAGCGTGTGCGCGATGAACTGACTCGCATGCTGACCGAGGGACACGCGCGGCGGGCGTTCCTGTTACTCGACGAGGGCGGCCTGCTCCGGCATGTTCTTCCGGAGATTTCCGTGATGAAAGGCGTGGAACAGCCGCCGGAGTTTCATCCCGAGGGGGACGTGTTCGTGCATACGCTGCTGCTGCTGGAAAATCTGCCACAGCCTTGTCCAGCAACGCTCGCCTGGGGCGCACTGCTGCATGATGTGGGCAAGCCGCCCACGTTTCGCGTGGCGCCCGACCGTATTCGCTTCGACGACCACGTGGAAGTAGGCGTAAAGATGGCAGAGGAAATCTGTGCGCGGCTGCGCTTTTCCAATGACGATACGGCACAGATTCTGGCGCTGGTTAAGAATCACATGCGCTTTGGCCAAGCCACGCGCATGAGCCAATCGACGCTGAAACGATTCCTGCGCTTGCCTGAGTTCGACCAACATCTGGCGCTGCACCGCGCCGACGCACTCGCGAGCCACGGCAATCTGAGCACGTATGAATTTGTGCGACAGAAGCGCGACGAAATTCCTGCGGAGACAATTCGTCCCGCACCGCTGGTTACGGGTGACGACCTGATTGCCGCCGGACACGCGCCTGGGCCGAAATTCCGCGAGATTCTGAATGCCGTGGAAGACGCGCAACTCGAAGGCCGATTGCCCACGCGCGACGCTGCACTCGAATTCGTACGCCGTGAATTTCCTGTGTGAAAACTGTTTGCCTCGGGGCGCTGGATCGCACGACGAGAATGCTAGAATCAGACTCTCGCTTTCACTTTTGAGAGCTCTTGTCATGCAACCAGCTGCAGCAGGACTGGAAAAGATCATTGCGCAATCCTTGCGCCAGGCGCCGGCCGCGGATCGGCCCTTGCTGGCGTGGCCTGTGGTCTGCGGTTCAGCCGTTGCCGAACGTACTCGAGCGCTAACTTTTTCGGACGGCATTCTGCAAATTGCGGTCGCCGACCAGGGATGGAAAACGGAACTGCTGTCGCTTGCGCCGCGCTACGTGGCCATGCTGAATCGATACGCGCCTGCGACCGTGGAGAGAATAGAGTTTGTAGTCGCACGCGAATCGATTTCCGCGGAGAGCACCGCGCCGCTAAACCGACACTGATCGTTGTCGGCGGGGACATCAGTTTCACGAAAATCCGTCATGAAAGTTACCGATAAAGATGTTGTTTACGTGGCCGAGTTGGCCAACCTCGAGCTCACAGGTGAAGAACGAAGGACCATGTTGCGCGATCTGAATTCGATTCTCGAATATATGGACCGGCTAAACGAACTGGATACATCCGATGTTCCGCCCATGGCACAGGTTTCCGACCGCCACGGAGTCGACGAATCGAAGCAGGGAAGTGAACGCTTCGCCTATGCCAGCCGCGAGGACATTGTCGAGGGGCTGCGCAAGTCGCTGCCGCATAAAGAGGCGCTGGCCAACGCGCCCGACGCGGATGCAGATTTTTTCCGCGTGCCGAAAGTGATCGAACGCTAAGACACTGCAAAAGAGACCGTGGACCTGACCTCCCTCACCATCGATTCCGCCCGCTCGGCTATTGCGGAACGCAAGACGACAGCGCTTGCGCTCGCCGAGGCGCACTACGCTCACATTCAGAAAGAAAACGCGCAGATCGGCGCGTATCTCACGCTTTCAAAAGAGCGCGCGCTTGAGCAGGCGGACCGCATCGACCGTATGGCCGCTGAGGGCAAGCCGCTGCCTGCACTCGGCGGCGTTCCCGTCGGCATTAAAGATGTCATGAGTACGCGCGGGGTGCGCACCACCGCAGGGTCGAAAAGTCTCGAGCATTACATTCCGCCCTATGATTGCACGGCGGTCGCACGCATGGAAGCAGCGGGTGCCGTCGTGCTCGGAAAGTTGAATTGCGACGAGTTTGCCATGGGCTCGTCGAATGAAAATTCCGCGTTTCGTCCTGTGCGCAATCCGCGCGATCTGGCGCGCGTGCCAGGAGGGTCGTCGGGCGGATCGGCGGCCGCGGTTGCGGCAAATATGGCGGTCGCGACTCTGGGCTCCGATACCGGAGGATCGATTCGGCAACCCGCTTCCTTCTGCGGCGTGGTGGGCCTGATGCCCACCTACGGCCGCGTTTCGCGCTATGGCCTGATCGCGTTTGCCTCGTCGCTCGATCACATTGGTCCGCTCACGAAAACGGTGAAGGACGCGGCCATTGTTCTGCGTGCGATTGCCGGGCGCGATCCGATGGACTCCACTTCGGCCGATGTTCCCGTGCCGGATTACGTTGCTGAACTCGACAAGCCTGTGCGGGGGATGAAAATCGGCGTGGCGCAGGAATATTTCGCCGAGGGTCTGGATGACGAAGTCCGACAGGCGGTGGAATCAGCGATTGAGAAGCTCAAGAATCTCGGCTGCGAAATTGTTCCGGTATCTCTGCCGCACACGGCCTACGCGATTCCCACTTATTATCTGATCGCGACGGCAGAGGCGTCGGCGAATCTCGCGCGCTACGACGGCGTGCGTTGCAGCCTGCGCGCGCGCGGCGTAAAGACATTGTCGGAAATGTACCGGCGCAGTCGCGAAGAAGGATTCGGAGCGGAGGTGAAGCGGCGCATCATGCTCGGCACCTACGCGCTGAGCGCGGGATATTACGACGCTTATTATCTGAAGGCGCAGAAGGTGCGCACGCTGCTGACGCGAGATTTCGACGAAGCGTTCGCCAAGGTCGATGCCATTGTCACGCCGACCAGTCCGACAGCGGCGTTTCGGCTGGGAGAGAAATCGAATGATCCGCTGGCCATGTATCTCGCCGACATTTATACGGTGACGGCGGATCTGGCCGGCATTCCCGGAATTTCAATTCCCTGTGGAAAAACAAAAGAGAATTTGCCGATCGGATTACAGATTCTGGGCAAGCACTTCGACGAGAGCACGATTTTGCGGCTGGCGCACGCGTACGAGGCTTGTCGATAGTCGTTAGTCGCTGGTCGTTCGCCAGTCTCTGGAAACCGAGTTTGCAGCTATCGTCGATCGACAGGTCCGTAGTAGCTCTCGCCGGCACAACCGCGGCACAGCACTTTCCCATCCCTCCGCACTTCGCGGCCAAAGTTGATGCCTTCGCCGCATTCCGCACACACGATGCGGTCGCCTTTGTATCCGGGAAATTCTTCTGGGGGCAATTCGACTTCCACCCACTGCGTTGTGAACAGGTCATCGTCGGAGAGTTCGCGATAGGCAAGCACCTGCTGATGATTTTTTTTCTCGATCTCAGGGTGGAGTTTGCGCGCCAGCTCCTTCGACGATTCTTTCGCGGCGAGGCGCACCGCGCGATAGGAGTGGTCCGTCTCGGCGCCCAGTTTCGCATTCAGATCGACGAACGTTGCTGCCATTTTTCCCCAGTCGCGAAATTTCAGGGCGCGCTTGCCCAGCCGACATCCGGTGACGACACCGATTGCATCGGTTGCACAACGGTCGATTTCCACAAAGGTCACCAGGCGCTTGCGGTCCTTCCCGTGTGGATCGTCGATGCCCAGCTTTTGCAACCCGAGCATCGCCATACGCACGCCGAGCACCTGTCCGGCACACAAATGCCCATGAGCCTGCTCAGCATCGCGAAGGTATTCGTCGAGGGATTTCACAGGAACAGCCGTCAGCTATCAGCTTTCAGCCATCAGCTTAACACCGAGGCCACAACCGGGGAGTACGGCTATTACTTCCGTCGCCAGCGGATGCCTTCTTTGGTGATTTCGACGACCACGCCAGCCTCCGCAAGTTCGGCGCGGATCGCGTCCGATTTCTTGAAGTCGCGGGCGGCGCGGGCCGCTTTCATATCAGCAATTTTCGTCTCGATCTCCGCGTCGGAAATCTGCTCCGATTGTGCCGCCTCGCGCAGTTCGGGGCTGATGTCCTTTTCGCGGCCCTGTGCGATCGCCCAGTCGAAAACCTGCTTCATCTTAGGAGTGTCATTGTCGTGGATGACGGCAAAGATCTCATCAAACTTCTCGAGCGCGGCCAAGAGCGGCGGCACGTCATCTTTCTTGATGTCGCCGGTATCGAACGCTGTGTTGGCTTGTCGCACCATCTCGAAGATCGCAGCCTGCGCCTGAGCGGTGTTTAAATCGTCGTCGAGCGCCGCGCGCATTTTCTCAATCGTTTCGGTGGCAAGCGACTGCATCGCGGGATTCTTCCCAGAGGCAAAACCACCAGCATTCAAGCGCAGCCGAAAATTCCGGAGCCGCTCCACTGACACCGCGGCCTGCTGCAATCCATCAAACGTGAAGTTCAGTTGATTGCGATACGGCACCGACGCCAGCAGGTAGCGAATCGACGACGGCTTGTACCCCTTCAGCACGAGATCGCGCAGGGTGAAGAAATTTCCCAGGCTCTTCGACATCTTTTCGCCCTCGACCAGCAAGAAGCGCGCGTGAAACCAGAAGCGCGCGAACGTTTTCCCCGTGTAGGACTCCGACTGCGCGATTTCATTTTCATGATGGGGAAAAATAAGGTCTTCTCCGCCGGCATGCAGGTCGAAGCTCTCGCCGAGTTCTTCCATCGACATGACCGAGCACTCCAAATGCCAACCGGGACGGCCCGGTCCGATTTGCGTCTGCCACGACGTTTCGCCCGGCTTGGGCGCCTTCCACAGGGCGAAATCGCGCGCACTGTCCTTGTCGTATTGATCAGTGTCGACGCGCGCGCCATCCAGTATTCCGCTGAAATCTTTTTTCGAAAGCCTGCCGTATGCAGGAAATTTTGAAATGCGAAAGTAATACGAGCCATCGTCGGCGCGGTAGGCGATGTCTTTTTCGGCCAGCTTAGCGACGAAATTTGCCATCTCCGGAATATGTTCTGTAGCGCGCACGAGAATCGGCTCCTCAATGCCGATCATGGCAGCATCTTCCAGAAAAACCTTCTCGTATTTTGCGGTGTATTGCTGAACGGTCAAGCCATCGCGCGCAGAGTTATGGATGATTCTGTCATCCACGTCGGTGATATTCATGACGTGGTGAACTTTATATCCGCTCTGACGCAGAAAGCGACGCAACAGATCGACGGCGATGAATGTACGGAAATTGCCGATGTGGCCGTAGTCGTAAACCGTGGGGCCGCAGGCGTACATGCGGACTTCATGGTCGCGAATCGGGTGGAACTCCTCGATTCGCGCCGACATAGTGTTATAAAGACGCAGCGCCATAATGATTGTGAATGATGAAAACGCGCTTTCTGAAAGATGTAGACCGCGGCTTTGGCCGCGGAACCACCCATTCTAAAAACATCAGATTCGCAGAGCCATAATTTGGAGAACATTGATTCTAGGGTCGGCGAGAAAGTGGGTCAAATGAAGGTCAGTCCTCGGGGCTCCGCGCCGCGGGAAGCGCATGGGTGGTCTCACGCAGTCGCTGCTGCACCAGAATCAGATAATGCAATGCCGACAAAATGGTGAAGATGAACGTGGCGCGAAGGAAGACGGTGCGCGCGATCCAGATCCAGCGCTGCCGCCGGATTTCGAACAGCAGCACAAAAAAAACGGCGCTGATCTGCGAAAAGGTATTGGCCTTTCCGAAAATGCTGGGGCGGAAGTTCCTGAGGCCGGCAATAGCGAACAAAACCGCGCTGGCTGCGAGAATCGAAATATCGCGACTGAAAACCACGACGGTAAACTTCCAGGGGATCTTGCGCAGAATCGAAAGCACCAGAAACATCGTGCTCAACAGAAGCTTGTCGGCGATCGGATCCAGATATTGCCCGAGCAGAGTCTGTTGATGAAGCGTGCGCGCCAGCAGACCGTCGAGTCCATCGCTGAAGCCGGCAATCACAAAGACCATCAGCGCCCAAAGATAGTGACCATCCACCAGATGAATCACGATGAAGGGGACAAAAATCATTCGCAGCAGAGTGAGCTGATTCGGCGCGGTGAAGATTTGCGAAAGCTTCACGCCGGCTCCTTGCGATTGCGATCTGGCGGGCCGTAAGTATCGCTCACGGGCTTGAGCGCAGCACCGGGTTCGAGTCCGGTCTTGGAGAGGAAGCGCTGTGAAAGCGAAGGCAGGCTTCCGTCCGGCAGGTCCAGTTCCACGCGCTCGATGCGGTGCATGGGGAAGAAAACCACCGCTGGCGTGAACGGTTCTCCGTCCTTGACCATCACGGTCAGGTCTTCAAAGGAAGCGAGTTCAGCACCGCTCAGGCTTAATCCTTCGCCGCGCAGGGTGAGGATCATTCCCCAGAATTTTTCGCGCGGATTGCACAATGTAACGATCACCAGCGCGCCGGGGAAAAATGGTTCTGGCGTTTCCGTAGCTGTGCTATTACTTGAATTCAACATCTTTTCGCAAACATTACGTCGTACAGATTGTCTCTGGGCGCGCCGCACATTGCAACTCCGGCCGCTATGAAATGCTAACGGCGGCCGTTGCCGGATTCGCGCCTGCCCGTTAGAATCAGAAGACCAACGATTGTTCTGTAGGCCCGTAGCTCAGTTGGTCCAGAGCGCTTCCTTGACACGGAAGAGGTCGATGGTTCGAATCCATTCGGGCCTACCATTACCTTCAACAAGTTAGGCACGGTAGGCGGGTGCATTGGCAAGATTTGTGTCATGCTTTGTGTCATAACCCGCCGTTTTGGTGCTTGCGGCGAGCGCGTCAAGGGCTGTCCGCTTCGCTTCCATCCTGACGTGGCTATACCGTTCCAGCATGCGACGGCTGACGTGTCCGGCAATCGCCATGATGGTTGAGTCGGATGCACCATTCTCCGCAAGCTGCGTGATGGCACAGTGCCGAAGATCGTGAAACCGGAAGCCCTTCAACCCTGCTTTCTTGGTCAACGTCCTCCAGGCCGACCGCCAGCTATGCAGATGTCGGTTCGGATCAAAAGCGGTGATCTTGTAATCAGTCACCCCATCGAGCATCCGGTTGCCGTTGAGTTTGAACTTGGGAGTGAAGGCCGCAAAGACATAGTGCGAAGGTTCGACGGTGCCGAATCCCTCGGCCCGGCGGCGCAGTCTTCCAAGGGCAGATGCAGCCACGTCCGTTAGCCCGGATTATTCACGAAATCTCTAGCCAAAAAAGAAAAGATGCTCTAAAAGGTTGATGAACACTGGGTCTTGCCACCCAGCATCCCCTTTCGGAGCATCCATCAGTTGATACAAAATGTTTTACCACAGCTGCCCTTCTCCTTCTACCGCCATCATCCCATTAGCACCGATTTTTCCGGTGGGCAGATTACGAGCGATGCCGGTCTGTTGCCCTTGCGCAGTTTCGATCAACGCCACCATCTGACCCACGACTGGGCTGCAGTTCTGAGCGATTCTCGCGACGACGATCGCGTTGAGCATGACGGTCTCCGTCTGTTGCGACAACGTCTGAACCAGATCGTCGCCGGTTATGAAGATGCCAACGACGCCGATCGCCTACGGCATGATCCTCTATTGCAGATCGTCGCCGATCAGAAACTGGGCTCTCCTCTCGGCTCCCAGCCTACGTTAAGCCGCTGGGAAAATGCCCCTGCGGCCCGCGATCTGATCCGCTTGAGCGACACCTTCTGCCAGCAGTTCATTCGCCTCTGCGGGGCCCAAGTCCGCCAGCGCGGCGAGATTCTTCTCGACTTGGATTCCACCGATGACCCCACCTACGGTGCCCAACAACTCAGCTTCTTCAACGGCGCTTACGATCAGCATATGTATCACCCCATGCTCATCTTCGAACGCCACACCGGCAGTTACCACATCGTACTGCGAGCCTTCCGTGGACGAAAGCGTGAGTCTTTTCCGAGAGCCGGATGCGGGAAAACTGCCAGTCCGGTTCGATGAGCGGGTTGTGTCAAGAAGACGAGAAATCGTCGTGCTGTACGAAAGATGAAGGAGGGCCCTTCGAAGCCACCTTGTAGGAGGAGG
>JASHOT010000022.1 GCA_030040965.1 Candidatus Sulfotelmatobacter sp. | reverse complement strand
AGTCCGAATGATGACATTGTTTTGTCCCGCACGGCAGTTCCACTCGGCAAAGTGCAATTCGCCGTTCTGGTCCTGGACAATGCCGGGCGTCTGCGCGAGTTGCCGCTCGACATGCCCGTTGGTCCCGGTTCCATCGCCATTCCAGCCCAACCGATTCAAGTCCGATCCGCTCGCCATGCGAATGAATGACTTGATCTCCTGCAGTCGCTGCACCGAGTTCACCATCTGATAGCCGGCTTTATTTTTCTCGATGATCCAATCCACCAGCGCGTCTATCTGCGGCCAGTCCTCGGGACGAATGTAGGTCGGGTTGTCATACAGATGCTTGAAGTGCTCGTCCTGCTCGAGCATGGGAGTTTCGTTGATGTGATAGTCGGTGGCAATGTGATGGTCGTGCGCGTATTCGGTGAGCAGCCGGATGTCCTCGGTGTTATTCCGGCAGATATTCATGTTGAAGAACACCATGTAGCCATAAACATACTGTTTCTTCAACAGATGCTCGAGATGCTTGCGCACCGGCACAAGCGCCTTGGGCAGGCTCGGCTTCTCGTCCCAGGCATCGACCGCGAAGTTAATCACTCCCACACCGGCATCTCCCAGGCGATCGGCAACATCCGGTCGCAGGAGGCGTGCGTTCGTGCCGATGTAGATCCAGAATCCTTTTTTCGCCGCGTAGTAAACAACTTTGTGCGCGAACTGCGGGCGCAGCAGAGGCTCTCCCCCCATCAGCGCGAGCACGCGGCAGCCGTGGTCGTAGAGCCAGTCAATCGAGCGCCGAGCCACGTCCTCGGTCATTCCTTTCACCTTGTTGTTGAACGCCCAACAGTACCAGCAATCCAGATTGCATTTGTACTCGACGAACAAATATGCCGTGATGGGATGAAAATCGCCCGGCAGCACCCGTGAACGAATGTAGGGAAACAGCCATCCCCGCATGGTGCGATACACCTGCGGCATCGTCCAATTTCTTTTTTTCGGAGTCACGTCCGGGCCCGGGTCGTTCAGTTTTTCTGGATACTGCGGAAATACCGGCTCGGGAAGCATCATTCCCATCGGTTTAGGAATTGCGACAGAGGTCGCGGCAGAATTTACGAGCAGATTGTGAATGTCGACGTCGATGCGGAACTTCGGGGCGGTGGCCATGCTGGTATTCCTCCACGCCGGTTGCGTGCTGAACCTCAAACTCCTGGACGAAGACGAGAATCTCCCCACACAAGATCGCCTTGCGAACCAGGTACTCGTGTTACCTTCGATGACTGCTCATGTGTAAACGTTGCGAGAAAAAAGTCCGTTCTGGAAACTTACAGCTATAACGGCAGGGGAATGAACAATGAACTTAAGGCAGTGAACCACTTCTAGCGCGAAATCGATGACCTTGGCCATATACGTTGCCCATCCACTCTCCCTATAATGGAAGACGTGAACTCAATGCACGTTGAACAGGTTGCGTCGGCCGATTTCCCGACGCGTTGGGGCAAGTTTCGCATATACGGTTTTCGCGGCAGCTTCGGATCCGATGGCCATCGCCGCACCGAAGAGGCTGTCGCGCTGGTAATGGGAGATGTGCACGCATCGCCTCCGCTGGTGCGCGTGCATTCGCAGTGCCTGACCGGTGATGTGTTTCACTCACTGCGCTGCGACTGTCGCCAGCAGCTCGAACTTTCTCTTTCCCTGATTGCACAGGAAGGCGCGGGCATTCTGATTTACGAACAGCAGGAAGGGCGCGGCATCGGCCTGATGGCCAAACTGCAGGCCTATGAGTTGCAGGATGCGGGCCTCGATACGGTTGAGGCTAACGAGCGTTTGGGCTTCAAGGCCGACCAGCGAGAATTTACGCTTCCTGCCGAAATTCTCAAATCACTCAGCGTAACCCGCGTGCGTCTGCTCTCGAATAATCCTGATAAAGTTGAGGCGCTCGAACGCGCAGGGGTACGTGTGGAGGAGCGCGTTCCCTGCGAAGTGACGCCCAGTCCGCACGCGGAAGAGTATCTCAAGACGAAAAAAGAAAAACTCGGACATCTCTTTACTTCGAGCTAGTCGTCACGTTCCATCGAGCTAATTCCGCCCCGCGAATTTCTCGATCTCAAGTCCACTCATGCGGCAAGAGTTGCCTCGCGCGCAGTCTCACCTCCTCGGAGGAGTCGCACCGCAATCAAGGACAAAAGTGCGATCACCACGAACGGAAACGGCGCGGCCATGCGCGTAGGGAAAACCAGAACCGAGGGAGTACGGCACCAGGCTGCAAATCGCAATGAAGCGAGCGCTATGCCACAAGCCGTAATCCATTGCCAGGACAATGCAACCACCGCCGCGACCGCCAGCACGCGGATCGGAAGGCTTTCCTGAAGAATTACCTTGCGGCGCGCCCAAAGCCACAAAATCGACGGCAGCATCACGACCTGATCGTAAACCGCGCCCCCTGTCGGCAGAAGAAGGGCAGTCACTGCCAGAACCAGGCTCACTGCCAGAGAAAAACCTGCGGAATCAGACGATGCGCGGCGAACCTTCCAACACGTTGCGCCACACACTCCCAGGATCGCTAGCGCGATCACGCCACCGAGCCATCGTCTGAGCACAAGCTGAGGCAGAGGCGGAATCGTGTATCCCGAATAGTGCACCAGCGCATGCCACCATGCCAGCGGCCAACCGGGAAGAATTGCCAGAGCCGTCACTATCTGCAACGCAAGCATTAGCACAAAACTGATCGCCAATCGCTTGCGTCGCGCCCAGCCGCTCATGGACCATACCAGCAAGAAAATTGCCAGAACCCAGACCATTTGCGGCTTCACTGTTGCAAACGCCAACAGCACCCCCGCCAACTCCAGCCATCCCCGCGTCAGTGCGTAGATCGATAGCGCCAAGGCCCCACTGACCAACAGCCCTGCCTGTAACGCATACAGCCCTTCGAGCACGGGATAGCTGATCAAAGTCAGCACTACCACGTTCGCAAGGGTGCTCGCTGCCAGTTCAATACGAAACGCTCGCAGCCACAGAGACAAACTCGCCGCCGTAACCGGTGCGAGCAGCAGTGTGAGAACGACGCGAACTTGCTCAAAGCTCAGTGGCAGCAACGGTGCCGCCAGCAGATCGACATAAATCGGATACGAAAACTGCCGGTAGTCCTCCGAAAAGTCGGCGGGACGTCTCGCGTCCATCGTCCGTCCGTAAAGTCCAATCTGAATTTCGCGCGTCATTTCCGGCGTATAGGGATCTGCGCGCTGCATCACGAGCTCACGCCCGGTCAGCCAGATGGGATAGAAATCTCCGCCATAGGAATAGCGCACCCCCATCTCGTGTGCCAGGCTCTGCCGCCGCGACGCGGGAATAAGCAGGCCGAAGTAGTAATAGCAGGTCCCCACCGCGAGAAGAAAAACGAGGAACGATGTGAGTTTCGACGGCAGGCGCATATGCTGATTCAGCGGATCATGGTTCAGTCTACTCCGCCAACGCGCGCCCGCGCGGAGCGTAGGAGCCGCGCGATCGTGCTTTTATTCTTTCCCGGCAAGTAGCGCATCGCGGCCCGCGCCAGCGCGACATAGACATCGCGCGCAGTGGGAACCGCACGCAGCACGCTCAGATGGCGCTGGATAGTACTGGCGTCGCCGCGAATGATCGGCCCACTGAAGGCGTCAGCGGAGTCGCGCGTTGCATAATTCGCGAGCGTCTGCAACAGGATCGGGATCATCCGTTTTCGAGCGGCATTTTTTCTCACTCCTGCCACGGCAGCAACTTTCTCTGTCGTGACCAGCAGCGCAGTCAATAGCGGAGACGCGAACATTCCCCACGCGTGGTACGCGGCCTTTTCTGTGTTGCGAATGCGATAAGCGGTGCCACCCACATCGCCGACCATTCGTCTGGCCACCCGAACTGCCGACGGATCGCCCTCAATAGCAAAAGGCACGTCTGCCAAGGGCTGATTGAATTGCCCCACTTTCCGACTTAGAAGACCCGTCTTCGACGTTGCAGAAAGCGGTTTCGAGTTTTCAGAAAATGACCCGCTCACAAACGTCATCATCGGATGCACCGATGCGACTGCGGCTCCGCGATGGCGCAGGATGTCAAGTTGGTCACTGGTGAGGGCGCCGCTCGAGTGCAGTGCGATTTTCCCCTGCCAATTCCATTTCGTCGCAAGTCCTTTTGCGACGCTCGCAATCGCTGCATCCGGCACGCAGAACCAGATCACATCCGCGCGCACCTTCCCCAACCGTCGCGTTAATACTTGGGCGCGCACCTTCCTTGCTAGCTTTTGAGCGGACGCGCTATGAGCCCGCGCAATTATGGCCTCGATTTTGTATCCTGCGCGCTGCAACGCAGTGGCCAGCGCGGATCCCCATTTTCCTGCCCCGACGACTGCAACGGTGGGCTTGCCCGCCATGGACGGCAGCATAGCAGAAGGCATCACTGAGCGAATCGCCCGTTCACGCAACAGGATTCTCAGTTCGCGGGCCATCGCCCAAACTCTGCTTTATATTGTGTGCATGCCGAAATCATCCGCTCGCCCCAGAAAATCTGCGCGCCATCATGAGAAACTTCTCTCTTCCCGCATCGTCTATCGCGGACCGGTCTTTTGGGTAACGACCGATCAGGTGGAGGAACCCGGCGGCGTACGCGCGCGTCGCGATCTCATTCGTCACTCCGGCTCGGTGGTTGTGCTTGCCGTTGAGGATTCCGGCGAAACCCCTCGCGTCCTGCTCGAACGCCAATATCGACATGCGGCAGGCGCCTATCTCTGGGAACTGCCTGCCGGACGTATCGATCCTGGCGAGGGTGAACTTTCCGCAGCCAAACGTGAACTGCTCGAGGAAACCGGCTACACGGCCAAAAATTGGCGACGCATTTTGAAGTTTTATGCCAGCCCCGGATTCGTCGCTGAAACCATGTCGGTCTTCCTGGCTACCGGCTTGCGCGCTGGCGAGGCCCAACCGGAAGAAGATGAAATCATCTATAAGCGACTGGTCCCGCTGCCGGCCGCGATCCGCATGGTGATGAATGGAACCATTCGCGACGCAAAGACCATTTCTTCCCTGCTCTGGCTCGAACATAGCCTAGGGTCATCCCAGATGAAGCCACGGCAGAAAAAGATTCCATCCAAGAAATAGAAAAATCAGGGGTTTGGCGCATTTTGGCGCATCTGCTTTGTGCCCCTCTGTGCTCCTTCGATGTGGGTCTTAGGCCTTTCTTTTCAGGATTTTAAGGTATTCATTCCCTTGACAGTCCACCCGCTCGGCTACAAAATGCATCTACTTAGGTGGGTGCACGTCCGCCCTCTGCTCCGGGCGTGCAGAAAGAAGGGTTCGTGGAACGTCTGAAAGGAACCGTCAAATGGTTCAACAATGCAAAAGGGTACGGGTTCATCGGACGCGCGGATGGTCCTGACGTATTCGTTCATTACAGCGCAATTACCGCCGAAGGATACAAAAGTCTGCAGGAGGGTGACCAGGTGGAGTTTGAAATCACCGAGGGCCAGAAAGGACCACAGGCCGCTAACGTCGCCAAAGTCGCGTAGGCGAAATTGAGAAGTAGTGGCTCTTGCATGCAATTTTCTATCTCCTCTTCGTAGGCGTAAGTCTTTGAGGTTGTATTCAGGAAATACGCAGGCGAATGTGGACAAACGCGTTTCTGCGCGCGGCGATTGCCGCAACGCTCACCCTCACGTGGTCAGTTTCTCCCCAGGAAATATTTCCTGCGGCATGCCTTATATTTCTGTTGCCGCCACACGCTCAGACCTCCCGGCTGGAGTTCGCGGTCCGGGCATCCGCCATTTCGCTCGCTTTCGTTCTAAACTCAGGCTTACTGGGGCACGGCTGGATCTCCGGCCTCTTTTCGTTGCTGCTGATGATAGCGCTCGTGCGCTACGCATTCACAAAAGAGCAGCCTTACCGCCCCGGCTGGCCTGGCCTCTTTTCACTGAGCAACAAGTCGGCCGGCTAGCCCTCGCCCGCAACTTTGTTTACTCTAGCCTTGCTCCCTCGTCGCTCCCATGGACAACAAGGCCATCGCCAACATCCTCTTCGAAACCGCCGACCTGCTCGAAATCGACGGGCAGGATTCGTTTCGCATCCGCTCCTACCGCAACGCCGCGCAAGCCATCGAAAATCATGCCGAGCAGCTCAAGGACATCATCGCCGAACCCAAAAGAGTTCTCGCCATCGCCGGCATTGGCAAAGGCATGCTGCAGAACTTGAAAGAACTCTTTGATACCGGCCAGCTGGCGGTGCAGAAAGAACTGCTGGAGAAATACCACCCCTCGATGTTGCAACTCCTGAAGATTCAGGGACTCGGCCCGAAAACCATCGCGCTGATCTGGAGCGCTTACAAAATCTGTGATGTCGAGGGCGTCGAAAAACTCGCGCGCGAAGGAAAGATTCGCATCCTGCCGCGCATGGGAGAAAAGCAAGAAGCCAAATTGCTCAAGGCCATCGAAGATTACCGCCGCATCGGTGGCCGCTTCCTGATCGACGCCGCCGAAGAAGAAGCCGAAAAACTCATCGCATACCTGAAGATATTTCCCGGCATCGACAAGATCACGCCTGCCGGCTCGCTGCGCCGCGGACGCGAGAGCGTCGGCGATCTCGACATCCTCGTTACCGGCAAAGCCTGTGCGACAGAAGAGGGCCGTCAGCGCGCCATCAGCCACGTCGTGCAATATCCCCCGCTTATGGATGTCATCGCCCGCGGTGACAACAAGATCAGTTTTCATGTCCGTAGCGGCATGCAGGTGGATGTGCGCCTTTTGCCCCCGGAATCGTTCGGCGCGGCCATGCAATACTTCACCGGATCAAAAGCCCACAACGTTTCCCTGCGCCAGCGAGCGCTGAAAATGGGATACACCCTGAACGAATACAGCCTGGCCACGCTTGAAGGCGAAAAACCGGTCGCGGGCAAGACCGAAGAAGAAATTTATGCCAAGTTGAACCTCGACTACATTCCGCCCGAGATGCGCGAAAATCTGGGTGAAATCGATCTCGCCGAAAAACACGCTCTACCCACACTCATCGAGCAGACTGATCTGCAGGGCGATGTGCACATGCATACCGTCGAAACCGACGGCAAGAACACCATCGAAGAAATGGCTGAAGCCGCCCAGGCGCGCGGCTACAGATACATGGCTATCACCGATCATTCCAAGAATCTCGCCTTCGCCAACGGATTGGACGACAAGCGCGCCGTCGAGCACATCGCCCGCATTCGCGATGCCGAGAAACGCCTCGGCGGAATCCGCATCTTTGCCGGAATCGAAGTCGACATTCTGGCCGAGGGCGATCTCGATCTCTCCGACGACGTGCTGGCGCAAATGGACATTGTTATCGCGAGCGTGCATTCGGTCTTTAATCAGGAACCGGAGAAAATGACCGAGCGCCTCGTCAAGGCGATCGAAAATCCAAACACATCAATCATCGGCCATCCCACTGGACGCATCCAGCTCCGCCGTGACGGCTACAAGTTCGATATGACTGCCGTGCTCGCGGCTGCCGCGAAAAGAAAAGTTGCGATGGAGCTGAATTCTTATCCCGACCGGCTCGATCTCAACGACGTTCATCTCCGGCAAGCCCGGCAGCAGGGAGTCAAGATCGTCATCAACACCGACTCCCACCACACCTCACACATGGAAAAACTCCGCTTCGGCGTCCTACTTGCGCGCCGCGCCTGGCTCACCAAAGACGATGTGCTCAACACGTTGCCACCCGAGAAATTTGCCAAAGCCATGAAGCATGGA
>JASHOT010000214.1 GCA_030040965.1 Candidatus Sulfotelmatobacter sp. | reverse complement strand
GGCGTGGTGGAGGGTCTTGGCGGCGGGCGCGGTGCGGTAGGCGGCCGAGATTTCGGGGTCGGCCATGAAGGATTGAACCAGAGTCTTCAGGTGCGGATTCTGGAATGTGGCGATGAAGGCGGTGAGAGTTTGCCAAAGTTCGTCGATGTTTTTCGTGGTCTTGGGGAGATAGTCGTCGTATTCAATCTCGGAGTCGCCGAGCTTGCGCAGTTTGTGGATGGTGAGCTGGAAGCGCTGTTTGTATCGGTTGATAAGGCCTTTGACTTTGAGGAAGTCGTCTTGCTCGAAGGCTTCGAGGACATCGTCGACGTTGTCCCACATTTTGGCTTCGACTTGGCCGCTGCGGTCGCCGAGGGTGAGGGCGAGGTAGGGCTCGCCGGTTTTCTTGGGCTTGATCTGCTTGGCCACGACAACGAAGGTCGAGGTGATGATCTTGTTCTCGTGACGGGCGCAGTCGCAGATGTAGAAGTCTTTCATGATGCGTGGAATGAGTATAGAACAACGGCGTAATAGGGATGCGAGCCAGACGCATCGTAGGACCGTCGCAAAAATCGCGAGGGATCGCGCGGCTCGCCCAGGTCCTTCACTCGCGCAAAAGCGGCGCTCGTTCAGGATGACAATTCACTAAATTTACAGGACGCCGAGCTTCTTCTTTTTCTTCTTACCCAGTTTCTTGGCGTCGGCTTCCTTGGCCGATGGGGTTTCGATTGGCTTGGTCTGGTTGGGGCTTGCACCCGTGTCGACGTAGCCGGGCGTGTAGTCGATGTAGGCGTCTTCCCGCAGCTTGGTGAGATAGGCGCGGAGGGCAGGTTGGAGCTTTTCGTAATAGAGAGCGTCCTGAATTTTGGGCAGGACGTCTTTCATGGGAGGAATGCCGGCCATCTGGTGTTCGTCGACGCGCAAGATCGCGTAGCCCTGCTTGACGCGGATCACGTCGGTGATCTCGCCGGTTTTCATGGCGAAGGTTTTGTCTTCGAGTTCTTTGGCAAGCTGGCCGCGCTTGAACGTGCCGAGGGCTCCGCCGTCGGCGGCGGTGGGTCCGTCGGATGATTTTTTGGCGATGTCTTCGAAGCTGCCTCCGGCGCGAAGCTGCTTGAGAACGTCATCGGCTCTGGTTTCGGCGGCGGAGAGAGCGACAGCGTCCCCGGCCTGCTTGGCGGCATCGTCGGCGGGCGGAGCTGCGGCATTGGGATCGATGCCGGGCGCGGCGGGAGGAGTGGCGACTTTGGGTGTAATCAGAATCTCGCTGAGGCGGATGTACTCCGGCTGTTCCATCTCAGATTTGTGTTGGTCGTAGAACTTCTGCTCCTCGTCTTTCGTCAGACTGAGCTTGCCGCCGACCTCTTCGCCGATCACCTTCTGGGTGATGATTTGATTCAGCATGTTCTGCTTGAAATCTTCCCAGGAAACGCCCTGCTTGGTGGCTTCCTTCTCGAGGTCATCGATGGAGTCGAGCTTCATTTGCTTGCGCAACTCGTCTTCGCGCTTGAGCAGTTCGGTTTTGCCGTCGATGCCGAGGTCTTTGCCTTTTTCGAGAAGCAGTTGCTGATCGATCAGGTCGCGGAGAACGTCTTTTTCGCGCTCGGCATAGAGCTTGTCGGCGTTGGCGGGATCCTGTTGCTTAACTTCGTCGCGGAGCTGGTCTTTGCTGCGGAGATATTCGGAATGAGTGATGATCTGATTGTTGACGCGCGTGATGATTTCCTCCACCACCTGGGCCGAGGAGAATACGGGCATGAGGGCAAAGGCGACGAGAACGAGGGAAATCTTCTTCATAGGATCATCTTCGTAAGATATCGAGCCGGGCTGACAGCCAATTGCATTATTTTACCTCGTTTGGCGAGAAGCGGGGTGATGCGGGTCGATTCAGGTTGTCCGAATAAAGGCAAGGGCAGTTGCGTCGGCGGCAACGAGTTTGCCGGCGTGGAATTCCGTGGCGGCGTTGAGAATAGACGCGCACAGATCATGGGCGGTACCTGGGGGCGCGGCTTGCAGGGTCTGCTTTACGCGATCAAGACCGTACTCCTCGGCGTTCTGGTCCGCTGAGTCGCCGTTTCCGCCGCCAGAATCGACTACTCCGCGTGACACCAGCAGCAAAACCGATCCTTTTTCAGTTCCGATGGTTGGGGCCTCACAAGTGGCGTGGGAGAAAAGTCCGAGGGGAAGGCCAGTCGACTGCAGTTCGGTGATTCCAGTGCTGTCGCGAAGAAGGCCGGGCGTGTGTCCGGCGTTGGTGTAGCAGAGGGTACCGAACTTCTCCTGGTAGCAGGCGATAAAGGCAGGGCAGGAGTGCACATCCGTCGAGGCTTCGAGGATATGGCGGTTGAGTTGGAGGCAAAGTTCGGTCATGGCGTTGGATTCGTTGACGTCGGAGGGAGCGAACAACTCGGCGCCGAGAGTGCGGAAGATGTCTTGCGCCGCGGTAAGGATATCGCGGTTGGTCTCGCGGCGGCCGGCAAGGTCGAGAAGACCGAAGAGCACGCGTTCGGGGCCGGCGCGGATGGAATCGTAAAAATCACCGGCCACGCGCTCTCCGAGGGTCACAGCGGCAATATCGGCGCCGTTGATTTTAGGAAAGACGTTGGATACGGGCTCGATGGGCGGTGGATCGGAGTGACTGTTTTTAAAGAGAGGAGCCATGTGCCCAATGGCGAAGCTAACATAGTGATGCGGGAGGGGCAAACCGGATGCGGATTTTGGCTTTGCCGCGAGCTATTGGCCGTACTTGTCCGCGAGGTATTTGGCGAGGTCGGATTCCAACTGGCCGTAGTCGGAGTGAATGGTGGCGCGCAGGGCGGATTCGGTTGAACTGCCCTGGCTGAGCAGTTGCAGGAGGCGTTGAATGTCGCCCATCCCGTAGGTGTCGTTGATGTAAGAAACAGCGGCGAGCGATTCGGCGTAGGCAAGATAGGCCTCAGGCCCGGAGAAGTTCAGGAAGCTGCCTTCGAGAGCATTGAGAGGAATGCTCTGCTGCGATTTGAATAGAACTGCAAGTCGCCGGCCTTCGCTGGCCAAGCTTTTCGGTTCGAGGAATTGCGCAATGCCTTCGTTGAGCCAGAACGGACAGCGGCCCCCGGAGAGCTGATTAATGAAGGAATGAGCGAGCTCATGCTTCAGCACGTGGGCGAGTTCGGGGGTCACCGAACTGAGTCCACTGATGGGGATGCGAAGTTTGCCGTCGTTGATGGCTCCCGACCAAGTCGGGGCGTGAGTGACATCGAAGAAGGCCTGTTCGGTGTAGAGAGTGACGAGGATGCTGTCGCGCGGGGGATTGCCGAGATCGCGGGAAAGATCGTCGTAGTCGGCCTCGAGCACCTGGAGGATCTGGGAGCGGATCGCGTCGGAGGTCTGGCGTCCTTCGTAGTGAAGAACGAAGTGGCTGCTCTCGTGCTCGGCGAAGTCGGATTCGGCGGTTTGCTCGCGCTGCGCTTTGGCAAGAAGTTGCTGAACGGCAGAATCGGGGCGGAGTTCGAGTGAACGCTTCCAGGATACGATGGCGTCTTTGGTGTGGTCGGAGGCGAACTCGGCGTATCCCTGCATGGTGTAGGCGTCGGGCGAGTTCGGGGCGGAGCGCACGGCGCGCTGGGCGTAGGGCAAAGCCTGAGAGGTGTTGCCGGTGCGCACCAGCAGCGCGGCGTAATAAATAAGGATGGTCGAGTTGTCGGGCTGGAAGCGAAGCGCGCTTTCAAAATAGCGGCGGGATTGTGTGAGGTTGCCCTGATCGAATTCGAACTTACCTGCAATAAAGTTGGCGGTCGCGCTGAGTTCGGCGTTGCCCTTTGATTCAAGGCTGGAGAGGACATCGGGATCGACCTTGCCTTCCTTGACGATCTGGGCCAGGACCGAACTTTCGTTGGCCAGGCTGTCTGCGGGGGTGAAGGTGGGCAGGTCGGCGAGCTTGGACGCGCCGGATGAGACCTGGGCGGGCATGCCTCCGGCATCGACGTGATCGACCGAGGATTTGGGGATGGCGTAAGAGTCGTCGCCGATGTCGTATTCGTAATGATTGCCGTTTTCGCGGACGTGGTCGGCAACGATGGTGCGGCCGTTTTTCAGATGAATGACGTCCGCCGAAGCCGGAGGCAACCAGACATAGGCTGCTAGCCATATAAGAAAAAGGGTGAAGATGACACGGCGCCGCATTCAGGCGCATTCTAACAACCGAGGACGAGGCCCTCACGTGACGAAGGTACTAACGAAGACGCGAGTTTGCTGGAGAGTGGCGGCAGCATTGCTTGGCGCGATCGGCGCATCGGCGTTTGGCGCATCGGTGGCAGGAGCTGTGCCAGCGGCCACGGAGAATGTTAAGGAGAAGCCAGCCGAGGCGCTTTATCTGCAGTTGGGCCAGGTCGGACTCGATCCTGAGCGGGTGTATCAGGTGCGCGACGCTGCTCTCGATCGGTCGCCGGTGCACATCGCGCTGGAGGACGGCACGATCGGCTTTACGCAGGATGTGATGGGGCGAATTACCGGCGCTTTTTTCGAGGGTGAAGGAGAGGTGCTGGTCACGCCTCCGAACCAGGTGGAGCGAAAGTCGATGAGCCTGTTTACGGGGATGGCTATTCTGGAGGAACACTTCGCGACAGCTTATTTTCGCTTCAACGATGATGCGGCGGAGGAGCTGCGTCCGGATCTGCGGGTGATGGATAACCGGCAGGATTTTGTGGATCGTTGGAATAAGACGGCTAAGAATCTGGCCAATGGGGACGCGATCCGTTTGCTTATGAGTTTCAGCCGCATGCTTCCTGCGGCGGGAGGCGGCGATACGGCGGGCGCGAAACTTGATGAGAATGATCATTATCTTCACGCGCGGCTGCAGGGGACCAAGCTGGGGATCTTCGATGTGTACTTCGATTCGATTGCGGCGGAGCAGGTTCAGGCGGGGCAGGCGAAGACGCTGAAAGATGGCTCCGTGTACTACGACGTGTGGACATCGTTTTCGCTGCCGGAGACGACACTCGCGGGACAGCCGAAAGCAGCTTTGAGACCGGACCGAAATCTGGACCGCGAGAGACGCAAGGAAGACCGAATCGTGGTTCAAAGCTACGTGATCAAGACGGAAGTGCATCCGCCAACGGATTTGCGAGTGCGCGCGGAGGTGCAGGTTGAGATCAACGATGACGGCGAGCGGGCGCTGATGTTCGAATTGTCGCGTTATCTGCAGGTGGAAAGCGTGAAGCTGGATGGAAAGGATGTGGAGTTCATTCACAATCCGGCGGTCGAAGGCACGCAACTTTCGCGGCAAGGAAATGATGTAGTAGCGGTGATGCTGCCGGAGCCTTCCAAAGCGGGACAGAAAATTGATCTGGAGTTTGAATACGGCGGCGAGGTAATGGCGGAGGCGGGTGGAGGACTGCTGTACGTGGGAGCGCGCGGTACTTGGTATCCGAATCGTGGAATGGCGATGGCGGATTTCGATCTGGAGTTTGAATATCCGCCGGGATGGACCCTGGTCGCTACCGGGAAACCGTCGCCGCTTTCGCAGGAGGGCGAAGCGGCGAAGGCGAAGGGCGAACAGGCGTCGCGGTGGATTTCGGAACGTCCAATGCCTTTGGCGGGATTCAATCTGGGTAAATATCGCATGGCGACGGCGAGGGCCGGAGATGTGGAGGTCGAGGCTTACGCTTCACCGGGAGTGGAGCGGAGCTTTCCGGGAGGCGTCGAGCTGATGGAGCCGAGGGCATCGGACCAAGTGCCGCAATTGCCGCAGGTGAGTTTACCCAACCGTCCCTCACCGGTGCAGAACGAGATGAACGTGGCCGAATCCGCGGCGCGGGCCATTGAATACTACGCGAAGCGATTCGGGCCCTATCCCTACAGCCATCTAGCACTGACGCAGATGCCGGGGAGCGATAGCCAGGGCTGGCCGGGCCTGGTGTTCCTGTCGTCGTATGCGTTTCTGGATCAGCGCGAGCGGGAACAGATGCATTACGAGCCGTATCGCATCCTGCTGCAGCAGTCGATTCCGGCGCATGAGACGGCGCATCAGTGGTGGGGAGATTTGATCACATGGAACAACTACCGCGACCAGTGGTTCACCGAGGGGCTGGCTAACTATTGCGCGATGATGATGTTGCAGGAGAGAAATCCGACAGGATTCCGCGAGGTGATGGACGAGTATCGGAAGGATCTGATCACGCCCAACAAGGATGGGATGGCTCCGGTGGACGCGGGACCGGTCACGCTGGGCGGGCGGCTGGAGTCGTCCCGATTTCCCGAAGGCTATGAAGCGATCAGCTATGGGCGGTCCACGTGGCTGTTTCACATGCTGCGCAGCATGATGAAAGATGCTCAGCCGGCCGAGGAGCGCAGGGCGGGGAACGTGGAGGAACCATTCGTGCGCGCGCTGCGCAACATGCGCGACCGGTACGAGGGGAAATCGATCACAACCCGAGAACTGTTCGAAACTTTCGCCGAGGAGTTGCCACCCGCAGCGAGATATGAGGGCAAGAAATCGTTGGACTGGTTTGTCGAGGGATGGGTCAACGGGACTGCGGTCCCGAAGATAGCGGTTAAGTCGGTGAAGATCGTGCCACGAGAGAAGGGTGCGACGGTGAGCGGAACGATTGTGCAGGAGGACGCGCCCGACGATCTGGTAACGTCCGTGCCGGTTTATGGCGTGACTGTTGGCAAGAGCCCGATTTTTCTGGGGCGAGTCTTCGCCGACGGCGAGGAGACTGCATTTCACTTGAGCGCACCGGCAGGCATTCGGAAAATCGTGGTCGACGCAGAAAAGACGCTGCTGGCGAATACAAAGTGAGTGGATGACATCGAGGTAAGAGTGCCGGAAAGGAATTTGTTCCGAAGCGGTTTCCCAGAACGGTCATCCTGCCAGTCGATAAAGGTTCGCCTTCCCTCCCGAGTACCCTATTTCCCAACATACAAAGCGGAACGTTGCGTGGCGATGAATGTGCTGGGAGAGTTCCGGTTGAGCTGAGCCCGCTGAACCACGATGGATTCTGGCGACAGCACCAGGGAGAAACGCGATGGCGATCGAAAGTGCAAACAGGATGGAAGAAGAAGCGGAGCATCGTCACTGGGACCTTCAACGCGCGGAACAAGGTGGACCGAGGAAGGCGACGATTCTTCTGGTCGAGGATGAGGCTTTTGTGAGGGGCGTCACCAGCGAGGTTTTGCGGTCGGCGGGATATCGTGTGTTCGTTGCGAAAAATGCGGAGGAAGCGGAGTTACCGCACCAAAGTTACAGTGACGAGATCGATCTGCTGATTACGGACATCGTTTTGCCGAAAGAGGATGGGCACGCGCTGGCGAAGAAGCTCATAGAGAGACAATTGGAATTAAGGATTCTGTTTGTGACCGGGTATGGCAATCGCAGGGAAGGGCACGACTGCGGGGAACTTGAGTGGCTGGCGAAACCGTTCTCCAGTCGAGCCTTGCTGGAACGAGTGGGGAAGCTGACGGGCTGCGAGAGCGAGGCGACGCCGGTCAGGCACGCTTGCGGAAACGAGTCGCCTGAACGATCTGCTTGGGAATCTGCGAGAGTGGAACGATGCGGCTGGAGAACGCCGGATTCGGCGCAGGCCCGGGGCATGCCGTAGACGGTGCAGGTGGATTCTTCCTGGCCGATGGTGATTCCACCTCGACGATGAATGGCTTGCATACCTTCGGCTCCGTCGGAACCCATACCCGTCATGATGACCCCCATGGCTTGGGATCCATAAGGTTCCGCGACCGAGTTCATCAGGACATCGGCGGAAGGAGTGTGCAAGGTGTTTTCCGGATGAGTGTCGAGGCAAATGGAAGCACTGAACTCGGAAACGCGGTTGACAGTCATGTGAAAGCCGGCGGGAGCGATGTAGATCACTCCCTTTTGAATGGGGTCGCGATGCGCGGCTTCGCGTACGGGAACGGAACAGAGATTATTCAGGCGGTGAGCGAATGGCGAGGTAAACCCGGGCGGCATATGCTGCACGATGAGCACGGGAACAGAAAGATCGCCAGGAAGAGCGGGGAGGATTTCCTGCAGGGCCTTGGGACCTCCGGTTGAGGTGCCGATGGCGACGATGGCAGTGGGTGAGCCTGATTGGCAATCGGTTGAGGCCGCTTGCGGCTGTTTTCTGGCGAGAATTCCGGCGAGATGCGGTCGACGTGACTGCGCTGCGGCGCGAATTTTGGCGATAAGATCGGGCTGGATGTGAAGGATGTCGAGCGAAGTGGAGGAAAGTTGTTTGGGAATGTAATCGTCGATGCCGGTATCGAGACATTGCACCCGATCCTCGACCCGGCTCCGCTGGGTCAAGACCAGCACAGGCAGGCTTGGTTTTTTCAGCCGCAGATGGCGCAGCACATTGACGCCATCCAGTCGAGGCAGGTTGAGGTCGAGAATCACAACATCGTACTCACCCTCGGTGCCTGCGGTTCGGGCCTGTTCTCCATCCGGCACAATGTCGACGGTGTAGTGTTCGTTCTCCAGGCCCTGCCGAACAAACTTGGCTAATGCTTCATCATCCTCTGCAAGAAGAATCTTCATGTAAGTGAACCATCCTTAATGGAACAAACTCAGTCTAGTTAGAACTCGCTCAATTGTGGCCAGAACTATGCGCGCACTTAGGTATGTGGGTGCCGAAATGGAGCGTAGGTCCAAATCGGAATCAACGGGTCCGGCGCATCGCTAAGCCTGCGCCACGCGTAGAAATCCAGTTCCGGAAAACTGTCCCAATGAACCCGCGCGGCCAATTCCTCCCAGCCAAGAGACCAGAGGATAATTTGGGTGCCGATAATCGGGAGCAATGCCCGAGCGGACGACCAGCGTGTCGAAAAAAATTGGGATTACGGATCGTTTTTCTTAAGGGGTGAGCCCGTGCCAGCGCCGAGTTGGGGCACCATCAAATCGTTCATTATTCCGGGCGGAATGCTGCTTCTTTTGGTCGCCGTCGGCGCTCACTCCGGTTGGATCAACTTAACCCTGCCCGCGCTCAGCTTTCTCTACTACTGCGGGCTGGTGGGAGGGATGCTGCTGGCATGGCGGTTCCACTCGAGTCGCATCTTCTTCGCGTTGCTCGTTCTGTTTCTTGTGCGGCAGGCCTTCGAAGCGTTCCCCGGATCGATCATCGCCGGGCGCGTGTCGTCCGCTGGACTCGAGATCGCTGTCATTCTTCTGCCTTTGAATTTTATTTTCATTTCTTTCATGCAGGAGTGCGGATTTTCGTTTTCCAACCTTGCTCCCGTCTTCCTTTTTATTTTTGCGCAGGCAGTCGTTGTGACAGTTTTGTGCATTGGTGTTTCGCTGCCGGCGGCGCATACTCATGCCCACCATCTCCCGGTGACCATCGCCCTACCGCCTTCAGTGCTGCTGGTTTTTTGCGCTGCGGCGATCCTGCTGGTGGTTCGCGCTTTCCTGACCAGAAAACCGGTGGAGAGCGCCTTATTCTGGTCGCTTGCCGCGCTCGTGTTGTCATTGCGCTACGTGGAAATCACTCGCATCTCAAGTCTTTATTCCGCATGCGCGGCATGCATCCTCGCGGCCTCGATCGTCGAGAACTCGTACCTGCTCGCCTATCACGATGAGCTCACGGGTTTGCCCTCGCGACGCGCCTTCAATGACGCACTGCGTCATCTCACGCATCCTTATTCGATTGCCGCCGTCGACATCGATCATTTCAAGCGATTCAACGATACCTACGGCCACGATATCGGCGACCAGGTTTTGCGACTGGTCGCGACCAATCTGGCGCGGGTCACCGGAGGCGGGCGGGCTTTTCGTTGTGGGGGAGAGGAGTTCACGATCCTTTTTCCTGGGAAAATGACTTCAGAGGTTGCCGATCACCTGGAGCAGTTGCGTTCGAAAATCGAGTGCGCGGAATTTCGCATGCGGGGCGCGGATCGCAGGCATACCCCGCGCGGTCCCGACCGGCGCAACCAGCGGATTCGCGGCCGGGTTTCAAAGGGTCACAAGATTCGGCAGCTCTCGCACGACACGCCCGTCGCTTCGCTTTCGGTGACAGTCAGCATCGGAGCCGCCGATTCGGCGCAGGAAAGCACAAACCCGGAAGCCGTTCTGGGAGCTGCCGATAAAGCGCTCTACCGCGCTAAATCCAACGGAAGAAATCGGCTGGAGGTTTCCCCATCATCGCGCCAGCGATCGAAGACGAAAAAAGCCGGCATTGCTTAACGGCAGCCAGGAAAGCACAATATCAGGAGAAAGTCAGGAAAGAAGTTCTGCCGCAAGCGGCCGATCACGCCGGTTCCGGACCGTCAACCTTTTGGACGGGAAGCATGACGGTCCGGTTCCGTACGTTTTCGCAAGCACCGCAGGCCGTGCGGTCAGCCCGCAGTCGTGGGTGGGATCGAGCGCTTCCGGCCGGTTCCCGCGCAGGCGGGGCATTTAACATGGATGAACGCGACGCCCTCGGACTTCCCGTTCAAGTCCACTGGCTTGGCAACGTATCCTGTGCCCCCGCAGTTCGGACAATCCTCCGGTGCCACTCCTCTCCCCCCTCAGGTTGAGTGCATTGTCCACGAGATTCACCAAACATTTGCGAAAGATTGATTCGTGTTACGAAATGCGAACAAACGCAGCGGTACCGAAGGCATCCTGACGCGGTTACCAGGGGATTCAGAGTGACTGCTGGCGATGCAATTTTTCGTGATGGGGCGCGCCGGGTAAGACGCGGCCGTCGTGAATCGTCACAACGTTGACGCTGGCTTGTTCGACTGCTGGAATAGCTCGAAGAGACAAAGCGCGAAGATAAGCGTCGACCGAGGCCGCTGCCTTTCGCCCTTCCGAGATTGCCCACACCACCAGCGATTGGCCGCGACGCATATCTCCCGCAGCGAAGACTGAGGGAACCGAGGACATATAGTTTTTGTCGGTGGCGACGTTGCCGCGAGCATCCAGTTCCACGCCCAGCTGCTCAATCATTCCATTCCGCACCGGCCCCAGGAAGCCCATGGCAATCAGGACGAGATCGACTTCCATCACGAACTCGGTGCCAGCGATTGGCTCAAACTTTGGGGGAGGGCCAACCCTAACAGCGTGAAGTTGTTTGACGTTGCCCGATTCGTCACCGCTAAAGCGGGCGGTGGCAATACTCCAGTCGCGCACACCGCCTTCTTCGTGAGCCGCTTCCGTACGAAGCTGCATGGGCCAAAGCGGCCACGGGGTTTGCGGAGACCGCTCCTCGGGCGGCTTCGGCATAATTTCGAACTGATGAACCGACAGTGGCTTTTGGCGATGGCAAGTTCCCAGGCAATCGGCCCCGGTGTCGCCGCCGCCAATAATCACGACGCGCTTGCCAGTTGCCAGGATGTCGGCGGCAGGGTCGAGCGCATCACCCAGGCAGCGCTTGTTCTGTTGTGGCAGGAAATCCATAGCGAAATGGATTCCCTTCAGTTCGCGTCCTGGAACCTTCAAATCGCGCGGCCACTCCGCTCCGCCGGCCAGTACGATGGCATCGAATTCGCGGCGAAGTTGTTCGACCGCGACATTCCTGCCCACTTCCGCATTGGTTACGAACTTCACGCCTTCGGCCGACATCTGATCGAGACGGCGATCGATAATGTGTTTCTCCAGCTTGAATTCCGGAATGCCGTAACGTAGCAGTCCCCCGATGCGATCATTCTTCTCATAAACCAAAACCGTATGGCCGGCACGGCATAGCTGCTGGGCTGCCGCCAATCCTGCCGGTCCTGATCCGACGATCGCCACTTTCTTTCCCGTGAAAGCTTTTGCTGGTTCGGGGCGAATCCAGCCATCGAGGAATCCGCGCTCAACGATGTTCTTCTCGTTTTGCTTGATCGTGACAGGAGGCTGGTTGATTCCCAACACGCACGACGCCTCGCACGGCGCAGGGCAGATTCGGCCGGTGAACTCGGGGAAATTATTGGTGGCGTGCAAC
>JASHOT010000213.1 GCA_030040965.1 Candidatus Sulfotelmatobacter sp. | reverse complement strand
GAAGGGATCAGCGACTGGTCCGAGATTGGCTTCTACCTCTTTACAGCGGAAAAGAGTGGCAATGGCATTCAGTGGGTTGGGGACCACATACGCCCGCGCGTTCGGGTTCCTCCGCGCTGGCGTTGGCCGGTTGGAGTGAGCCTGTCGAGCGAGTTCGGATATGCCCGATCAACCTTCTCGAATCCGACCTGGTCGTGGCAGATCATGCCGATTGTGGATGAGACCATTGGCCGCTGGTATTGGTCGGTCAATGGAACCATGGTCTGGGACATCCATGTTGTGCCGCCACCGGCGACTTTCACCGCCGAACAGAAGCTGGCTTATTATCACGACGTCGCACCGCGCGGCGTGACCTTCGGCCCGGCAGCGACTCTGACCTACGCACCATCCAAATATTACAATTTCGGTGTTGAGTATTATTCCTACTACGGTGAGTGGGGAAATTTCGTTACCCTGCACAATCAGCAGCAGCAGTTTTTTCCCGTCGTCAATCTGTTCGTTTCGCCGAAGTGGGAGATCAATTTCGGCGCCGGCTGGGGCGCGACAGCGGGCACGGACCATTTGATCGTAAAGTGCATCATCGGACGTTCGTTTGACTGGTCGCGGCATCAAGCCGGCAGCTCGAAGAGCACGCAGTAGGACAAGTCTTTCGTGATAGACCGCCCGCAAGCTCGGCTCAAAGAAGATCGTCGCAGAGAAGATCGCTCCGGAAAAGATCGCCGCAGAACAAACGGCCGCAAGAAAGCCCGCCGCGAAATCGATCGCCGCGCTTTCATTGCTGAAGCAGCAGCGGCCATGGCCGGCGCAACTTTCGCGCCGGCTTTTCTGTGGGCGCAGAGCCAAGCTGACTACAGACTCGAGATCGCGCCTCTGGAACTGGAAATCGCACCCGGAAAATTGATCCACACCGTTGCTTATAACGGACACGTTCCCGGTCCACTGATCCGGTGGCCTGAAGGCAAGCCGATCGTCATCGATGTGATCAATCGAACGTCCGTTCCCGAAATCGTTCACTGGCATGGACAGGAAATTCCCTCACTGATGGATGGGGCTTCGGAAGAAGGCAGCCCGATGATCCCTCCGGGCGGGCAATTTCGGTACTCCTTCACTCCGCATCCCGCCGGATTTCGTTGGTACCACACCCACACCTTTGCCAGGCACGACTTCAAACGCGGAACTTACACCGGCCAGTTCGGATGCTTTTACATTGAACCGAAAAACGATCCGGGCGCCTATGATCAGGAAATATTCCTGACGCTGCACGATTGGAATCCGTACCTGGCGGCCGGCGGCGATGCATCGATGGACGCCGCTTACGATTACTCGACGATCGATAGTCGCATGTTCGGCCACGCCGATCCAGTGAAAGTGCGCGAAGGCCAGCGAGTGCTGATTCATCTCTTGAACGCGAGCGCGAGCATGATTCATTGGATGGCGCTCGCCGGCCACGAACTCACGGTCATTGCCATGGACGGCAATCCCGTGCCTACGCCGGCCACAACAGCCGCGATTCGTTTAGGTACGGCCGAGCGCGTCGATGTCCTCGTCACCATGAATCACCCGGGTATCTGGATTCTGGGCGAGACTCGCGAACCGTTCCGCAAAGCGGGTATGGGAACCGTCATCGAGTATGCCAACCAACAGGGCAAGCCGCGCTGGATCGATCCGCCGGAAACCTTGTGGGACTATCGCCGCTTCGCCGAGCCTCAAGCGACCGCGCACGAGCCCGATCAGGTCATACCTTTACGCTTCGAATCAAAATTTCACGGTCCGGGAGCTCTCGCCACCTGGACTATCAATGGAAAGTCTTTCCCGCGGACTGACATGATCATGCTGAAAGAAGGAACCCGCTATCGGCTGCAAATGATCAATCGCAGTGCGGACGACCATCCACTTCATCTGCATCGCCACACTTTCGAAGTCACCAGCATTAACTCGCAGCCGTTGCGGGGATTGCTCAAAGACGTCGTAGTTGTGCCGGCAAACGGCACAGTGGAGGCGGACTTCGCGGCGAACAATCCGGGAGCAACTTTATTCCACTGCCACAATCAGACTCATATGGACTTCGGATTCATGTCGCTGTTTCGCTACAGCCCAAGCGCAAAAGTGTGAACTGGTTCGCGGCGGCACGCTCAAAGCGTGAAGCGAAAGAGCGAAACCAAGACAATCGACTGGAGCCCAAAGTAACCAACTGTTCGCACCAAGATTAAAGACGGCGTGAAAAATCGTCGAAAACGTCACAGAGCCGAGACGATTCGGGTGTATAGTGCCGAGCGCTCGAGGTTTCATCAAATCTGGCCGCAAGAGGTTTGAATATGTCCAAGACTCTGTTAGTAGCTAGTTTGTTAACGCTCATGGTCGTGTCTTCCGCGGCGGCTTATGGGCAAGGCGTGCCTTCCCCGCCCCGGCGTGAGGGAGAGCAAGCACCGGTCGTTCAGCAGAAGACTGAGCATCCCGCCGGTACCGTAACGGCGATCATCGTGAAGTCCTGGGGAAACAATCCGGTTTGGGCGGATCTGAACACCAATTGGGCAAACTATGGAAGCGTCCCGGTTTCCATCGATTACACGACCTTGATCAGCAGCGATTTCACCTATCAGGATCTGGTCAACGCGAATGCCGATGTGATCATACTCAGCGATCCGGCAGGAGGGCTGCAACAGTACTCCACAGCCGAAATCGACGCAGTCAGCAGGTACGTCAAAGATGGGCATTCGATCGTGGGAACCTACTTGACGTTTGAATGGAGTTCCACCAATGACACAGGACTGGCCCCCATCTTCGGATTTTCGTCCACTCTCTCGTACGAAGCCCTGAGCATCTCAAACGAGTTCACCAAGCTTATTCCGAAGCTCTGCCTGTTCAACAACATTTCGGGTAAAACGTGGCAGTCCGAGGGCTATGCTGACAGTCAGGTTCCTTCCAGCGGAACGTGGACGGGAAATCTAGGCACGGCAAAAGCGGCGGCGGATTCGGATACCTACGTCGGCGTCGTTGCCGGACACAAAGGCAAAGCCTACACCTCAATCTATATTTCGAATATGCCGGAGTATGAAGTTACCGGCGGACCAGATGAGCAGTTGCTGTACAACGCAATCACCTGCTACGCCCCATAAGAAGAGCCTCAGCTTGCAAAAGGACTCGGAAAAGAAGATATCCGGGTCCTTTTTTTCTTGCCTTAGTGTAAGTACCGCGGCAAAGATCTCCATCAGGCACAGCCCCTAAAAGCGGTGGTGCCGGGAGGCCAATCGAGTCCCAGAAGGGCTTTTGGGCCATGCGCATTTTGAGTCCGCTGCTTCTCTATTTCCGCTTTTTCTCCATCGCGATCTTAGATTCTGTTCTGACGTTTACTGCTCTACTCTGATTGAGCGAAGCGTGGGGAGAGGAACGAGCCAATCTCCTGGAGTGCCTGCGTGGAGGCGCTCAGAAGCCCCACGCTTCCCTGAAAGCCGTGCGCCATTCCTTCCCAGACATCGAGCCGCGCATCCAGTCCTGCCGCCCGAGCCCGGTCGACAAAACGTACCGAGTCATCCAGTAACACTTCGTCGTCCCCCACATGGACAAGAATCGGCGGAAGTCCAGCTAAATCTGCGTGGAGCGGCGACGCAGAGGGATTGCCTGGATCAGCCCCATTCAGATACGACCGTACTAGTTCTGCGGCCTGAGATTTTATGAGATAAGGATCCGCGGCGGCGCGCGTCGTCCAGCTTGCGCCAGAGAGCGATAGGTCCGTCACTGGAGAAAGTGCGACCCCGGCGACGGGAGCTACAAGATCTTTTGACTGAGACGCCTTCAGTGAGACGAGAAGTCCAAGAGCCAGAGTGCCCCCTGCGGAGTCGCCCGTTACAGCGATCTTCTTGTATCCCAGCTCAAGCAGGCCGAAGTAACTGGCACGCACATCCTCAGCCGCTGCCGGAAAGGGATGTTCGGGCGCGAGTCGATAATCAGGCGCAAACGCTGCGGCACGAGCGTGAAGCGCGAGGTGCCCAACCAGGTTGCGATACGCTTGCGCCGAACCCCAGTTGAACCAGCCTCCATGAATGTGGAGAACCACTGCATCCGGTTGAGCTGCCTGCGGCCTGCACCACCACCCGGGAATACCACCTACGCTGCCGGCTTCAAACGTCACGCCCTCTGGAACAGCGACGTGTTCCATGATGGCATCGAAAGGCGCGCGCGCTGTGGTTCCTTGCAAGCGTCCCTTATTGGGTTCGACGATGGCGCGCATCGCGGCCATCGCAGTCTTGTCTTCCGCGCTGATGGGATGAAAGACAGTTGCGCTACGCTGCGCGAATCGCTTGTCTTCAATAGTTTTCGGCATGACATCTCCCCTGCGCAAGCCATCGGGACCAGCGTGCTCTTCTACCTCGATTAGGCCTGCGAAGAGCATGCGCGCTTCAAAAAAGCGCATGCTCTTCAAATTGACTCCCGCAATCAGGCGACCTTCTCCAGATTCTGAAACAGAAGCCCGCCCGGCTGACCACCCACAATATGAAGCGGTATTCCACCTTGATCGAGCCTGCCGAGTTCAACCGGAGCAAAACCCAACTGGCTCGCTAAGGCCGCGACGGTAGCACTGGCATCGGCATCATCGCTCGATACGAACACGACCTGTCGCTGCCCTCCAATGGTCGGATTGGTCCCAAGCTGCGCTGCTGGCAAATGATTGAAGGCCTTTACGAGGCGTGCGCCGGCAAATGCTTTGGATACGAGTTCCGAAGAGAGAAGGCCGCCCAGTTCTTCCGCTGCGACGTGAAGAGCATTCATGGTATCGACCACAATCTTGCCGTTCCACTTCTTGAATTTTGCAACATCTTTATGAGCGGAAAAGGAACGGCGAGGATGATGATCTCTGCCCGAGAAGCATCTTGCACGGATTGCGGAACGACGCTGGAACCGAGTTCTTTTCTCAAAGCCGCAAGCGTTTCAGGTCCCCTGGAGTTTGTGATGGCGACTT
The DNA here is from genome assembly GCA_030040965.1 of Candidatus Sulfotelmatobacter sp. Classification (GTDB taxonomy): domain Bacteria; phylum Acidobacteriota; class Terriglobia; order Terriglobales; family Acidobacteriaceae; genus Sulfotelmatobacter. The sequence goes on along the minus strand of JASHOT010000213.1, from coordinate 13,918 downwards.
CGATGTTGTTACGTGCAAAAGCGCGTGCGAGTGCGGTGCCGATCTTGCCGGCGCCAATGATTGCGTATTTCATGATGAATCTCCAATCTCTCAGCGGGGCTGAGTATTTTTTGAGGGTTGTTTGTCACGGCACGCGAGGCGAGCGGTGGGTCTCGGGTGTCAAATCAATCGGAGTGGCGCAGTTGCCGGATTATCTGGACACAGTGCCGCCATCAACCGGCAGGTCGATGCCCGTGATGAAGCTACTCTCGTTAGACGCAAGGAACACGGCTGCCGATGCAAGCTCGTCTGCGGTTCCGAGTCGTCCCATCGGGATCATCTTCCGAAAATATTCGCTTGTACCCTCCGGAGATCCTTTAGAGCCAACATGGACCATGGGCGTTTCTGTTGGACCAGGGCTGATCACGTTGGCTCGGATGCCGCGGCTGGCCAACTCAGCCGTCCAACTCCGGACGAAGGAGACTAAAGCTGCTTTCGTCGCCGAATACGCGCCGTAGCCGGGAATGCCCATCTGCCATGCCGCCGATCCAGAGAGGATTATCGATCCATTGTCGGTCAGCAACGGAAGCGCTTTCTGCACCGTGAAGTACACGCCGCGCGCGTTGAGGTTGAAGTGCTCGTCAAACTTTTCTGGCGTCGAATCTGCGAGGGAAACAGGGTGGACGACACCGGCGTTTGCGAAGACGACATCGACACGTCCCTTTACCTTTCGCACCGTTTCGTAAAGACGATCAAGATCTTCGAGCTTCGATACATCTCCTTGAACAGCCGTTACATTCTTCCCGATCAGCGAAACGGCTTTGTCCAACTCTGCCTGCCGACGCCCCGTGATAAACACATAGGCTCCTTCTTGCACGAAGCGCTTGGCTGTAGCGAGACCGATTCCGCTATTGCCGCCGGTGATTACTGCTACCTTGCCTTCTAGTGCGCCCATAAACTTCTCCTTTGAACATCATCCCCGCGCTATTACGCAACGCTCGTTCCATAAGTAGCGCACGGAGCAATCGGACACTGCCTATCGAGGTGGGTCGACTCGGCAATCATGCACTCACCGAGACCCGCCGATTCAGATGGCCGACATGCCGCCGTCGACGGACAACTCCACCCCATTCACGAAGCTCGAATCATTTGAAGCAAGAAACAGGGCGACCGTCGCATTTTCCTCAGGACGACCCATCTTTCCCCGCGGGATCAGGGATTCGAACATCTGCTTCCCCTCCTCGTCGAGAACCTGGTCCTGCATCGGTGTGGCGATCGGCCCCGGGCTCAACACGTTTACCCTGATATTCCTGCCCTTCAGTTCGTTGAGCCAAGTGCGTGCGAATGAGCGCAACGCCGCCTTGCTCGCCGAATACACGCCGAAACCAGGAAAACCTTTCACCGAAGCAACTGACCCGGTCATGAAGATCGATCCGCCATCGTTGAACAGCGGCAACGCCTTCTGAACCGTGAACAACGTGCCACGCGCATTCAGGCCGAATTCCTTATCGAACTGCTGCTTGGTAATCTCGCCCAGTTTGGCGGCTTCGCCCGTTCCGGCGCTCGCAAACAGCACGTCGATCTTGCCCTTTTCCCGTTTGACCGTATCGAACAGGCGGTCGAGGTCGTCGAGATTGGCCGCGTCGCCGCGCACGCCGGTTACATTCCGGCCAATCAGCTTGACGGCCTCATCGAGCGCCTCCTGCCTTCGGCCCATGATGAAAACATAGGCGCCTTCTTCAACGAACCGCTTGGCGCTCGCCAGCGCCATGCCGCTCGATCCACCGGTGATGACTGCAACCTTACCCTCAAGCTTTCCCATAACCACCTCCCTGCGGTATATGTGTAACAATCACTACAGATGTGGAGGATGGCGCATCGGATTCAGGTTTTTAGGCTCTAATTAGGAGGGGGCGAGCAAAAGAATGAAAACAGGGAACGGAAAGATGGGACGGCCAATCGGCTTCGACAAACACGCGGCACTAGAGGCCGCGATGCTGCTTTTTTGGGAGCGCGGCTATGAAGGTACGTCGATGGCCGATCTTACCCAAGCAATGGGTCTGAACCCGTCGAGCATCTATGCGGCGTTCGGTGACAAGCATGCGTTGTTTCGACTCGCGGTAAAGCGCTACATGGAAATGCGAGCACAATATGCAGGTAAAGCGCTGGAGGAACCGACTCTCGAAAGGGTTGTTCGTGCACTTTTCGACAACACGGTTGCGTTTCTCACCACGCCCGGGCATCCGGCGAGGTGCATGACTCTGTCGGGGGCCGTGGGCTGCAGCGTAGATGCTTCACCGGCGAGAGACATCATGACCGAAATACGAAAGCAGAATGAAACGGCAATGAGGGAGCGCTTTCTACAGGCGCGAAACAGCGGAGAGTTATCCAAGGACATCAACGTGGGCGACTATACCCGGTATCTCTCATCGATCCTCGCCGGTCTATCCATCCAGGCGGCGAATGGTTCAACGAAAGCGGAACTCAAGCGGACCGCCCAGATGGCCCTTCGACATCTCGGTTACTAAGCCATGCCGTCGCCGCACCGACTCTTTCTCGCACCGCATTTTGGACGACTGGATTCCAACAGAATGGAACGAGGAAGAAAAGGGCGGACCGAGAAGTCTCGTCAATTAACCTTGTGGCAAGATTACGCGTGAGCGCCGGCCGCGGCGCCGCTGGCCAGGGATTGGGCTCCCCGCTGTTTCTGCAGCGCTTCGTGGAATGCTTCGCTGGTCATCGGCTCGGCGTAGAACAGTTGCAGAAGAGGGTCATCGTGATGGGCAGACGACGCTGGAAGCGGATCGCCTTCCAGTCCTTCCGGTTCAACGAGCAATTCCGGCAGAACGTTGGGATTGGAGGAAAGCACGCCGAGAAATTTTTCTACCGCGGTGCGATGCTCCGGAGTGGTTTGCGTGAACTCCACACCCATGCCTTTTTCGGGATGCATGATGCGAACCAGGCCCTGCGCCCGAACCTCCACGCCAGCGGCTCGCATCGACAGCATCACGCGACTCGACGGCGGGAAGGGCGACGCTATTTCCAGATAACAACCACCCAGACTCAGATCCGTGAGCCGACATTGAATCGGCGGATCGTCTTGTTCGGCCTCCGGCGAATTCTGTTTCAGCCACTCCCGGAGCTGTCGTGTGGATTCGGGTGAGATCTGCTGGAAGCGCAAGCCGGCTTGCGACCCGTTTCCTTCCCAGGCGAATTCGGCGGGAAGTTCCAACGCGTCCTTTGCACCCGGTAGTGTACATACGATAGTCCAGCGGCCAGTCGGGCGACGGCGTTGCGGCGAATGCACCGCCATGCCGCCCTCGCTCAGGTCCACCGTCGTGACTTTCAGATTATTGCCGCCGTCCAGACTCCGCAGGACCACCGGTATTTGAACCGGCACGCGCACGTTCCGCCGCCGCTCGCTCTTCATCAAGGCACGTGCGGCGCGGAAACTCGATTTCGCCCGTTCGGTCGATACCGGCTTGTAGAGAACGAAATGGGCTCCGATCTCGAACACGGCTTTCAGTCCGACAATCGGCTCAACAATGGCAACCGCGACCGCCTGCTTGTTGCAGGGCGCGCTGCGGGCGCTGCGCAGCACTTCCGGTGCACCTTCGCCGGAGCAGTCGACAATGATCGCCTCGAATCGCTGGCGCGTGAGTTTGCGCAGGGCAGCGTCGGAATCCGAGCACAGCTCTACGGCGATCTCAAGGTCCCCCAAAGTGCGGCGGAGCACCCTGATAATCTTTTCATCCGAACACAGCAGTAACGAGTTCAGACCCATTGCGCGGTCTTGCCTCAAAAGCTTGCAACCAACTGGATTCTCGTCTTCGCACGCCGTTCTATCACTAAATAAAGGAGCCGCAAAGGCGTCGGGAGACTCACTACTGGAACTTTAGGTCGGCTGGCGGCAAGGATCAACCGCTTCACGGCTACTCGCATTACGGGCGTAATATGCAGCGGTTTGCAAGCTGTCGCCTTCGAGGCAACTTCCCAATGTAACTTAAGTTACTTATTTCTATTGGCTTACAGACACAATCTCAAGTACGCGCGCGTATTTTTCGTTGACTTTCCGCCGGAAATATCCCTAGAATATGAGGTTTCCGATCAGACTTGGGTTTCAGCTGCCGATTGCCCGGCAGGAATGTTTGACTGGGCGTCGTTATTTGTATGAATCGCAAGGATGGCGCGGAGAATCATATAGATAGCGCAATCGTTTATCCCCTGAGTGGAAAGGCATTTTTCATGGCTAAGAGACGCGGAAATCCTAACTGGGGCAAGCCCGAGCCGATCGGCCCGATCGTCCCGACTGTCACCGAGTTTGAACAGGTCGTGAAGGAGTACAAGCTGACTCCCGACCAGTACCTTCGCTCGACACGTCTGCGGGAGTGGGCACGGCGCAACAAGAACTCGAAGTACATTCCCGAACCATTGCTGGAAGCCTGGGGCTTCGAGATCGAATCCACGCTGTAAGCTAGCAGCACAAAAAGCTTTGGGGTCGCTTTTGGATAAAGTCCGAGCGGCCCTTTAATTTTGGCACCAATTTTAGATTGTAAAGTTGAGGATCGAACGAAGGCATCGCAAGTCGGCGATTCAATGAAATCGATGACCCACATCCGCCTGGATCCGGCGCCAAATGCTTGATGTGCTTCGAATTCCCCCTGCGGAACTGTTCGCATTGCTGGCGGCCATCGGCTTCGCCGCCGGCTTGAATCTCTACGCGACCATCGCCGTGCTCGGTCTGCTGGCACGCTTCTCCCATCTGCCGCTGCCGCCCGGGCTGCAGTTGCTCGATACCTGGCCTGTGATCCTCGTCAGCGCGGCGCTGTTCGCGGTCGAGTTCTTCGCCGATAAAATTCCCGCCTTCGATCTGGTCTGGAATACCCTGCACACGTTCATTCGCATCCCGGTCGCCGGACTGCTGGCCTACCAGGCCACCAACCAACTCTCGCCCGAGAAGCAGTTGTTGGCGACTCTGTTGGGCGCTGGAGTCGCATTCGTCGCCCATGGAGGCAAGACCGCCGCACGCGCAGCCGTGACCGCCTCGCCCGAGCCGCTGTCGAACATCACGCTGAGTTTAGGCGAAGACGCACTCGCCATCGCCCTGACATGGCTGGCAACGCGGCATCCGTATGCGGCAGGAGCGGTGGCCGCGGTTCTGGTCGCAATCACCGTGCTGATGGCTCGCCTGGTCATCCGCGCCCTCAAAACCCTGTTTCGCGGAGCGGAGCAGGAACTGGCGCGCTGATCTAAACTAGTGGCGACCGAGACCGGAGGGGTTCGTGGGACAGGTCATAAACGAAGCTGGTTTCATTCCGGTGGAAGCCAACGTCCGCTCGCGCCACGACATCCTCGAGCGCGGCTACAGCCGTCAGCCGCTTCGAGTTGACCTGGACATCGCGCGCTCACTCGACGCCTTATCCCACGCCGCGTGGTCGATTCCGCGTGACAAATACTACGAGGGTGGCGATCGCTATCGTTCCTTGAATCGTCTGCACGCCGAGATCGTTGAGGGCGGCGTAAGAGTCTGGCCGATCGAGAACAACGCACCGTATGTCCAGCTGGCGAAATACAACACCACGCTTGGCGGCCAGCCGCGGGAATACGCTCCTCTTACCCCTGAGTTCGCGAGCGCTCCAGGCGTTCTCAAGATGATTGCCTATCACCTGCGCTATTTACCGCTCTCGACCGTGGGCCGGAAATATTTAGTCAACATGCACGTCATACGGTTCACGGCCACGCCGGGCCGTCCCTGCGATACCAGCCCGCCTGGCTTGCACAAAGACGGAGAAAAATACATCGTCACGCACCTGCTCGGCCGCTGCGGTGCGCAAGGCGGCGAAGTCGTCATCACCAACAATGACAGGCAAGAGCTCGATCGCTTCACCATGCGTGAGGCCGGCGAATGTTACATCTTCGACGACGATCGCGTCTGGCACATGCTCACGCCCGTGTCCGTGCTGGAGGGCAACCAGTTCTCCCACCGCGACACGCTCAACTTCGACCTGCTGCCGGAAGGCTGGGAGCCGGGGAAGTGATTGCGAAAGCTGTGACCTGAAATCTGCCAATTCTGCTTCCCGCAAGGGCGGCGAAAACTGGGGGCATCCATAGCGGTACAATACGTGAGGTCTTGTTAGCCGTTCCAGGCGATACGAAGGAGCAAGATCAAATTTGAGGTCCGCACTATGTCCCCCCAGCCGCCATTCACCGATGTTCCTGACGCAATCGAGGAAATCCGCGCCGGCCGCATGATCGTCGTCGTCGACGACGAAGACCGCGAAAACGAAGGCGATCTTACCCTCGCCGCCGAGAAGGTCACCCCCGAAGCCATCAACTTCATGGCCAAGCACGGACGCGGCCTGGTCTGTCTCGCCATGACCGAGGAGCGCCTGGAGCATCTGCGCATCGGCCCCATGACCCAGGAGAACACTTCGCAATACGGGACTGCCTTCATGGAAGCGATCGACGCGCGGCAAGGAGTGACGACGGGAATCTCCGCCTATGATCGCGCTCGCACGATTCAGGTGGCGATCGATCCCGCGACCAAGCCGACCGATCTGGCGCGCCCCGGCCACGTCTTCCCGCTGCGCGCGCGCAAGGGTGGAGTGCTGGTGCGCGCGGGACAAACCGAGGCTTCCGTTGATCTCGCCCGGCTGGCGGGGATGGTTCCGGCCGGCATCATCTGCGAAATCATGAAAGATGATGGCAGCATGGCGCGCGTCCCTGATCTGATCGAGTCCTGCCGCGAGCATGGCCTGAAGATGCTGACGGTCGCGGAGCTGATCCGCTACCGCATGGCGCATGAGCGCTATGTGCATCGCGTGGGCGAGGCGCTGATCGATACGCGCTTTGGCGAGTTCCGCATGATCGCCTATGAGAGCGAAGTGGATGGCGGCGAATCGCACGTAGCGCTCATTCGCGGCGACATCCAACACAGCGAAACACCGGTGCTGGTGCGCATGCACGCGCATTGCCTGATGGGCGACGTTTTCGGCGCCACGGCCTGTGAATGCCACGCCACACTCGAAGGATCGTTGCGCAGAATTTCCCAGGAAGGCCGCGGAGCGCTGATCTACTTGCACCAGACGTCGCAAGGATTTGCGACGGAAAAGGTGGGGGAGCGCACGGCGCTGAGCTTCCACCGTGGACGCACATTGCCCTCGCTTTACGACAACGAGAAACAGATCCAGCGCGAGATTGGCATTGGCGCGCAGATTCTTTCGGATCTCGACCTGCGGCGCATTCGCCTGCTGACCAATCGTCCGAAGAAAGTCGCGGCCCTCGAAGGCTTCGGGATTGAAATTGTCGAGCAAGTTCCGGTGGAGCTAGGGACAACAAAAACGCGGATTTGATTTTGGATGTCATTCCGAATGCGCGCAAAGCGCGGGTGAGGAACCTGCTGTTCTCGCGCCCAAAGAATCCTATGCCGGCCGAACTCGACGAAAAAACCGCACATCGCAACATTCCCGCCGGGATGATTGAGGATGCGCATAAACACGTGTATGAGGCCGCGATCCGCACGCCTCTGGTGAGGTTGAACTACGACGGACTAAATTACGACGCATCGGCCGAAATCTACCTGAAGCTCGAAAACCTGCAGCCCATCGGCGCCTTCAAAATTCGCGGAGCTTACAACGCGGTGCGATTGCTGCCAGAGGAACAACGCAGCCGCGGAGTCTGGACCGTCAGTGCCGGCAATGCGGCGCAGGGCGTAGCGCTGGCAGCGCGACGCGCCGGGGTTCCGTGCAAGGTGCTCATGATCGAAACGGCTCCGCTGGCGAAGATGGAAGCGGTGCGGAGGCTCGGTGGAGAGATTGTCAAGGCATCGTACGACGACTGCTGGAAGGCGCTGGGCCTGCGCGCTCATCCGGCGATGAATGGCGCCTTTGTTCATCCCTTTGAAGACGACGAATTCATTGCCGGCAATGCCTCAGCGGGACTGGAAATTCTCGAGGACTTGCCCGACGTCGATGCCGTGGTGGCCTCGTTCGGCGGCGGCGGATTGTCGTGCGGGATCGCGGCCGGGCTGAAGGAGCGAGGGAGCAAGGCGAAAGTCTTCGCCGCGGAGCCGGAGACAGCGGCGCCTCTGGCCCGTTCGCTGGGGGCAGGCTCGCCGCAGTATTTTCCTGAATGGAAAGCCAGTTGGGTCGATGGCTGCGGAGGCAAGTCGGTGTTTCCGCGAATGTGGGACCTGGCGCATCATCTGCTCGCCGGGTCCATTGTCTGCACCCTTGACGAGGTGCAGCGGGCCCTGCGCATCGTGGCGGAACGGAATCACGTAATCGCCGAAGGGGCAGGCGCCTGCGCCGTTGCCGCTGGCCTCAGCGGCAAATGCGGATCGGGAAAAATTGTTTGTGTGGTGAGCGGAGGAAATATCGATTTATCGGTGTTTCGGGAGTTGACGGCGAATCAGGCGTGACAGGACCCAAGATTTTCAGCTTCGCGATTCGCGGGCGAGGGCGCCCGCGCCACATTTAGAACGGTTTGCGGACGACCACTTCGGCGTCGCGGATGAAAAACTGCGCCGAGCAGTGCTCGGAGCCGCAGATGACTGGGATCAGGCCGTTAATTTGTTTGCGCGTGATCAAGCCCAGCATGCCGCAGTTTGGGCAGGAGAGCACGGCCCAATACGGATCTTCTTTTTCGCCGATCTGGCCGGCGTTTTCCAGCACAAAGACGGTACCCGGCTGCATCTGTTCCGGAATCCACTCATTCAGGATGTCCAGCTCTGCGACCATGTAATCCTCCCCGTGTCCGTTGCTGACCGTAATGCCCGACTGCACGCTTCTATTAAGCCTTTCTAGCACGTTGCCTGGTAACAGAGCGACATTACTGAGGTACTGAGCGTCGCCCCGGATTAGCTGTTTGGTTGCACACATTATTAGGCAATCGTGCTGTGGATTCAGCACAGAATTACAGCGTGAGGGGTGACTAACGGAGTTCCTTCTGTTGGCCTGTCACTAAGGTTGAACGGCCAGCTGAACTCGTTGCTAACCCAGACTTCGAAAATGAGTCAGAATCCAAGTGGCAGGGGACAGCACGGTTTGCTGTGGCTGTGCCGTTTTGGGAGGATCTTCTTTGCGAAAAACGCGGCTGGGTATCATTTTCGGTGTTTTGGTTCTGGGTTGTGCGGCTCTAGCTCTATGGTGGAACGCTAGATCCAAGCCAGAAAACCTTCATCTGACGGTCGGGCAGTGGCAAGGCGATCTTCACTTTCTGGTTCGCGAGATTTCCAGACGGCACGCCAACGCCTTTCACTTCACGCCGCGCGAGGCGTTTGAAAAAGCTGCGGGGGAGCTCGACACAACCCTGCCAAAGCTGGACGCAGACGGGTCCTGGATTGGGCTGCAACGCCTGACAAGCCTCGTGGGAGACGCGCATACCTATCTGCAGACTCCGCAGGACTCGGCGGGCTTCCGACTTGACATCGCGAGATTCGGAGACCAATACCGCGTGGTCGATGCCGATCCGGCTTACGCCAGACTGCTCGGAAATCGCGTTCTCAAGGTGGGAGGCACACCGGTGGAGCACGCGGCCGAGCTCTGCAAGGAGCTTTTCTCGCGAGATGAGAACCCGCCGCTGGCAGACGCTTTTGTTAATGACTCGCTCACGACCGGAGCTACGCTACACGGACTGGGGATTACGACCGACAGGAATTCAGCGTCGTACACCGTCGTCGATGACTCCGGAATAGAGTTCACGGTGGAAGTTCATCCGACGCCTGCCAGTGCAGCCGCTCTTTTGAGGCCATTCAAGGAAGCTCCCCTTTTCATGCGGAATCCGGGACAAAAATTCGCCTGCCAGTATCTGGCTGAAGGACAGGCCTTGTACTGCAACGTTCGCTGGATTCGAGATGTGAAGGTGGGAGCACGCGAGATGATGTCGCTGATTGAACGGCAGCATCCGGGAAAGCTAGTCATCGACCTGCGGCAGAACCACGGGGGTGACTACACCGAGGGAGAGAAATATCTGGTTCATCCCATCCGTGACTTGCCAGACCTCAATCTGAAAGGGCATCTGTTTGTGCTGGTGGGGGCCAATACGTTTTCGGCTGCGATGAACAATGCGGCACAGTTCCGGCAGCAAACTGCGGCGATCCTGGTAGGGCAAGAGATCGGGGAGAAGCCCAATAGCTATCAGGAAGCGGCCGGCATGACGCTGCCCAACTCTCACTTGACAGTGCGGTACTCGACGCGGTTCTACAGGTTCAGCGACGACGCGAGAAATGCAATTTTGCCGGACCAGGAGATCATTCCCACCTGGAACAACTATAAAGCAGGCATCGATCCGGTGCTCAATTGGGTGCTTGCATATAAGTAGGGGAGCAAGAAATCGCTAGAGACGGCGCGATGGTCTGCCGCCACCGACGAACTGGACGACTTCCAGGCGGTCGCCTTCGTGGAGTTCGGTTGCGGACCAACGGTCGCGGGCGACGATATCGCGGTTCAGTTCCACGGCCACGCGATCAGCCTTCATGCCGAGGTTCTCAATCAGCGCGGCTAATGTGACAGGCACAGGAATTTCGCTGAAGTCCCGCTCTTCTCCGTTGATGTGGAGTTTCATCGCACGGAAATTCTCTCATGAAAATTGAGATTGCCACGCCGACTAACACGCGCCGGCCGCGAATGCCGCCGAGACGGCGGCGCTACTCCGCTTTGCGCAGCATGAATTTTCTGGTCGCGGTACGGCCCTCGAAATTCGCCTGCACGAGAAGGGACGACTCGGGCAAATGGGCCTCTTCCACTTCGATCTTGATCTCGGCCGCGCCACCGGAGTCGGCGACGGCCTGAGTATAAAACGGCGCCGCACCGGGACGGGCGAAGCGGAAGATCAGACGCGCACCGGGCGCGGCTGCGCCGCCTTCGGTGACTTTGAGTTGCATGGTCAGATTGCGGTCGGCGTGGACCGATTCGGAGTTCAGCCACTGAACCTCGAGTTCCTTGACTGTGGCCAGCGTCTCCGGCTCACCGCGATCGAGCGCCTGATCGAGCTTCCCTTCCCGGATGGCGTCGAGCACCAGCCGGTGCTGTTCGCGCAGTTGCTGCTCTTTCTGGGCGTCGCCGAACTGGGTGGATTTGCCTGCGTAGGAGGTGGCCTTTTTGCCGATGCAGCGGCCGCGCACGAAAACCTGCGTCTGCAGCAGGAGTTCGCTCTCACGCGCTTCGCTTTGCACGTGATAGATGGTGTCGCCATGCTTTACGTCAGTATTGAAGCCAAAAATCATAGCAAATTTGTAATTTCGTAATTTTGCGATTTGGTAATTTAAACACCGAAATCCTGAACAGCGGGATTCAAGTTACAAAATTACCCGATTGCAAAATTACAAAATCTACGGCTGCATTTCCGCAAGATTGCTGCTCGCTTTCCTTGACACTCTCGCGCCAAGTCCATAATCTAGAGTGTTTAGCATCACTTGGCGCGAATTATATATACCTCCTCCTATGCCAGACAATTACTTCGCACGCTACCTCCCATTCCTGATCCATATGCTTATGGCAGGCGGGATCGCGACGGGAATTGTCGTGCTTTCGTGGCTGATTGGAGTTCGCAAACCCACCCGCGCCAAAATGTCCCCTTATGAATGCGGCATGACCCCGGTGGGCGACTCCCGCGAGCGCTTCTCGGTGAAATTCTACCTGGTCGCCATGCTGTTCATTTTGTTCGATGTAGAGGCGGTTTTCATCTATCCGTGGGCCATTATTTTGCGACAACTCAAAGCCCAGAATCAGGGTATGTTCGGCCTGTGGGAGATGCTGGTTTACATCGGCATTTTTCTGGTTGGCTTCTTCTACGTCTGGAAAAAAGGCGTTCTGGATTGGGGTGAAACCGGTGCGAAGCGGGGCAATTTTTAATGCCACTAACCCCGGCCATCACTGATCTGGAGGAACTAAAAAGCCATCCTGCGGTCGCTCGTCTGCTCGCCTGGAAAAACGATTCGGTAAAGGAAGTAAAGTTTGATCGCGACGAGATGACCATCTCCGTCGACCGGTCCGACATTCGCGAAGCCTGCGCCCTGCTGAAAAACGACGCGGCCTGTCCCTTCAATTTCCTTTCCGACATCACCTGCGTCGACTGGTACCCGGCAGATCCGCGGTTTGAGGTGGTTTACCACCTGTTGTCGATTCCAAAAAAAGAACGCGTGCGGCTGAAGGTTCGCCTGAATAGCGCCAGCCCGGCGGTCGAGTCTCTGACTTCGGTGTGGCCCGGCGCAAATTATTTTGAGCGCGAAGTTTTCGATCTGTTTGGCATTCGTTTTACAGGGCATCCTTATCTGCGGCGCATCCTGATGCCCGAGGACTGGCAAGGTCACCCTCTACGCAAAGATTATCCCGTGGAGGGCTACCGCTAGTGGTCTCGCTGGCACCCACTCCCGTCGTAGAACCCGGCCAGGATCGCACCATGATCCTGAATATGGGGCCGCAGCATCCCTCGACCCACGGCGTGCTGCGCGTGATTCTCGAGATCGATGGCGAGACGGTCGTGCGGCTCATGCCAGACATCGGATACCTGCACACTGGAATCGAAAAGACTTGCGAGGCCAAGTTTTATCAGCAGGTCGTACCGCTCACCGACCGCATCGACTATCTCTGCCCCATGACCAATAATCTCTGCTATGTGCTGGCGGTGGAGAAACTGTTGGGCCTCGAGATTCCGCCGAAGGCGCAATGGCTGCGAGTTTTACTGAATGAGCTGACGCGGATTAATTCGCACCTGGTATGGCTGGGGACGCATGCTCTCGATATCGGTGCGATGACGGTCTTCCTCTATTGTTTCCGTGAGCGCGAAGAAATTCTCAAGATATTTGAGATGGTCAGCGGACAACGCATGATGACTTCGTACTTCCGCGTGGGCGGAATTGCGCTGGAGCCGCCGCTGGGATTTTTTGATCGCGTCCGCGATTTTGCCGGCTATTTTCCGGAGAAGGTAGACGAGTACGAGAACCTGCTGACGGGAAATCCTATCTGGGGGATGCGTACAAAAGGTGTGGCTCGCATCACTGCCGAAGATGCGATCGCGCTCGGCGCGACCGGCCCCACGCTGCGCGGCAGCGGTGTGGATATCGATCTGCGCCGCGATATGCCATATTCGAGTTACGAAAAATTTCAGTTCAAAGTGCCGGTCTCACAAGATGGCGACGTATTCGCGCGCTACATGTGCCGCGTGCAGGAGCTGCGCGAGTCCTGTGGCATCGTGCGACAGGCGCTCGACGGCATGCCGGAAGGACCGATCAAGGCGAATGCTCCGCATGTGGTGTTGCCAGATCGTGAAAAGATGAAGACGCAAATGGAGTCGCTCATCTATCACTTCAAGATCATCACCGAAGGATTTGCAGTGCCGGCGGGCGAGGTGTATCAGGCAGTGGAATCGCCGCGCGGCGAGATGGGCTACTACATCGTGAGCGACGGAACGGCCAAACCGTATCGCGTGCACATGCGGTCGGCGTGTTTTGCGAATTTGCAGACTCTGGCCACGATGTGCGAGGGCCGGCTGATCGCTGACGTGGTCGCGGCAATTGGCAGCATTGACATCGTGTTAGGGGAGATCGACAGATAGCATTTGTAATTTTGTAATCGGGTAATTTGTGATTTGAGAGCATCGGGGGCAGCTATGGGTATGGGCCCCGAAGAATTGCGAGTTCGCACGAAGCAGTTCGCCGTTCGGGTGGTACGGTTACCCAAATCGCGACCATTCTCGGCCGACGCTCAAGTTCTAGGCAAGCAACTGCTGCGCTGCGGAACGGCTGTAGCTGCAAATTATCGGACGGACGACCGCGCGCCGAATGGATCGCAAAGATTGGCTTGGTTGTAGAAGAGGCGAACGAGAGTTGCTTCTGGCTTGAAATGCTTTCAGACTGCGACATTGTTCCTGCAGGTCGATTGAAAGAGTTGCGGCAGGAAGCGATTGAGTTAAGCAAACTGTTCACCGCATGGCAAAGAAC
>JASHOT010000212.1 GCA_030040965.1 Candidatus Sulfotelmatobacter sp. | reverse complement strand
CTGTTCCGCATAAGTTCGACGGCGAATCGATCGCATTCAGCATGCCCTATCGCCTCACCGCCGACGGCTCAAAAGACTCGCGCAACTTCTATATGTTCGCGTATACGTTTGCGCTCGATAGTAACAAGGTGGTACGCACCCTCAGCCTGCCCAGCAACCGGTATGTGCTGATTTTCGCGATGACACTGATTCCGGCCACGCGATGATCCCCGGGCATCCTGTGCTGTCCTGTTTCACAGATTTTCGATGGACAATTTTGAAGCTGGAACGGAAATCTCTTGGCGCCTCCAGGTGATGCAGGCTCACGCGAGGCGCGCTCGCGGCCTGAGGGATCGCAGACGCTTCCGAGAAAGCCCCGGAAAGCATTATTCGGCCAGAGCAGGTTTCTTTGCGGTTTCGGGCACCGAAACGGGTTGTCCCATCTTTTTTCTGATGCGGCGAACCTCAATAAAAATGAGGCCGCTCATCGTGCACATCAGACAACCAAACATCACGAGAACTGGATCCATTGAAAGCGGGCTCCCCTCCCGCAATTGATATTCTTGTCATACATAAGGGCTTCGGCTAATCGAGGCAAGGCTTGTCGTGCCTCTGCCTGTCAATCTTATGTATCCTGCTCAACACGACCATGTTCAGCAACGCCACCGCAGGCGCTGCCGAAGGTAGTCTTTCGCTGATCGTTGCCAAGCTTCAACGCGGCGCGAGGGTTACTGGATGGAACTCGCGGCGTTGGAAAACACGGTATTTGCGTTCGATCCAATCAGCCGGACAGTGCCTACCACCAGCACCAGAATCACTGCCAGCATGACTGCATATTCCGCAATATCCTGCCCTTCCTCGTCCCGCCACAGCCTGTAAATATGTTGAAGCATAGACTCTGGCTCCTCTCTCCCCCTCAAAGTGAGCTGAGTATACAACGCATTTGGGTCTTTCTGCGATATCAAACGAGATTATTGATGAAGGACGGCGATTGGCCCGCAGCGCAGGAAAAAGGACGAATTGACCGGCCTGGCAGGCATTTGAGAATCCGCGCGATAGGATGGATTCTGCACACTTTGATTGAAACATTCGGACTGAGCGATGGTTTCCCGAGTCGCTTCGTTGAATGCAGAGATCGGTCTCTTTCCACAGGACGAGATGCATCGTCCATGGAGGCGGACATCGGGAGCGAATCGAACGACCAGCGACGCCTCATTCTCTCGAAGCAAAACTGAACACGCAGCAAGGTGCGTGACGCTATCAGCTGTTAGCTGTTCTACCGCGCCGGGCGGGGCCAGTTCCTGCCGCGTCAACAAGCGCGTTCCTACAGGGAATGAGACGTTATCGACTCTCTTTGACGACACGTCCGTGGAGTGGCTGGAGCGGTCGAGCATCGTTTGGATAAAGCTTTGCAAATGCCTCGACTTGTTCCACCGACATCTCGATCGGCGTCTTGAGCACAAACCAGGTAATTCCCTCGGTGCACGGCGGAGCAGTCAGTGATCCCATGTAAAGATAATAAGCTGCGATATTTCGGGGCAGTAAGCCGCCAGGACTGATTTCAACTCCGTGAACCTCCTGATGACCCTCGGTCTGCGGCATATGATCCCAAACCGTCTGGACGGTTAGGTTCGCGCCACCCGGTCTTACAAACACTGTGACCCCGGCGACTTTTCCGTCGTCGGTCTTGTACATCAGGTGAACCTCCATCTCGTAAGACTTGCCCTGAATGTATTCTTCGCTGGGATGGTGAAAGTGGAATTGCGTGAGCTCGTAACGCTTACCCTCGGCGAGCAGGAAGTTACCGTTTCCGGGACGGTAGTCGACTCGGATTGTGTGGCGGTTGTTGATCACATATTTGAGCGGCAAAGTGGTGGATTCGAATTGCAGGGCCGGCAGGTTCGCTTTCTCGGGGTTGCGAATATCAATTGGGGACTGTTCCTTGCCAATGTTGCAAGGAGCGTATTCCCGATCAAGATCGCTCCAATGGGCAGCCCCTTCGTAAGTCCACGGTGTCCTCCATGGAGAGACGTATTGTTCCTGTCCCGCAGTCTGGGCTCTCGCATCCGTACAACCCAAGATTCCTGCAGAGACAAACAATAAGGCGCCAATCCGCGCCACTTTCAAACCATACTTCCTGACTGTTGGGAAAGTACAACGCTGAATCTCATGGCCGCCCACCCCGTGACTCCTTTGCACCATCATTGTAACTATTGATGCACACATGCAACGAACGTTCGTCGCGTTATTGTTTTTGGCCCTGGCTCTTCCGGCTGTCGATTTTCTGTCCGTCGATCTTCTCATTGTCAATCCAACGAGTGACTTCAGCGTGCAGGATGTCAAGCGGTAAAGCTCCGTTTCCGAGCACCTCATCGTGAAAGGCACGGATATCAAACTTGTCGCCGAGCGATTGTCGGGCTTGTTCGCGCAGTTTGAGAATTTCAAGTTGACCGAGTTTGTAGGCCAGAGCCTGGCCGGGCCATGCGATATAGCGATCGACTTCGCTCTGAACGTTGGGCTCATCCATGGCAGTGAAGCGATGGAAATATTCGACCATTTGATTGCGGGACCAGCGCATTTCGTGAACGCCAGTGTCGATCACCAGCCGGATAGCGCGCCACATCTCGTTTTCCAGGCGCCCGTAGTTGCTGTAAGGATCCTGATATTTTCCTACTTCTTTGCCCAGCCGCTCGGAATACAGCGCCCATCCCTCGACGAACGCGGCGTAACCCGCGTAACGGCGGAACTTCGGCAAATCCTGCATTTCCTGCGCAAGCGAGAGTTGAAGATGGTGGCCGGGAACGCCTTCGTGATACGCGATGGCCTCGACATTCAGAAGTAAGCGGTGCTCCGGGTCCCATTCGTTGACGTTGATGTGGCCGGGACGGGAACCGTCTGCCGTGCCTTCGCTATAGTCGGCAGGTACGGCATTTTTGGATCGGGACGCTTCCATGGGAATGGCGGTGAGTTTGCTTTTCGGCAAACGGCCGAAAAGCTTAGGCAATTCGGTCTCCATTTCACTGGCGTATTTTGCGTAAAGATCAAGCAGTTGCTGGCCCGAGGTCGCATACAGGCGGCGATCGCTCTTGATGTGCTCATTGAGGCTGGCGAGATCTTTGAAGTCGAGCTGATGAGCAACGACCAGCATCTCCGCTTCGATCTCATCGATTTGCCTGAGACCCAATGCGTGAATTTGATCAGGCGGCAGGTCGGTGGTCGTGATGTGACGGATTGCGAAACGATAGCGCGCAGATCCATCCGGAAGCGCCCATATGCCGGGATCGCTGCGTCCGTGGGGTGCGTATTCGTTGCGCACAAAAGTTGCGAAGCGTCGGTACGCCGGCACGACCTCGTTCGAGATCGTGGTAAGAACGGCATCGTGAAGACGTTTTTGGTCCGTCGACGAAATGCTTGCTGGAAATTCCTTCACCGGCGTGGCGAATGGACTGGACTCGCCTGCCTTTCCCGCGATGTCGTCGGTTTCAGATGCGACCTTTTCGAGCAGATACCGGGGAGGCATAAGGCCGTCAGTCATACCGAGCCTGATGTTCGCTATCGCCTGATCAAAGAAACGCGGAATCTGCCGCAGTCGGGCCAGATAGTTTTCATAGTCTGAGCTATCGTTGAAGGGCGTGATGATGATCAATTGTGGTAGCTCGAGATGGGGACCTCCCATCTGATTGACAGGCATTTCCCAAGGCTTGAACTTTGCGCCTTCGATTTCCTGCTTCAACCTTTGAATCATCAGTTCACGACTCAACACATCCTGGCGCGAAAGTCCCGAGGAATCGATTGCTTCGAATCGGGCCAGGAATTTGCGCTTCTCGCCTACATCTGTCAGGAAGAATTCCGGCGAGTTGTCGCCGAGTTGGTCGTTATATCGAGGATCGCCTAATGCCGTAGCTTGCCCGGGATTGGTCCGCAGCTCATATTCCCACTCCTCATCGAAGAGTGAAAGAAGTTGCTGGCGGCGGTTGTCGACGGAATCTGGGCTGGGTGTGGAGCTCTGCGCTAGAGAGTTGGGCAGCACCATAAATCCGGTGGCTGCCGCCGCCGTCGTCATGAACTGCCTGCGAGAGAATTCTCCCATGGCGTCGATCTTCAGGGCTGCAGCCGATACTGTATACGTTTAGTGATCGCCACGGGGAAAGAAAATGAGCAGAAAAGACGCTGTAACTCGGATCATCCATGGAGCCAGAAGTGTAGGTTTTCCTTCGCCCCACAACTGACCTCTAATCATTTGCGTGTTTCTAATGCGATGTTGGGCGTTTTCCGTTCCTGACTTTGCAGTCGCATCCTCATGCGAAGAGCCTCCTCTTTACTGAACAGGAGATTACCCATGGCGATGCGCTGGAGTTCTTCCTGAGTCCAACGCGGCATCATGATTCCGAAGAACGAATGAGAATGAGATCCGAGAAGCAGGTGGCCCAGCTCGTGCGCGATCACCGTTGCGGTTAGTTGACCCAATCCGATCCGAGTCGTTCGGACCGTTTCCTGAATTCGGTCCAAAAAAATGTCGCAATATTTTCCATCGCCGTCCTGCCCGACAAAGGCGATTCCAAACATCGAGTCGAGGGATGTCTGCCCCGTCGGAACAAGATGCACGACAAATTCGTTCTCGCCCGGACCGCGCTGGCAAGGATCTTTTGTTAAAAGGCCAGGCGCACAATCACGCCAACCAATCTGGATTTGGGAAAACGCGAAGATTCGGCCGGCCTCAGACTCGGCTTGCCGTAGAACAATCGCAGGCATATGCGCACTGTTGTTCACCAGGACCGTGATGTCGATCGAATCGCTCGGGCCAACCCGTGCCACCGCCACGCCGACGCATAACAAAACAATCGTCCACCCTATCGCACGTCCACTGAACCCCACCGGCTTGTCCTCCGTATCACAGCGAAGGTGGTCTCTGGCAGCGGGTGCCACAACCCTCAGCTGGTAACCCCGCGGTGAAATGTCGGTGACAAGCTAAGCCGAGAAGCGTCAAAGATTTACAAGATTCGCTGACATGGGGAACAGAGCCATACGAGTGCTAAACTCCGAGCCAATGGGGGATGGGAATAGCAGCGGTCAGTTCGATGGCAAGCTTCGATTCGGTGTTTTTGAACTGGAACTGCATGCGGGCGAATTGCGCCGTAGCGGGATAAAAGTCAAG
The DNA here is from genome assembly GCA_030040965.1 of Candidatus Sulfotelmatobacter sp. Lineage (GTDB taxonomy): Bacteria > Acidobacteriota > Terriglobia > Terriglobales > Acidobacteriaceae > Sulfotelmatobacter. The sequence continues at coordinate 14,874 of JASHOT010000212.1, read as the reverse complement.
CTTCAGGAACAGCCGTTTCAAGTTCTTTCGCTCTTGCTGGAAAAGCCAGGCGAGGTCGTCACCCGCGAGCAACTTCGCGACCGCCTGTGGCGTGCCGACACCTTCGTTGATTTCGATCATGGGCTGAATGCCGCAATCAAGCGCCTGCGGAATGCTCTGGGCGACTCAGCGGACAATCCCACATTCGTCGAAACCGTCGCCCGCCGCGGATACCGATTCCTAGCTCCCGTCAGTACGGTTCAGGACAACGGCCACGGACCGGTCAGCGTGCCTCATCAGGCGTTGCCCCTCCCCGTGCAAATCCCGGTCCGTCACCGCCACTGGTTGGTGATTGCAATTCTTTCATCCACGGTTTTTATTCTTCTCGGTTTCTTACTCGGATTTGTCCTCGCCCCGCGCGATCCTGTTCCTCCACGAGTCACCTTACTGACTGCTAATCCCGTTGACGATCCCGTTCGAGCAGCCGCCATCTCCCGCGACGGCCGCTACCTGGCATTTTCCGACAATAATGGCCTTTATCTCCGTCAGATCGATACGGCCGAGACCCATCCCGTCAAACTGCCCAACGGAATGCTGACCACCTCGATCAGCTGGTTTCCCGACAGCACTCACATGGTAGTCACACTCACTCCCCATAGAGGAGACTCGAGTCTCTGGGAGCTTTCGGCGCTGGGTGGAGAGGCGCGCAACTTGCTGGATGACGGTTTCGGCCCATCCATTTCTCCCGATGGCAAATCGATCGCCTTCTTCGCCGGGAAAGACATGCGACAGAGGATCTGGGTGGCCGGCAGTGGCGGAGAACAGGCGCGCGTCGTAGCCGGGAGTGACGGGGATGCCTTCGGTCGTCTCGCGTGGTCGCCCGATAGTCAAAAGGTCGCCTACACCACCGCAAAATATTCAGCCGGTAAAGCAGCAAAAGGCTCACTTGAGGTGGTGAATGTCCGCGGCAAAATCTCGGCTCCGCTAACCGTCATCTCGTCTTTCGGACTGGAAGCGGCAATGACATGGGCTCCCGACGGACGCCTCATTTATTCCCTGGCGGAGCCCAGTCCCCGCCAGACGGATGCCAATCTCTGGACCACCCGCCTCGATCGGTATCTGCAGCCCGTTGGTTCTCCCGTTCGCCTCACCAACGATCGAGGCGTCATCTTCACCGTGGGTACTTCCGGTGATGGTAAACGCATTCTCTACGTCAAAGGGATTCCTGAACCTGACGTGTATATCGCGAACTTGCTACCCTCGGGTGCCATCGATGAGCCGAAACGTCTCACCATGGACGATCACCAGGACATTCCTTACGAGTGGACGCCTGATAACAAGGAGGTCATCTTCGTTTCCGATCGCACCGGATTCTTCGAGGTCTACAAACAGGGCATCGACCAAGCAGTGCCCGATCTGCTGGTCTCAACCCAGCACTCGCAACTGGTGCGTCTTTCCCCCGATGGAACGCAGATCCTTTTCCTCGTCTATCCCCGCTGGGGAAATATCGACGAAGAAATTCCCTTGATGCGGGCTCCGCTCGCCGGAGGAGCACCACAGCTTGTCGCCAAGGCTAACTGGATCAGCAACCATCAATGCGCTCGCGCTCCTGCCAGGATTTGCCTCTACAGCACCATCCACGGAAACGAGCTGACTTTCTTTTCCTTCGATCCGATCCACGGCCAGCCTTCACAGATTTTGCAGATGAAGGACGAAGTCCCGCAATTCTTCAACTGGACCTTGTCTCCCGATGGTTCGACGGTAGCCATCGCCAAAGCAATCGCCGGTGATCCATTGCCCCGCGTTCGATTGGTGTCGCTGAAGGACGGCTCCGACCGCTGGCTCAGTGTCAACGGGCCGGCAGAGATTTCCTCCATCGACTTCGCCGCCGACAGCAAAGGCATTTGGGCGGTGAGCGGGGGACAGAAGGAGAATGCACTCCTTTATCTGGATTTGCAGGGCCATGCGCGCACCGTCTGGAGTCCAAAAAACACTTTCGTTGGATGGGCCATTCCCTCGCGCGACGGCAAGCATCTCGCGCTCGATGTTCGCAGCGTCAGCGCGAATGCCTGGATGCTCGAGCGCCCGTAGTTACGGCAAATGGGCTGGAATCCGTCTGCTGCGTGTTGCACCGTGGCATGTAAGTGCCATTGCGAGCGGCGGAAAATAGCGAGCAGATTCGGTAAGCGAAAAAAACGCGTTTAACAAAAACAAAATCTACCTACAAGAGCTGCCAGCACGCCGACGAGAGAAACCATCCCCACCTGGTAAGACTTCAGTCGACCAGCCGGCTTGCAGCCGTTTCAAAACATAAGTTTCAAGACCAACTGACATTGGCGGGGATTGACCGCCAGGTAATTGATGACTCCGAAGTTGCCATCGCCGATGCCTAAGTCGGGCGTGCCAAAAACCGGATGATTGAATGCGTTTTCGGCCTCCAGGCGCATCTCCAACCGAATTCCTTCATACGCATTCGATAGCAAGAACTGCTTGGCGATCGACAAGTCGCTGGTGAACGAGCGCGGGGTTCGAATATCTGCCGTGGCCCGCGGCGCGTTGCCCAGGGTAAACGGTGCAGGAGCCTGTATAGCGCCATTCGGCGAATTGTCGCCCGCGTTGGCAAAGAAATCGTTGACCCAGAAGGTGTCGCTGCCGTAGTTGCGCTTCGGCGTGCCGACCAGATTCGGGCGCTGAGGACCATAGGTCGGCAGCGGTACTCCGCCATTGGAAACAAAAAGCTGCAGCGGCCAGCCAGAGCGCATCTGCCAAATGCCATTGGTTTTCCAACCGCCAATGATACCGTCAACCCATCGCGGCATATCGCCCCCGAGCCACTTGCCACGCCCGATAGGCAGTTCGTAAGTGTAGCTGAACTTCAAAAGGGCAGGCACGTCGAATGTCGACAGGGCCCGCTCCGATTTCGGATTGTTTGGATCCTGCAGGGCGAAGCCAGACTGCGGCCCATAGTTTCCGAGCCACGCCACGTTCGTGTCATACATTGAAGAGTCGTCGATCGATTTCGACCAGGTATAGCTGGCTACAAGTTCCAGGCCGTTGCTGAAGGCTTTGTTTGCCTGAATTTGTAGCGCGTTGTAAATGGAATTCGCAATGGGTGGTTCGTCAGTCGTAACGCTGGTGTACTCAGGAAAAGGCATCAGCAACTGCCAGTAAGGCACCGTCGGTGAAAGATTGGAAAGCGAGCTGTTTGGATTGGAGATCAGCGACGCGAAGGGATTAGGCACGTAGTTTTCGAGGCAGGCAACATTGAGCGTCTGGCACGGATTGGGATTGTTTGGGTTCGGGGGATTTACGGGCGTGCTGTCGAGCCATGGTCCCAGAGTATCGCGATTGTTGTCGCCGGCGAAGTAGAGGTGGGTTCCTTTTTTCCCAATGTAGTTTGCCGCAACCACCAGGTTGCCGGGCATTTGGCGCTCAATGCCAAGGGTCCAACTTTGTTCATAAGGAGTCAGAGCCGCCGCATGAGTACGGAGAGGACCAATGGCGCCAAAGCCAACGTCATTTAATTGACCCAGAGAACTTCCTGGCGGCTGAATCAATCCATTGGGAAATGGATTGTTCAGATGTATCCAGGGCACGTTGTTCTGGTTGAGATAAGTCGTAATGTCGCTGGTGTATTGGTTAAATCCCTGCGAACCGTAACTGAGTAGACCATTGGCGCCGGAACGAGTTTGGCTGTAGAAGATGCCGTAGCCTCCGCGTAGCACCATTTTCGGCGCAAACTGATACGCCAGTCCAAACCGCGGCTGAATGTCGGTCCAATCCGTCAGCCAGTCCGACCGTACGCTGGAGCTGTTGAAGAACTCGCCGCCCATCAGCGCCGTGGTCACCGGCTGGAGAGTGATCGGATTGGTGTACGAAATTGAACCGTTGTTCAGCGGATTGGTAACATTCGGATTCCACCAGTTCATGCGGTTGAAACGTTCGGTTCGGGGCAGAGAAACGTCGTAGCGCAGTCCCAGATTCAGCGTTAGTTTTTGGGTAGTTTTCCAGTTGTCCTGGGCAAACACAGCATATTGATAGTTTTCACTCGCCGGCCGGAACTGAATTTCGTAGTAGCCGCTCTGGAGCTGGCCCATGAGGAAGCTGGCCATATCGTCGCCGCCGCCGGTGTTGCCATCGTTGCAGGTTCCCGTAATCCCCGGAGCCGGGCATTCGGCGCTTCCTCCATAAGAAAAATTGAAATAGCCCAGCGGCGCGTTGGTCTGGATGTAATTCTGCTGGTGTAAACGGCCTTCGAAACCGAATTTGAGTTCGTGAGGACCATGGATCTTGGTGAGCATTGCGGAAAACTGGCCGGAGTCCTGCCCCTGCTTGTAATTGCCGTACGGATTGTTCCCCAGGTTGGGGAATCCCGCAGCGGTGTAATCGCCAATGAACATTGGAGGCACGCCGTTGAAGCCGTTCTCCTCCAAATAAGAAGGAAATCCCAGCGCGCTGAGGGGACTGGGATTTTGGCTCGAATTGTAAGCAAAAATCAGCGTCGTTCCGCGAGTGAAACCAAGGGTGGTCGTCAGCAGCAACGTTGGATTGATTGTGTAGACATCATTCAGGGAGAAAAGGTTTGAGTTGCCTTTGTTGGGCCCGCTGCCGCAGGGATCGACAAAGTTCTTGAAGCAATTGAAAGGCGTGGTATTGCTCCACTGGTGAGAGTACTTTCCACTGAGCAGATTCTTTTGGCTGAAGCGATGGTCGATCCTGACGTCGAATTGCTCGTTGTCACTGGGAGTCGCTCCGGAGGTGATCCAATTCTGATACGGATTAACGTTTGACAGGGCGGGTGTGGGCTGAGGGAACAAAGCCATCATCGCGGACGCGACCGGGTCAATCAGATTACCGGCCATCCCCGGCGTGGGCTCGTACAGTGATGGAGGACAGGTAGTGCCCGGGTTCTGGGCGTTGAGAACAGTCTGATTGCATCCCGGGCTAACGTAAAGGTCGACCCGATTGTTGGGAATGGGGGTGCGATTTGCAGGTCCGCCATCCGTGCTGCTGAATACGCCAGAATAAGGATCGTACAGTTGGCCTGCAGGATTATTGCAGACGCCATTCACAAATGCGGCTCCGGGAGCCGGCCCGTTGGGACCATCGCCGCCGCAGAGCTCCGAAAAATTTCCCGTGCGCTCCGCGGCGCTAGGCACGCCGGCGAAGTACGTGCTCATGGAGCTCTGAAGCGTCCCATCCCAGTCAAAGAAAAAGAAGGTCTTGTTCTTGATGATTGGCCCGCCGATAGTGCCGCCGAAATCGTGGCGGTGAACCGGAGGAATCGGAATTATGGGCGTGACGTTCGTATTGAACCAATTATTGGCGTCGGTGATCGTGTTGCGGATGAAGTCGTAAACCTCCCCATGAAACTTGTTCGTGCCCGACTGCACGTTCATGTTGACGATGGATCCGCCCGAAAAACCATATTCCGCGCTGAAATTCGACTGCTGCACCTTGAATTCTTCCACCGCTTCCGGTGAGGGGACGTAGGTTGCGTAAGTAATGCCGCCATTGGGCTCGAAGTTCGTGACCGTGACGCCATCGAGAAGGATGTCGGCGCTGGCGCCGCGGCTGCCGTTGGAAATAAAATTGGTTCCGTTAGTATCCATGACGCTGTTCGCGTCGCTTTGATCTTGAACGCCCGGCGCGAGGTAGATTAGGGCCTGCACGTTGCGATCGATCAGGGGTAGATCGTTGATGAGCCGGCGGTCGACCACTTGGCCGGTCACCGCGTCCTGAGTATCGATCGTTGTCGAGCGGCCTTCCACCTTCACCGTTTGCGTCTCCGCAGCAACTTTGAGAACCAGATTCGCCGTCGGATTTTCGCTGACGCTCAACCGCACATCGTTCTGCACCGTTTTGCCGAAACCCTTCATCTCCGCGGTTACCGAATACAACCCGGGCGGAATTGAAACGAACAAATATCGACCCTCGCTGTTGGAAGTGGTAGTGAATTGATACCCCTTCTGCTGGTCTGTGAGCGTCACCCTCGCGCCTTCGATAATCGCGCCCGAGGGATCGGTGAGCATGCCACTGACGGTGCCGAAGTATCCTTGCGCAAATGATGAAGCGGGACACAGCAGCACCATGATGGCGACCAAGAGAAGTTGAGATTTACGCTGAAACGTCTGGCGTATTGCGAGGACGAAGCAGTTCAAGTTGCGCCTCCTAGAGCCCAGCAGTCTTGGAACTGAGAACTCAACGACACAATGACTAGCACAGCTTCTTGCTTACAGAATGCGGAAAACCTCACTATTGAAACGTTTCATCTGTAATCTTCTTTTCAAGAACGGGACATTCTACACCCGGTTCTCTGTCCATCTTCAAGCACCTTTTTTGGGGTAGTGTCCGGCTGTCGTCCATGGTGCTAATTCGGTCGTCGCGGGTTTGGTCCGCTGACTGCCATGGTTTTGCTTGCGGGGGTATTCCAAAACTCAGCGCAGAAGTCGGCCCGATATTTTCCGCTCCGGACAGCGGTGCTTTGCAGCGGATTTGCCGCCTACTCCGCATCTTGGACACAGCGAAAACCAACTCCGCCTGAACGGTCCAGGCTTGGGGCCATCAGCAGAAACTTGCCATGTTCGTTGAGCTTATAGGTCGAGGGGAAGTACCACATCGAACCCTGCGGTTGATAGTATTCGCCTCCGCGCACAATAGCGGCACGGGTGTGGGCATCGGTGAACTCTTCTGTCCATTGCCACACGTTGCCGACGAGGTCCATGACGCCGAAAGGGCTCTTGCCCTGCGGATGAGCATCCACCGCATCCGGTCCACGCATGTTACGGCTTTTGTCCGGCAAGGGCACTGCATTCGGGTTCCAATCATTCCCCCAGGGATAGATTCGGCCATCATTGCCTTGGGCCGCATATTGCCACTCCCACTCATGCGGCAGGCGCTTGCCCGCCCACGCCGCATAGGCGCGTGCATCTTCTAAAGAGACCCAGATCACAGGCTTGTTATCCCAACCGGCGGGAAAATTTCCGTCTTTCCAATCACGGAGAAAGTTCAAATCATTCTGCGGGTGATAGTGAGTGCTGTCCAGGAATTTTTTGAATTGTGCGTTAGTGACGGGGTATGTGTCGATCCAGAATGACTTGATCGACAGGTGATGTTCGTGAAAGCGTCGCGGAGAATCTTCCCAGGGATATTGCACGTCGACACCGATGTCATCGGATCCTTCGATCTCAATTCCCCGTACCTTAAAATCAAAGTCTGCGGCGGGAATCTTAACCATGCCCTCCGGAATAGCTGGGGCAGGCGGCTTCGTCCCAGCGATTGGCACGATCTGCTGCGGCAACACGGTCCATTCATGCGAATAACTCTGCAGCGGTTTGGCAGTCATCTCTCGCATCTTCGCAATGAGCGTTTGGATCGCGGCATCGGGTGCGGTCTTGGATGCGAGCACTGCTCCATAGCCGTGAGCTTCGATCTCAAAATCAAGCACGATTTTGGCTTGAGGCGTGTGTTCCGGCTTCAGTTCGGTTCCATGATAAAGATCGAAATAGCGCATTCCGTCTTGTGTTTCCACTTCGATCTCGCGACCTTTCACGTCGTACTCGTTGCGATTAACGATGGTCCAGACCGTCTGCCCCGGCAAAGGCCAGCGGCTGGCGAATACTCCGTAGCGCAACGTCGGCGCCAGCGGTTCCCACTCGGCGCTTATAAGGAATGGGGCGATGGCCCGCTCAATGGTGGCGAACCGGCGAGTCGCTTCGGCGTCGCGCGGTGTGATTCCATTCCAGATTCCCCAAATGTTTTCCCAGCTTTCCCACCCGACTCCGTTGAAGAAGGCAAATTGCAGATCGTCAGTCTTGTCGCGCTTCCAGCGATCCGAAATATTCACCATGTGGCGCGGTTCCAGCCACTTGTACTTGTCAACCATGGGAACAAACGGAAAGCTATATTGCCCCCACGTCATCAGGTTCCAAGCCAGAGCCTCATCGCTGGGACCGTCCTCCGGTTCAAAAGCGAGCGCATGTCCAACTTTGTCGGCAGCCACTGAAAAGGCAAGTGGCACGCCATCCTGGGTGTCGCCATTGATGCCGTCGGCTCCAACATCCGCCATCAGTTCAGCAATCGCCTGCGGCCAGGGTCTGCCGGGGTCACGCGTGCCCTGATCCCACATCATCATGGGAAACAGCACGCGTACACCGTGCTTATGAAAATCCGCAACCACCTGTCGCACGCCCGCAATCCCTCCCGGCATGCTGCGAATCAGGTCTTGCTGATTGCGGTCGTCAATCCCCAGATTCGGATAAGTGGGCCAGATCAGCACCGCATCGATGCCGCCATAGCGTTTTTCCAGGTCGTCGAGATAACGGCCGACCGTGTAGCTGTCTGCCACAGGGTCATAAAAGTAGCGGTCTTCCACCATCATCTGCGGTTGAATGAAACTCGACTGCGTCCATCGAAGCTGGGGTGGTGCGTAGCGTGATCCGTCATAGCCAACGCGAATGAGGCGTTCGTTGCGCCAATGGCGGATATCGGCAAGCCAGGCGTCGTGATCTTCTCCGCTGCAGGTTTTCCATCCCCCTTCCCAAGCGGCCTTCATCGAGAGACAATCCGGCGCAGGAATCTGCTGCTCTTGCGGCGCAAAATGCGTATCCTGAGCGCAAACGACATTGGAGAAGCTCAACAGCGCGGCGATCGCGAATAGCGTCCGTCGTTGTTTCGCGCTTGCAATCCGGCGCTTACCTAGCCGCATTTCCGGGACCTCCCACTGGATAAATCCGGGGAAGGCGTTGCTCGACCGGTGGTAGAGGCGGAAATGGGGCGTGCGGCTCCTTCTGATACCAGTACGCGACCGAAAACAAATTGTCCGAGCGGTGATTGGCGTGACCATGCTCGATGGTCGCTCGGAGAGACTTGGTGAAGGGGATCGGCGAATCCAGGTGAAATCGATATACGGAGGAACGGCTGCCCACGAGTTCAGCGCCGATCACCGGCGCTCCGAATAGGCTGTAAGAGAACGAATGGCCGCCAAAATCCCAGGCTCCCAGAAAATAGTCCTCCGATCCGGTGCCGTTGATGGAAGGAAATTTTTCTCCGTCCACAAAAAACATGTCGTCGCCTTCGCCCCACCAGCCGTCCTGATTCTGAAGAATGGACATGGTCACGCCCACAAAGTGTCCCTCGCCCGTGGCTTCCAGCCACACGTAATTGCCTTTTCCTTCAAGGTTCGTTTTCTCATTTACGGCAGGGGTGCTGTTCGATTCCCACTGATTCGTCCAGCCTTTAGCCGGCGTTGCCTGGGGGTACTGCGCGTGAAAATACATGGTGTCTGCGGGGAGATCGTGATGCAGAGCCTGATAGTCAATGTTGAAATAAAAGGCATCGACGCCTGCGCTCCCCTGGTTGGTGATCGCAATGCGGGCTCGCTTACGAAAAGGCATGGGGAAAAAACAGTTGAGAGCTTTGTCGGGAGCGACCGAAAGAGGAATTGATTCAAATCGGAAGTAGTCTCCCAGCCCGAGGCCGAAGAAATCGCCGATTGGAGCCTCTACGCTGGGTGAGGTTTCGCCATCCCAATACATGCGAAGAACCAGTTTCTTCAAATGATATTGTTCCGGCGATGCGATGGTGATCCAGATGTGGGTGATAATCCCCGGCCCTGCATCATCGAGTAATGTGATCGTGTCCCCGGCCGCAATCTTGACGAAATCGCTGTTGCCGCCCGTTCGGTCAAAGCTTGAGACCCGCTTCTGAACATAATCATGGGGTGAGGCCAGATGGGAAAGCATCGTGCTCTGGAGATCATCGGATTGCGCCGCAACAGAAGCGACCCCTAGCAGGATGCAGATAAGAATTCTCTGTAACCACAGAATCTGTATTTGTTTCATTTCGATCAAGTAAGTCTTCACGGGGAAACCTGCGCGATGTAAACGGCGAATGGTTCCAAAGCGATCTGATCAATTCGATCACCGGGCGCGTGCTTCAAGGTCGTGAGTATCGTCGAGGCCTTGGGAGAAGTGAAGCCTTCTGCAGAAAGATTGAAACTCACCTGTTGCGCTGTCCCGGACATATTCAAAGCGACCAGCACTGCGTCTTTTTTATATTGCCGCAGGTAGGCAAGCACGTTGGGATCGTCCTGGTTCAGCGCGACGTAATCTCCGTCCCGCAGGGCGACATTTCGATGATGCAGCATCAGCAACTGGCGATAGAACTGTAAGATGGAATTTGGATCTTTCCATTCGCTCTCAACGTTTTTTTCCTTGGCGCTGCTTGGAACTGGAAGCCACGGTTTCCCGGTTGTAAACCCTGCATTGGCGGAGCCGTTCCACTGCATGGGAGTGCGCTCGCCGTCCCGGCCCTTGTATTTAGGCCATCCTGTGATTCCCATTGGATCCTTCACATCTTCCTTACGCGTGGGATCATTGTTCTCCATGCCGATCTCTTCTCCGTAATACATGATCGGCGTGCCGCGCAGCGTCAGATACATCGCGGCCATCAGCTTGGCGATCTGGTCGTTGTGCTTTCCATCTCCATAGCGGACGTAGGATCTCGACATATCGTGATTGCCGATGACGTAAGTCGGCCAACCGCCGGTGCTTTCGGCAAGCGCAATCTGCTTGCGAAACGCGGGCGCGGAAAGCTTATCGACGGTGCAGAACATGAAATCCATGGGCAACTGAATTTCATCGTTGTGAGCGCCATAGTATTCCTTCAGCTCGGAGGCGCTGTCGGTGTAGGTCTCGCCCACCAGAACGGCATCGCTTTCATCCGCAACACTTCGCAGGCGGCGGAGAACCTGATGATTCTCTGGCAGCTTGTCGTTGTACTTGTTCAGCATATTCGGACTGCCCATTTCATCTTTGCCGGGCAGGATCGGATTGTCGTGCAGCTTCGGATCTTCCAACAGAAGATCGACAGCATCGAGGCGAAAGCCGGAGACGCCATGCTTGTACCAGAACCGAGTGACGTCAAACATGGCGTTTTCGACGGCCGGATTGCGCCAGTTCAGGTCAGGCTGCGCGGTCGCAAAATAGTGGTAGTAATACTGGCCGGTGCTCGGATCGAACTTCCAGGCCGACCCTCCAAAACCAGAGATCCAATTGTTGGGAGGTTGGCGGTTGGCCCTCCCATCTCGCCAGATGTACCAGTCGCGATGTGCAGACGTGCGCGATGACTTCGAATCCAGGAACCAGGGATGTCGATCGGAAGTGTGATTGATCACGAAATCCATGATGATGCGAATGTGGTGTTTCTTCGCGGCTTCCACCAGGCGGTCGAAATCCGCCAAGGTCCCATATGTCGGATCGATGTTCTCGTAATCGGAAACGTCATACCCGAAATCGACTTGCGGCGAGGGATAACAGGGAGTAATCCAGATGGCATCCACTCCAAGTTGCTCGAGGTAATCGAGCTTGGATTCGATCCCTTTTAGATCCCCGATGCCGTCGCCGTTCCCGTCAGCAAAACTCCGCGGGTAGACCTCATAGAAAACGGCGCTCTGCCACCAATGCTGGCCGTCTGCACTCCCCGGAGTTTTTTGCGCTTGGGAAAAAGACGAACAACCCACGAGGCTGACAGCCACGGCCAATAGAACTAAGGATCTCAATTTTGCGAAATCTCGCATCGCTCTCCCCAATGGTTAGAGCTTGGAACTACGATCGACACACTCATCTCGCAGCAAAATGAAAAATGACGGTGCCCTGCGGATTAACCCCGGGCGCGCTTACTGGAAGTTGCACCCGGATCTTTGCTTCCGCGCCGGATCGTTGTTCCAATTCAGCCCCTTCGACGGAAGTGATCTGCTCCGGATTCCGTGCCCAGAGTTCATAACTCTCTCCACTCGCTCCCCAAAGTAGCAAAGTTAGAGAATCCCGCTTTGGCGCCCACGTTTGAGAAACTACCCGCAATCCATGGCTGCTGCTTCCTAATGGTGGAAGAGCCGGAGAAATGCCAAGCTCAAAGTCATCTTTGAATTGGATTTCGATCGTGTTTCGCACAGCAGCAATCGGAAGATTAACGGCGACGTGCTGATCGGATGAGTTGGCTTCAACGTGAAACGGCAGTGCCCGTCCATTGAGTCGAACTCCGGTAATCCTCGCGCGCAAGCTCAACGGTGGCGAGAATTGAAGCGAACACTTCCCGGTGTTCCCCGTGGACTGCAACTGCAATCGGATCATGTCCGGAGTCCGCTCATAGTTCATGCTCAACGACATGGCACTGATGTGGATATTACTGACGGAAAACCAACTCCAATCCGCTGGGATGTGAGGAACGAAATTCAACTGACAATTGGCAGCATCCTCTTGCAAGCCCAGCAAGCCGCTCAATAGCGGATTGACCACCATGGCAGCCGACCAAATCTGATGGGGAGTTCCTGTCGCCAGCGTCTGAAAATAGTCTCCGGACAGAACTTCGGTGACATGGCCTAGCGCCCCATTCAACGCCAGCAAAGCATTGGCTCGCAGGTTCGAGTAGGCGGGCAACGGGCGATGATAGCGGTATTCGCCTACGGATGCCCATCCCGTGAACAGCGGCCACACGGTCCCGAAATGATATCCCGCTGGATTGTATTTAGGGTCGTGCGATGAAAGAATCCGCATCCCCCAGTCGGTCTCCTGGTCGGGGCGGGCGAGTTCCTCAATCATGCTCCCAGCTTGATCGTCATCGAGTTGCCGGAACCACATCGGAACAGATGTCAGTACGCTGGCCACATCCGAGCGGTTGTTATGGACGTCGAAGGCGTAAGCGTAGATTTTGTGTTCAGGCGACCAGAATATCTTGTTCAGAATCACCCGTTCTTTCTCGAAAGTTTGCGCTAGCGATTGGGCAGAATCCTCTTTCTGTAGCAGGTGAGCGATGTGAGAAAGTGCGCGTGCGGCTTCGACGCCCAGCGATGCCTGATAAATTTCACTCCCGACCGGGTAGAGTGGGCCTCCTTCGATCCATCCCGTTCCCACCGAGAGGTTCTGCGCCAATCCGTTAGGCCCATAGGTAGATCGGAGAAACTCGTAGGCTCTCCACAGGTTGTCCCACTCCTGTTGGGCGAATTCCAAGTCGCCACTGTGCGTTACATAGTCGTTCACGGCAATGATGAACAGCGGAGTAGCGTCCGCGGAAGCGAAGGCATAGGGAGTCTTGAACCAATCGGTAAAGCTGGCGCTTTGAGAGATTTCGTGCGGGATCTTGCCGTCCGCGCGTTGATACTTGCCGAGGAACTCCAAAGCTTGACGGGCCGTTGAAAAATCGCCCTCGGCGTCCAGCGCCAGGGAGGTCCATTCCGCATCTCGACCAAAGAACCAGGCGAATCCAGGACGATAGCCATCGCCTGACGTATTAAATCCGGCCACCAAACCGTCTCCGAGAAAAGGATTCTGGACCAGGGCTTGCTCCATGCTTATTCTTGCCCAGTCGTACGCCCTCTCAATTTCCTCATCAGGAAGCTTGAGGCTAATAGTGCGATCCAGATAATCACGATAATAGGCGGCGGAACTCCGCAGCAATTCCGGGTAGTCGGTTTCCAGATGACCGTACAGCTTAGCCAGTGCTACCGGTCCTTCGAGCCCTGCCGCAATGACAATGAGTTTCGTCTCGCTGCCTTTCTTGGTCGTGCCCAGAAAGATGGAGTCCTGCGGAGAGGAAAAATAATTCGTGGAGTATTCTTCGGAACCTCTCGCCCCCGAGGGAGAACCGACCAGGGCTTGAACCTTCTCCGATTCTGCCCCGAAAAGAAAAGCTCGCAGGCGCGGATCCCACTCTTCCGCCACTCCTCCAATGCTTGCCGGCCACGCGAGTTGAAAATCGCGCTCGAACACGGCCTCGATTTCCAGAGGGTCGGTCGTTTCGACTTCAAAGGAAATGACCGCACCGGGCTCATGCACGGGTACGAACAAAGTCTCTTTTACGGAAAAGGTATCCCCGGTGTAGACGATGGTCGTCGATTCCGGGTGGACAATCAGGGTTCGCGCCAGAGCCTCTGCCGGTATGGTGGCGCCGTCAATGTGGAACCGCAGATGAAAGTTGCGCAGGATCTTGAAGGGATAGACCCATGCTTCGAGGTTTCCTTGTTCGTTACCGAAGATTGCAGCGCGCGTTCCAACCGCCGAGACAAACTCCCATGGCCGAACAGGCCGGGATAGCTCCAGTGATTGGCCATTCTGTTCAGAATATGAAATGCAGCAGAACAATAGCAGACTCACACCCAACGCAGTTCTTGTGAGAAAAAGCCGGCTTCGCCAAAGGGTGCCCGGGAGTTGAAACATGTGAATAGAGAATTGGAATTGCGAACCGGAGTATACCAGCAGCCGTTTTGGAAGTTCGCAGGATTCTCTCCATCGCGTCCACATCGAAAGCGAACGTTTCTGCTGGGTTATACTTTTCCCGCGCTTGAAAATCCCAGAAGCGGTTCCCCGTCGATGCTCAATAAAGATGCTCAATAAAACAGAACAGCACCCAATCGCTTTCACCTTTGCCGTGGCGCTTTTCGTTTTCGTGGCGAACGGCGCATTGTTCGCACAGGCACCATCCGTGATTGTGAAGTGGGAAAAGAAAATCTCCACCAACCGCACAGTTCCCACGTTGCAAGCCGTGATCAATCCCATGCTGCGGCGGGGATCACCGATTCACGATGCCGCGCTCGAAGCTCTGCATAAGCTCGGAGCTGACTATGTTCGTTATGCCTTCTGGTTTCCATATCCGAAAATGGCGGTCGCCGAGTTGCGCCCGCCCGAGGCAGCTCAGACTTTCTGGGACTTCCAATACATGGACCCCCTGGTCGACGATTTTCTGCGCGCTTCTCAAGGGCATAGCAGTGTCTTCAGTTTCAGCACGATCCCGCAGTGGATGTTTACGACGGCGAAACCGGTCGCGTATCCCGACAATCCTGATCAGGTTATCTGGGACTACACCCAAGGCACGGAACTAACCAATGTGCAGGCTATGGCC
>JASHOT010000211.1 GCA_030040965.1 Candidatus Sulfotelmatobacter sp. | reverse complement strand
GAAGACCTGAAGATTCAGGTAGCCCAGCGCGAAGAGGCCGAAGCAGAAGTTCGTCAGCTGGCGAGCGGCTTGGAAGCCAAGGTCCGTCGGCTCGTCGAGGCCAACGTTGTAGGGGTGGTCATGTGGAATCTCGAGGGTGCGATCACCGGCGCGAATGAAGCATTTCTCCGTATGGTGCAATACGACCAGGGTGATCTCGCCTCGGGACGCGTGCGCTGGACGGATCTTACTCCAACCGAATGGCGCGAGTGCGACTACTGGGCAATCGCTCAACTAAAGAAGACCGGCAGCTTTCAACCCTATGAAAAAGAGTTCTTCCGGAAAGACGGCGGCCGCGTGCCTATATTGCTTGGCGGGGCACTGTTCGAAGCAAATGGGAACGACGGCGTGGCGTTCATCCTGGACTTGCGTCAGCAAAAGCGAACTCGGGAAGAGTTGCGGCGCAGCGAAGCATTCCTTGCAGACGCTCAACGTCTCACACATATAGGAAGTTACTCCTGGCGTCTGGCGAGCAACGAAATCAAATGGTCTGAGCAGCTTTATCGGATCTTCGAGTTTGAGATCGACACGCCTTTAACACCTGAACTGATCCGCACCCGTGTCCATCCAGACGACCTGACTTTGTACGAAAAAATGATCGAACAGGCAAGGAATGGCCGCCACGACTTTGAATGGCAGTACCGCTTGCTGATGCCGGATCGCTCGATCAAGTACCTGCATGCTGTCGCCCATGCGACTCGTGATCAGCATAATCAATTGGAGTACATCGCAGCGGTCCAGGATGTCACGGCCCGCAGGCTGGCAGAAGAGGCACGCGACAAGGCGCGATCGGAACTTGCACACGTTGCCCGGGTGATAACGCTTGGAACGATGACGGCATCAATCGCTCACGAACTCAACCAGCCGCTGTCTGGCATCGTCAACAACGCCGCTGCCTGTCAGCGGATGCTGACTGCGACGCCTCCCAATATTGATGGAGCTCTCGAGACGGCGCGTCGGACGATTCGCGATGCCAACCGCGCTTCTGAAGTGATCACCCGGCTGCGTGCACTCTTCGGTAAGAAGGATGCCGCGGCAGAAGCGGTGAACTTGAATGAGGCCGCGCGAGAAGTGATCGCGTTGTCGGCGGCTGAACTTAAGGGAAACGAAGTGGCCGTGCGGGCTGAACTGGCTGCGGGTCTCCCGCTTGTCACTGGCGATCGCGTCCAGATCCAGCAGGTGATACTGAACCTGCTCCGGAATGCTACCGACGCGATGAGAACCGTCGATGATCGTCCCAGACACCTGGTCATCACAACCGATCGAGATGAGGGAGATCGAGTACGCCTCAGCGTAAAAGATGTGGGAACCGGTTTCGAACCTGAAACGGCAGACAGGCTCTTTGAAGACTTCTATACAACAAAGGATGACGGCATGGGAATCGGGTTGTCGGTAAGTAAGTCGATTATCGAGAGTCATCACGGCCGCCTTTGGGCGGAAACGAATGACGGTCCGGGAGCGACTTTTTCATTCTCCATTCCTCGCAGGCGGGAGGAGGGTTTGGCCGCTTGACGTGATGATTGTCTTGTTCGTTGACGCTTTTTAAGAGGAACGTAAATAGGATGTCCCCCATGGATCGGTCCCGGAATATGGCTTCCGCGCGCAGTTTGTCACTCGCGGAGTGGTGTTCTGGGGTCGCCGGGTATCTAAGTACGTTTGACGATAAAGACCGTCTTGTCGTCGATGAAGTCGGCATTGCCGCTTTGTTTGAGTCGATCATCTTGCCTGACCGCATGATCCAGCAACGCATTGCAGATCTCCTTCGCCGGCTCGCGATAGTGATCGCGCATGACCACTTCCAGCAGCTCACGATCATGTTTGTCGCTGCCGTCGTAAACCCCGTCGGTATAGAGAACTAAAATGTCTCCCGGACTCATCAGCGTAATCTCACCGAGGTCGGAAGAGTCGGCTTGCCGAGAGATCAAGGAGTAGTACTTTTTGCGATCCGGGTGATCGGCGGCAATCTGCAAACCGAGCGCAAGGAATTGCACCATTCGGCTTTCGTTGATGTTCATGAACTTGCGATACTCCGCCGAAAACACCAGCGGTGGAGGATGCCCGAAATTCACGAAGCGAAAATCTCCTTCGGGACGGATTTCGCCATATATCATCGTTGCGATTTCGCGGGCGTCCTCTTTCTCAATGATCCCCAATGCGTTGCGGGCAGTCACCGATTGCGCCAGTCGCAGGTTGATGTTTTCTAACATCATCGGCGTTGTCCTGCCGTATCGATCCAGTTCAGTAAGCATCAAAGCATGGAATGTGTCGTGCACTGTCGATGCGATCTTGGCCGAGATAATTCCGTGTCCCTGTGCATCCACCAAGAGAACACCCGCCGTCGCATATAGATTACGCAGCTCTTCCGCAACCCGCACCTGCTCGGAGCTTCGGGCGAATCGATATTCCGTTTCCATCTCGAGCATGTAGCCGGGAGTTGTTTTCAGCCATCGCACGTGATCGTCGACAGAATTACGCGGAGCGGCGCCTCTCGGCAGCGGTTCGAGAAACTCTTTTGAAAGGCGTTGAGCCCGCTGAATCCGTGCGTCAATGTCGTAGCGTTGTTGGAAATTGATGTACTCGAAAAGGTCACCACCGACGGTTCCGGCTGGAATAGAGTTCCCGAACATATCGATGCCGGGGATGTGCGGAATCGCCCCTTCTACGGGCATGAGGCGGTCGCGGAGGTATTGATCGATGGTCAGGACAGCGTTGCCGCTAGACATGGCAATCAGGCTCAATCCTAATCTTATCCCTCGACACAACACCTCGCCGATCTCTTACGGGGGACTCACAAAATGTTTCTTCAAGCCGCGTTAGTCGCTCTCACATCGTCAGAACCACGCGAAATTGTGCCTTTCCGCTCATCATGCGCGCATAAGCCGCATTCGCTTCTTCGAGGGGAAATGTTTCCGTCATCGGCCGAACCCCGCTAAGATCGCAAAAGCGCAGAGTATCTTCTTCATCGGCTGGTGTTCCCGAGGCCCAACCCTGAAGCGCCTTCCGCCCAAGGATGAGTTGCACCGGCGCAACCCCGAGCGGATCGAAGGACACGCCGATCGCGATCAGTCTGCCATTCGCGCTCAGCCCTCCCACCAATTCACTCATCGCCTTGGAGTTTGGCACGGTCGACAGAATCACTCGAGCGCCACCAATTTTCTGTAGCTCCTCGGCGGCGTTTACAGATCCGCCATCGATGTACAGGCTCGCCCCGAGTTTCTTGGCGAGCACCGCATTTTCGGAGCCTCGGCTAATGGCGGCGACCCGGTAGCCGAACTTATTCGCAAATTGCACTCCCAGATGGCCGAGACCGCCGACGCCCTGGACGGCGACAAGATCGCCGGGCAGTGCGCCGCTGTGCCTCAGGGCATTGTAGGTCGTAATACCCGCACACATCAGGGGAGCGGCATCCACGTCGCTAAGGCTCTCCGGTATTGCTACAAGCGCTTCGTGTGGGGCTAGCATGTATTCCTGATAGCCGCCGTCATAGCTGAATCCCGTGACCTGTTGATTGCGGCAGTTCATGAAATCGCCGCGCCGGCACTGCGGGCAAACGAAGTCGTGCCCTCCATGCCAACCGATGCCGACTCGCTGCCCTTTCTTCCACTCCGAAACGCCAGATCCCACGGCGTCAACGATGCCGGCGACTTCGTGCCCGGGAACACGCGGATACGGAATTCCGGGCCACGAGCCTTCCACCACGAGCGCGTCGCTGTGGCAGACGCCACATGCTTTAACTTTAATGCGCACTTGTCCCACACCAGGCTCGGGAATCTCGCGCTCGACAATTTGAAAACCTGCCCCCGGATTGGAAATCTGCGCCGACTTCATCGTTCCCACCGCGACTGCTACGGCCGACATAAGGCCTCCTAAGTACGCAATGCGTTCGATTAAGCCACCAAGCGAAGGTCAAGACAATTGGACGATGGTGTCGCCAATACCTTCGTATCAGGTGTTTGGCGTGCGATCTTGTCGGGTGGTGTTCAATAAGAGCGACGGGGAACATTCTTGGTTGACCACTCCGGATTCATCCTCCCCTTGGGCCCCGTGGACGCATCGAACAAGCATGTCAGCGACAAACGAATCGCCCGCCTCGGTGTTGAACATTGCGTCATATAAATGATGGTCCGGCCAGTTCAGCTTGAAATATCTCTTGACGAAGGCCGCTCGACTTCCATCAATCGTGTCGACTTCCGTTATCGCCTTTTCCTGGGGTGTCCCCGCAGTGATCAATCTGTGGATCTTATAATCGCGTGATGCGTAGAGAAAAACCCGGAAGACATCCTTGTGGTTGCGCAGGAAATACTGCGCACCTCGGCCCACGATTACCGACGGGCCGCCGGAAAAAGCGGTTTTGACTGCTGTTTCCGAAACATTGGCAATCCGGCGCGCATCCAACAAGTGCAGGCGGTCGGTGGGCGGCAAGCCTCCCTCAAACGCGCCTCGAAGAAAGTCTCGGAAAATCCTGTAGACAACAGGATCGGTTCGCCATTCTCTGCGCTCAACCGCTTCCGGCGTGCTTGCGGTCAATCGCGCGATCTCCTGTGTCAACCGTTCGTCCCACAGGTTCCATCCCAAGCGGCGGGCGACCAAACTGGCAATTTCGGATCCGCCGCAGCCGAACTCGCGCTCAATTGTGATGGCATGTACCATTGCGTTTGTCCTTAACCCGCCGCAACTTGTCCGCCCGCTCCCGGATCATTCTTCTTCAAGAAAAATGCCAGAACGAACATCACGGAGCAGAGGGCGCCCAAGACCCAAAAAATATCCATATAAGACAGTGCGCCGCCTTGCCGATGCACCAATTCGTAGAACCTCGCAATCGCCTGGTCGCGGGCATCCACGGCCCGAAGCCCGGAGTGCGCGATTTTTGAACTCAGCCCATGAAGCGCCGAACGATAGGCAGGAGTGCCGCGAGTGATGTGGCCGACAAGAATCTGCTGGTGATATTGAGCCCGCCGGACAATCATAGTGGTCACAACCGAAGTTCCGATACTGCCGCCGATGTTGCGCATGAAATTGATGATGCCGGAGACGCTATTGCCTTTCTCTTCGGGAATTCCGATATAACCCGCCGCGGTAATGGGGACAAATAGAAATCCGATTCCTACGACCTGGGCGACGCGCAGCCACATCGCAAACTTGAAGCTCACGAACAAATCGATCTGATGCGCGGAATAGAACAGTCCAATGGCCATGCACAGCCATCCCGTCGCGATCAGCCATCTGGCTTGAATCTTTGATGTAAGCCGCCCGACAATCGGCATCATCACCAGCAAGATAACACCCCCGCCCGACAGGACCAGACCCGCAAGCTCCGCTGTGTAGCCCATTAGTGTCTGCAGAAATTCTGGAATCAAGACGAGCGTGCTGAAGAGCATGAAGCCCATCATGAACATCATCAAGTTCGCCGCCGCGAAGTTGAAGCTCTTGAACATGCGGACATCGATGATCGGCTCTTTGCGGAACCATTCCCAGATGACTAGCGAGATCAGGCAAATGGTTGCAGTGATGATCAGAGTCGTGATGAAATGCGAGCCGAACCAATCGTCTTCCTGCCCCTTGTCGAGTAGCACCTGCAGCGAACCCACTCCCAGGGCCAAAAAAGATATACCGATGTAATCCACCTTTATGCCACCCCTCTTTAAGCGATGGAGAAACGGCGGATCTTCGACCAGGGCGTGAGTCAAATAAAGAGCGAGGGCGACCGCAGGCAACGTGATGAAAAATATCCAGCGCCAGGAGTAGCTGTCAGTAATCCAGCCTCCCAGCATCGGTCCCACTGTGGGAGCGAGAACGGCGGTAACGCCATAGAGAGCAAACGCCTGGCCGCGCTGTTCTGGAGGAAACGTATCGTTCAGAATCGCCTGCGCCATCGGCTGCAGTCCGCCTCCGCCGACGCCTTGCACCGCTCGAAATAGCAGCAATAACGGTAAATTTGGGGCGAGCCCGCAAGCCAGGGAGCTCAGCGTAAAAATCGAAAGGGAGAGCATGAAATATCGTTTGCGGCCGATCATCTCGGCCAACCAACCGCTGATGGGGAGGACGATCGCGTTCGCAGCGAGGTACGAGGTCAGTACCCAGGTGCTGTCGTCGTAGCTGGCCCCGAGGCCGCCGGCGATGTAAGGCAAGGCAACATTCGCAACGCTGGTGTCGAGCACTTCGACAAACGCCGCGATCGACACCGTGGCGGCAATCGCCCATGGATTTACCCTGGGGCGCCAGATGACCTGCCCCAACGGAAGAGTCTGCGCTGCGGCGCTCATCGCAGGTAAACCTTGGCTTCTACATTCATGCCGGGACGAAGCTGATGGTCGCGATTCTCGCCCGGCTCAAGCACGACCTTCACCGGAATACGCTGGACGATCTTCACGTAATTCCCGGTGGCATTCTCCGGAGGCAGCAGACTGAACAAAGGACCAGTCGCGCCGGCGATGCTGTCGACATGACCCTGGTAGGTACGGCCATTGGAGTCGCAGGTAATCTTCACCTTCTGTCCTGCTCGCATGTGCTTGAGTTGTGTTTCTTTGAAATTTGCGGTGATCCACACTTCGTCCAGCGGAACCACGGTGAGAAGTTGCTCGCCCGGGTCGACATTCAATCCCACGACCACATTCTTGGTCACTTCGCCGGTGACCGGCGCCAATATTTTCGTGTAGCCCAAGTTGAGCTGGGCCTGCTCGAGTTCGGCCTGCCGCTGGCCGATGTCGGCGGTGGCTGAGAGCGCACGGTCGCGCGTGGAGGCCACACGCTTTGGTCCGGCCTGAGCCGATTCATTGCGCGCAACCGCCTCGATCAGCCGGCTGCGCGCCTCGGCAACATTTTGTTCGGCGGCGGCCTCTTCTTCTTTAGCGGCGGTTACGGCAGCGGTATCCGTCTGTGCCGCGGCTACGGCATGGTCGTAAATCTGCTTGGGTACTTCCTCTTTCACCAGCAGCAAGTGATAACGGTCCACGTCGTCCCTGGCCTTTACGTTTTCCGCTTCGGCTTCCAGAATGCGTGCCTGCGCCGCAGCCACTTGTTTTTCTCCGGCAGCGATTGCGGCTTTCGCTTCTTCGATGTCGGAGGAAGTGAACTTCAGTTGGCTGGCGGTGTCCACTGAGCTGATCGGCACATCGATGTTCAGGGCGCGGGCGGAAGCCTCCGCGGTTTTAAGGTTTGCCTCCGCTCTCGCCACGGCGACTTGATAGTCTTTCGGATCGATCTCAACGAGGGTCGTGCCTTGCTGCACATATTCGTTATCCCCCACGTGCACGGCTTGCACGTACCCAGAGATCCGCGCGCTCACTGGGTAGAGATGAACATCAACTTGGGCATCGTCGGTGCTCTCGAAACCCATAAGGTAGCGCCACAGAAAAATGCCACCGACCAGAACTACCACCGCGGCACCCACAATAATCCAGCGCTTGTTAGAACGACGGCCGGGGTACACGATGGTCGGCTTTGTGCTCGAACTTTCCATGGTCGTAATGCGTGTGGCAGACGATGCTGCAGTTTCTGGATTCTTCGCCGTCGCTTGGTCGGGCATTTTATTGTCCTTTCAGATAGAGCGCGTAGCTCGACTCCGCAACTCCGATGGATCGCGCCATTGAGATTTTTGCGATGTTGTAGCGATAAAGGCTGGCGATGTATGCGTCGTTCGCATCCGCCAGGGACTCCTGGGCCTGAACCACTTCGATGTTGTCAGTTACTCCCGAGGCGAAGCGATCTCGTGATTGCTGCAGCGTCTGCGTCGCGAGCCGGATAGCATTGTGCTCAACCGACACTTCTTGGGCGGTATCTTCCAAGTCGAGGAAAGCATCACGAACCTGCTGGTCGATAGCGGCGCGTAGGTCTTCTTGTCGTTGCTTAGTCCTTGCCAGGATGGAACTTGCGACGACGTTGTCCCCGTGGACCCTGCCTCCCTGAAAAATGGGAAATCGGAGTTCAGCAGCCGCATCGACGGTGCCGTGATTCGAAGCAAAATTAGTGCCAATGGATCCGTAATCGGCAAGAGCGGACAACGTTGGGTAGCGCTCCGCTGAAGCCGCTTTCTTTTGCAACTCAGCGGAACGAACTTGCTCAGTTACGCTCTTATAGTCGGGGCGAGTGCTGTAGGCCTGCTGCAGTGCTTGATCGAGGCTTGAAGTCGTAAGAGGCTGGTAAGCAACATGCGTGGTTAAGTCGAACGTCTGACCCGCGGGAAGTCCGATCGCCCGCGCGAGAACCCGCTCCTGTTTGGCTAGAGTATTCCGCGCAAGGATTAATCTTTGTTCGCGTGCCTGAAGCTCGACATCGGACCTCAGTACGTCAACTGCCGCCGCAAGCCCGGCCTTCTTCTGGTCGGTAGTCTGATCGAAGAGCGCTTTCGCAGTGTCACGCTGAGCTAACGCGGACTCGACTTGCGACTGGTCCGCGATAACCAGCAGGTAATTCGATACCACCACAACCACCACCAGTTCGCGGGCGTTCTTGTAACTGTATTGGGCCGATTTCACTTGCACGGCTGACGACCGTGCGCGTTCGATCGACTCCCAGTCGAATACTGACTGGTCAAGGTAAGCGCGTGTGTCGAAAACTCCAAAAGGGCCAAGCACGGGGGGATGGCCGGGAACATCGGGGATGCCTATAAGCGCTCTTACATCGATCTGATGCACGGCGAAACTAGTGGCTGTGGTCAGATTCGGCAGCAACGCGCTGAGTGCCCGCCAGCGTTCGCCTTGCGCCCCGGACATCGCGTCGCTGGAAAGCAGCCCTCCGAGGTTTTGCCGCAGGCCCCGAGCCACGGCGTCTTCCAGAGAAAGCGACATCGGCGTCGAACTTGCTTTGCCCGCGGGAACTCCCCCCAGGTAAGGACTTTGCTGCTGAAGATCGGGGCTTTCCTGAACGGCAAGAGTAGAGGGAGTGTAGGGTGCTGTTCCTTGGCTTGCCAAATCGGACTGTCCGCAAAGCGGGACTCCCGCCAATAGAGCTACACAGAACATCGTGAGCTTGGTGCAAACCTTCACACGGCTTGCAATCAACATTCTTGAAGCTAAGAAGTTCACAATTCCTCTGGAAAGACGCTTGATTGGAGGGGAGCGAGGAAGCTCCCAACTTCCTGCTTTCTCGACGACCACCGGTCTTTCAATGCAGAACTCCTGCAGTCAGCGGTGTTGGCGGGCGCATATCTCCATTACATTGAATCCACCCCGCAACTTCGATTGAGCCAGAAGAATGGTGGGGAAACAATTGAACGATGGTATTGGCGACACCTTCGTATCAGTTGACGATGTACTAAGCATCGATCGATGCAGCCCCGACTTGAATCCTGCTGGTTAATCGGGCCGAAGCTGCGGTTGTGACCGAGTGCCAATTTCGCGTTTCCGATCGAGGAGGGCTGTCCATGACTCCCGACTCATCGAGCCAGTCCTGTGCCGAAAGTTTGGCCTGCTCTGGACCGTACGATGCATTGACGGTTGCAACGAAAGACGCGAGCTCATCGTCAGCGAGATGAGTCTGCTCTTCGTAAGTCGAATCGGAAAAGGAATCGGGCTCGCGCATTGCATCCGTTCGCATTGGCAACACCCGATGATTAAGCCAGAACGCGAAGGAATCTATTGAACGAACGTATCAACCGATACCAAGGCGTTGATTGGACAGGCGACGCACAGCAGTACGCCCTTACCCACGTGCGTGCCGAGGCGCACAAAGACTTTCGCATGAGCTTGTTTCTGGCATCAACGTCGAAACCGGAGCCACGAGAAACTGCGATAGGATGCTGGCACAGGTGCTCCCAAAAGCTGATGAGTGCGGGATCATATCGGGCTGGTCACCCTGTCTTCTCTTGCGCCGCACCTCAAAGCCGATTGCAATGGCGAGCACAGCCAGTATTGCGATGCCACCGCGGTTGCGGATAGTGAATGAACAGTTTGATAAAAATTGTGGAGCCAACGAGGCGCCAATTGGAGCCAAAATCGGGGCGGGCGGATGCCCCTAACGTGATTGAAAACATGGTGGCCAGGGACGGAGTTGAACCGCCGACGCCAGCCTTTTCAGGGCTGTAGTCGGCGGGAGCCTAAGTGCTTGCAATCCTTATCTTTATCGCCGTTCAGACCCCATTTCTTGCCGAAGTTATTGGACCCATAACGGACCCAAACAAATCAACGCATGCGGATTCCGGAGTTCGCCAAGATCTGAGATCCACAGGTTGGAGGTTGGCGTTCGATCAATCTAGATGCTTGCTGTCGAGGGCATTGACACAAGGACGTCAGGTGTATTATCGTGGCCGTGTTAATTACCACGGCCAGGATAATTATCATGGCCGAGTTAAACCATGTCACCGCCTCGCCAAATTCTACGAGATTCCCGCAGTGCGTCCTTCGAGGCCCTGGTCGCGGAAGTGTTTCGGAAAAACGGCTGGCAGGTCGTTCGCGAGCCAAAGCTTCAGAACCGCCATGCTGACCTGCTGGTCAGTCGCGATGGCAAACACTACATTGTTGAGGTGAAAGCTGCGGCCGAAGGCCGCCGCGACCGGCTAATCCCTCTCCTCGCGCAAGCGATCCTGCAAGCACAAGCCGCCGCAAGAGAATTTCAGCCGCAGGCGAACCCTTTAGCCATCGTGGCCGCAAATCGTATCCCGCAGCAAATATGGGAAGAAAGTCTCCGGTTTGCGGCCGAATACGCTCCAAATGTCGCAATCGGTCTCGTCGATCTTGAAGGATTCCGCGCTTTCGCTGGACCCGATTTGGAAGCCCTGAACGCTCAGCGCATCGAAGGGTCTAATCGAGCTTCCCTCGCACTCCATCAGCGCTCAGCACAGTTGTTCTCTGATTTAAACCAGTGGATGATCAAAATCCTGCTCGCCCCCCGTATTCCCGAAAGCCTCATTTCCGCTCCACGAGGTGAGTATCGCAATGCATCGGAGCTCGCTAAAGCGGCCCGGGTTTCGATAATGAGCGCCTTTCGTTTCGTCAGTCAGTTCGCCAGAGAAGGCTTCTTGGACGACTCGGGACGCGTGCTGAGGTTGGTGCGACTAGAAGAATTGATGAAACGCTGGCAGGGGGCAAATCAGCTGCGCATAAGCGAATTCCCGATGCGTTTTGTCATCAAGGGCGACAAGCCATACCAACTCCGCGAAGCGCTGCGTTCTTACCAGGCGAAAGCAAACGTTGTCGTGGGAGCACGCCGCGCCCCTCATCCGCCAGTGCCTCGGGGGTGTTTGGGATTGTTCGCGGCTGCCGACATGCTCGGCATCGGCTTTGTGCATGGCGCACCGCTGCACGTCTATTTGGAAAAGATCGAGGTTGCGGTGCTACGTGAGCTCGGTCTTTCGGCACAGCGACCCAGCGAAAGCGGGGCTGATGTTTACATCAGAATCCCTGCTGCTAACGAATCCGTCTTTCGCGCAGCGGTGGAGCGAGATGGGATTCCCGTCTCTGATGTCTTGCAAGTGTGGCTAGACGTTTCCGGCCACCCTGCGCGAGGAAGCAAGCAAGCTGAGGAAATACGTCGAAGCTTCCTTGCGTCGGTTTTTCGGCAGGACTGAGCATGCCCGTCGAACATGATGTCGATCAATTCGCACGACTAATCACTACCCTTGGCCCATGGCTGGACCAAGTTGTGGTTATTGGAGGATGGGCGCATCGGCTGTACCGACTTCACAACCTTGCTCAACCACTTGAATACAGTCCACTGACTACTCTTGATACCGACGTGGCGTTACCAGCGAAGGTATCGGTCGAGGAACAAGACATTCGCGACCGTCTTCTGGCCAATGGCTTCGAAGAAAAGCTGCTCGGCGACCATACGCCGCCCGTAACTCACTATTCCCTCAGTACCAGTGATTCTGGATTTTACGCTGAGTTCCTGACGCCGCTTGTCGGCAGCATGCATGGCCGGGACAAGAAGTCCACCGCCACGGTGCGAGTTGGAGGCGTAACGACACAGAGGCTTCGATATCTCGACTTGTTGCTACACGCCCCATGGCTTGTCAAAATTCACGACTCGAACGGTTTCTCACTGGCGCACGCAATGACCGTACGCATCCCGAGTGCAGCGGCATATATTGCTCAGAAGATCCTGGTGCGCCAAAAGCGCACCACAGAAGACCGCGCCAAAGACCTTTTGTATATCCACGATACGATCGAACTCTTTGGGCGATCGCTGCCGAGGCTCCACGAGGATTGGACAAACACGTTTCGGCAGCAGTTGCACGCGAAGGCAGTCCATACGATTGAGAGGGCAGGAAGTGTTATTTTCGGCGAGGTAGATGACATTTCTCGAGAAGCAGCTCTGATGGCGACGGGCAGAAGCCTATCCGCGGACGAAATCCTGGAGGTTTGTCGCTCCGGTTGGAAACAAATATTTGAGTGATCTGTGCATCCCCCACGCAGTTTGGCATCTCGCGGCAGGTCTCAAACGTACGAAGAGATTGCCCACCGGCTCGTATCCACGGCAGTCATGCTAGCGCCCGAGACACAGGCGTTCAACCAACTCTCATGTCTTTTCGGCAAAGCTTGACCGACCGACCCCGCCACACGAAACAACTCGGGACGTTACAGGGCAGCTTCAACGCGTGTCGTCATTCTTTTTCCCAGGGATTGGTAGTCCAGTCTGGATGCGCCTTGCTCCGGTCTTTGTATTCGTCTACGTTCGTAAGTTTCGATAGGAGAAAGCCGAGAAACGATTTTTGCTGGAAGCGGCAAGTTTGCGCGATAGCAAGAAGACGGAGATAGTCGCGCGCCCCCCTCTCACTGAACGCGCCTGAGATCTTCCGTTGGACTGCGAAGTGACGAAGTGCCCTCTCCGCAGCGTTGTTGTGCCACGGCACGCCGTCATTCTCGATGAAGGAGAACAACGACTCCTTGTACCGCTCGAATCTCTTCCTATATCGGGCTGTCGTGTCCCGCATGGAAGCCTGCCCCGTGACCATGTCTCGGTAGAAGCGATCTATCCGAACGAGATGTTTGCGGAGATGGCGAGATTTGAGGCCGAACCGCTGCACGTCTTCGAGTATTGGAACCAATAAATCGCGAACAGCTGCGACAAACCGTTCCAATTCATCGTCAAATGGATTTTTCCACAAATCATCGTTCAAGTCCCTAATCAGGTGGACGAGACATTTCTGTTGCGTGCAAGGGAGCGCGTCATACCCTCCATAAAAATCAGTCACGACGGTGCCTGCGAAAGTGGAGAACAGTGGCTTCAGAAATTCCGTTTCGCGGCTTGGCTGCAGCCTAAAAAACACCCGACGATTGTCGGTTAGGACCCAAACGTACTGATCTGCCCCCATGATGTTTATCTTTGTTTCATCGAGTTGCACTACCGGCCCATTCAATAAGCCCTGCAACAGCAGATCTTCGGTGCGCGAATAATATTCAGAAAATCTCTCAACAAAACCGATTGCAGTTTCTGGAGCCAATAGTTCTGAAAAAAGATCATAGAGCGCTTTTGAGATCAGTCGATAGGACATTCTCAACGCGACACGCTGATAAACCACCCAGGCCTGGAAGTTCCAGCCGAATCGCTGGCCGCGATGGCAGCGAGTGCCAGGAGGGGCATATCTTTCCTTGCAAACCTTGCAGTAGCCCATCGCTCCTGTGTACCTGACAATGGTCTTGTGGCACCCGCTTTTGGTGAATCTTAAATCGAGAAGTGAATGCTGGGATGTCTTTGATGAGGCACTTAATCTATGTCCTGCCGGACAGATCCGCTTACGGGGCACCCGAACGATTATCCCTTTAATCGTAAAAAACGACCTTCGCTGCTGATGTTTCTTTGCTTCTTTCATTCCCGCCTGTGGCAACTGGATGGCCTTCTTCCTGGACAGCTTGATTCGGGAACGCGCATACCTAAATTGAGCCGATCTCAGGAGCGATTCAAAGGATCCGTGAATCTCTGCGCCCTTACTCGACGCGACTTTTTTTGGCTTGTCCGAGAACTCGACATCCGTCCGCAAGTCAGCCTCGCGGATGATCTGGGTCAAGCCTGCGGTAACTGTTTCTATCGCTAGGCAGTCATCCCGGTTGTAGGCGACTAGCGCGGCCTTCAGTTCGGGAGCGGCGGACCGCTCCCACTCGAGACGAGAAGCGACGCTCTGCGAACCGGATGTCACAGGACCTCCCCATTTCGCACCGAAAAAATGGCCAATATCCTTCAGCCTGTTTGAGAATGTCGGAAAATAAACCTGTGCAAAGATCACCGAGAGGAGGTTTATGGATCTCTTTACTGCTCCTGCGACTCCGGACTCTGCGGGAGGGACGCCGTATCGATCGCCCATACGTTTCAGGAACATGGTTTCGTAGCTGCCATAGTGGATCAATACTGGGTCTGTGATATTCGCGAGGATGCCTATGAATTCATTCCATATCTTTCTCTCGTCTTCGGCGCTGTCTGCCCAAAGACTATACTGAACCGCTGAATTGCGATCTCCCACACGCACACCGACCAAATAGTAGAAATCGCGGTCTGGCAAACCTTCGACATCAAGATAGACTGGAGTACCTTCAATTACTATTTTCGGATTGCCGACGATGTGGATTTTGTTCTGCCGAATCGCCAGTGCCCTCAGCGAGTGGTGATACTTTTCGCGTTTGTCGCGCACCTGTTTTGAACGCCGGCGAGGACGGAAGGTATAGGACAATTGGGTCACAGTGAAGATCCCTTTATCATGCAGCTTCTTCCGCTCTTTCTCGGTCATTCCTGACAATAGAGTCAGATCATCAGTCTCTAGGGCCTTCTGTCGGCACCGGGTCTGAAACTCGCATTCTGCGCAGTGTGGGATCAGAACGAGGTCTGGTGGTGAAGGGCTAGACAACAACGCCCCAATTTTTGCAATATGCTGCCTCACCTCAAGTTCCAGGGCGGAAGTATGTACATTCAACGTCGCTCGGTTATCACCGTGGATTATTTTGCCCAGGCCAACGTTTTGTTTTAGGTTCTCTGACATCACTAGGCCGTCAAACGCTAGCAGCAGCTTGGCGTCCCTGCTGATCTTGTTAGTGGAAATGAAGCGAGTGACGATGAAGTGAGCGGATTTGCCGCGCCTCGCTGACGGCAAGCACTCCACTGCATGAATGTAGGATTCCAGATGCGGTGTTTGCGCACGAACACCGGTGGACAACCGCCACTTACACGCTTTTAGCTGGTCCGCAGAAGGGGAAACCATGCACTCACTCTGGGGCGTTCTCGATCGCAGCCGACAAATCTCAGCTGCAGCATATGACTCGTTCCGAGCCCGAGTACATTGGACGCATGTGCTGTCTGTAGTCGGCTCACCGGCTGACCTCAGCCAGCATTTGGTAGGGCATTTGAGGTAGGCTTCTAGCAGGCAAGAAGAGATTGTCATGGTGCCACCTTTTGTCGCTACTGCTTCATAAACGTCGCTCATGTCACCCGATACAAATGGTCTCCGATGTACGCCGTCGTCGTCCAAGCGCCGGATACCAGCGTACTGATTGCTTTCGTCGAGCCCGAGAGTGACTTCGGCGCAGCACTAGCGAGCGACTCCAACAGGACATTATGCCGTTTAGCACGACAAGTCGCTTCGTTGCACCGAAGCAGGCACCCAAGATCCATCCAGGGGCAAGCGCGTGCATCGCTTCCTGCGCGAACAAGTCGGAGTCCGAGACTTTTTGTCGCTGACGAGTTTAGCGGAAATTGCTGGGCTATCTCGCTCTCGTTTCGTTCATGGCTTTCAGCATCTATCGGCATTCCCGTGTGCAGCCTCACTAATGGTTGCTCCGCTTATTAATTAACAGCCCAGAGGCATGCTGCAGCCTCAGCCATAAAATGTGGGTCGCACAGCGAGCAGCCGCAGTCAGAAGCCATCAGTGAAGAACCTCTACTGGAGACGATCGTCGCAACTCCGAATTGCCGGATCGGACAAATGAGTTAACATACAGATTTTGGGTGACGCCACGCCCTTCTGGTCTGCGCTCTACCGACTCTATCTCATTGATCAGACTGGGTAAATCCGCACCATTGTGATCAGCGGAGGAGCCGAAAGCAGCAAATGCACAGGTTGAGTTGCGGGGTGCAACGACAAGTAAATGTTAG
Source organism: Candidatus Sulfotelmatobacter sp. (assembly GCA_030040965.1). Taxonomy (GTDB): domain Bacteria; phylum Acidobacteriota; class Terriglobia; order Terriglobales; family Acidobacteriaceae; genus Sulfotelmatobacter. The sequence continues at coordinate 946 of JASHOT010000211.1, read as the reverse complement.
AGATATGGTGGCCAGGGACGGAGTTGAACCGCCGACGCCAGCCTTTTCAGGGCTGTGCACTTTAGGCCTAACCACTTTTTTAATCAACAACTTAACTCGTCGAGATGGCCGATTTATTGTGACCATTCTGTGACCAGCGCCGATGTTCGCCTAACGTCGGTTTCGGCCCGGAGGCATGAGCCAGATGAACAAATGTATGGTTGAACTGCGTTCTCATACTGAGTACAATTGTTCTCTAAATGAGTACGCCAACAGGTCTTGCGGACCTTCTATTTGGCCAGACGCGTGGGGCCATATTAGCTCTTCTCTATGGCCGCGCGAATCAGACGTTCTATACGCGGCAGATCGCACGCGAAGTAGATGCTAGCGTGGGTGCAGTTCAACGCGAACTCGAAAACCTTACGAAGGTAGGGCTTGTCGTACGAACCTCACTGGGCAGCCAGGTTTTCTATCAGGCGAATCGGGACGCGCCCGTCTTCTCCGAGATGCAAGCCCTGGTTAACAAAACTGTCGGCATCTTCAACATTCTGCGTTCTGCTCTGCACCCCCTATCGAAGAGAATTGCGTTGGCATTTGTCTATGGCTCTGTGGCACGACAGGCCGACACTGCCAAGAGTGATGTTGATCTAATGGTTGTGGGAACGGCCACGGTTGACGACGTTCTCTCGCATCTGGCCAGTGTCGAGAAAAGCCTCGGCCGACCGATAAACCCGACCGTATATTCGGCTTCGGAATTCAAGGCGAAGATTGCTGAGGGCAATCATTTCTTGAAGGCGGTTCTGAAGGGTCAAAAGGTGTTCTTGCTGGGAGATGAGGATGAGCTTGGAAAAGTGGGTGGAGTACGGTTGGCTAAGGCAAGAGCCAACTAGCTCCGACGAAATCAAAAGCCTCTTAGGAATTGTGGAGCGTAGCCTCGCCGATGCCAAGGTCGACGCGGTATCAACCG